>KL569549.1:38805-42929 GCA_000715685.1 Streptomyces lilacinus
GCCTATTGGCTGTAGGCCCCGCCGGTCATGCCTTGCCGATCAAGAACAACGTCAGCGCGATGAGGGCCGCAAGCAGCTCCACCCAGTGGGTGACTGCTTGCGCCCAGCGCTTTCCCTTGTCCCAGTCGACAGGCGGCTTCGGCTTCCTATGACGCGCCATGCCGCGCCTTTCCCTCCGGTCGGAGGCTCGCCGGTTGCGAGGCTCCACGAAGGGGCCTCGGGACACGACGCGTTCAGGCTCGCGCCCGAGGCCCCTGGCTGGAGCCCCGGAACGCGACGAGCTGACCTGAGGGAAGGTCTGTGGCGCAATGCCACGTCATGAGGATGAACCTATCGGCCCTCCGGCCAACTCGCGGCCGTTTGCATGACTTTGGGCTCAGAAGCGGACCCCCGGCCGTAGCGCGTGGCGTTCAGGGGGGCGCGCGGTCCGGTCTGTGCTCCTCCGTCTCAGGGGGACCGCCGTGCGGGGGAGGCCGTGAGGCGGTTTACGTCTCGGGGGTGATGGGAGTGCGCGGCCGCTCTTGAAGGATGGCTGCAGGCCCACTTCCCCAAGTCCCAGGAGCCGCAGCAGCCATGTCCACTTCCCCGCGCAAGACCGCAGCCGTCGTCGCCGCCTTCGCCGCGACCGTCACCCTCGGCGGTGCCTCGGTCGCCACCGCCGACAGCGACAGCAAACCCAAGCTTGCGCGCGTCACCGGCAGTTCGGAGTTCAGGCTTCCGTTCTCGCCGGACAAGGACGTCCGTTCGTTCAGCTTCGACGCCCAGGCCGCGCCCTACAGCGTGCCGCTGCCCGGGATTCCCAGCGGGATGCCCACCGACGCGCGCGGCACGGTGAAGGTGTCGCACTTCTTCGCCGACGAAGGGGTCACCCACACGGCGGAGGGCAAGGTCGACTGCCTCGTCACCGGGCCGCACACCGCCAGCCTCACCGCCGTCATCACCAAGGTCAGCCCCGGTGGGCCGGACTGGGTGGGCAAGCGGCTCGGCTTCAGCGTCTACGACGGGGGCAAGGACAAGCCGCGGTCGAAGGACCGGGTGGGGTTCTCCTGGGCCGTGAACAACCTCGTGCCGCACGGGGACAAGCCGCCCACCATGGCCGAGGTCGGCACCTGCATGGCGCCCGCCCCCTACGCGCCCGTCACCAAGGGCGGGTACACCGTCGAGCACGCAGAGCTGCCGCTCATGCCGAAGCTTCCGGAGGCTCCGAAGTCCTGAGCCGGCGGTCCATCGCCAGGGAGAATTCCGCGTCCACCACCGCCTTCGCGACGGGGCGCAGCTCCGCCAGCTTCCCCGGTGCGTGGGCGTCGACCAGCTCCGCGAAGACCGCGGCCAGCGCGTCCGCGTGGGTGCGGGCCGCGCGGGCCGCGGTGAGGACGGCGGCGAGGGGGATGCCGGCGCGGACGAGGGTGGTGGAGGCGTCGAGGAGGCGGCGGCTGATGTGGACGATCTCCTCGCCGTCGACGGCGAGGTAGCCGATGGCGAGGGCGGCGGAGAGGTTCTCGGGGGTGACCTCGCCCGCGAAGCGGTCGGCGAGTTCCTCGGGGCTGAGGCGGACCGCGGTCTCCTCCGACCAGGGCGTGCCGAGGAGTTCGGCCACGTCGCGGCCGCACTCGAAGGCGGCCAGCAGTTCGGCGATGCCGCCGAGGGTGTGGCCGCGGTCCAGCAGCGCGGCGACGGTGCGCAGCCGGGCCAGGTGGTGGTCGTCGTACCAGGCGATGCGGCCCTCGCGGCGCGGTGGCGGGATGAGCCCGCGTTCCCGGTAGAAGCGCAGCGTACGGACCGTGATGCCGGCCTCCTCGGCCAGCTCGCCCATCCGGTACTCGCGCCGCTGCGCGTGCTCGTCGTTCGTCACGCCGTCGTTCGCCACGCGGGCAGCCTACGTGCGACCGCCGGTAACTTCCTTGCCCCGCGCCTCTATCGCCGCCGCCCGCCCCTGTCCTAGGCTCCGATCGTGCCAGTGAACGCTGGCGCGGTCGAGCGGTGCTTCTCCGGGGAGGCGGACGGCAATGGTCGAGCACGTACGCGTGGCGGTGATCGGATCCGGGTTCGGCGGGCTGGGCGCGGCCGTGCGGCTGCGCCGCGAGGGCGTCACCGACTTCGTCGTCCTCGAGCGGGCGGACTCCGTCGGCGGCACCTGGCGCGACAACACCTATCCCGGCTGCGCCTGCGACGTGCCCTCCCACCTCTACTCGTTCTCCTTCGCCCCCAACCCCGAGTGGCCGCGCGCCTTCTCCGGCCAGCCGCACATCCGCGCCTACCTGGAACGGGTCACCGACACCTACGGCCTCCGACCGCACCTGCGCCTCAACTCCGAGGTCCTGTCCCTGACCTGGGACACCGAGCGGCTGCGCTGGGACGTGCACACCGCCGGCGGCGACTGGACCGCCGATGTCGTCGTCTCCGCCACCGGGCCGCTCTCCGACCCCCGGATCCCCGACGTCCCGGGCCTGGCCGACTTCCCCGGCGCCGTCTTCCACTCCGCCCGCTGGGACCACGGCATCGACCTGCGCGGCAAGCGCGTCGCGATGATCGGCACCGGTGCCTCCGCCGCCCAGATCGTGCCGGCCGTCCAGCCGGACGTCGCCCGCCTCACGCTCTTCCAGCGCACCCCGCCCTGGGTGCTGCCGCGCGCCGACCGCCGCATCACCGCCGCCGAGCAGTGGCTGCACGGCAAGGTGCCGGCCGTGGGGGCGCTGCGCCGGGGCATGCTGTGGAGCGTGCGGGAGCTGCAGGTCGGTCTCTTCACCAAGTGGCCGGACCAGCTGGGGATGATGGAGCGCCTGGCCGCGTCCCACATGCGCAAGGCCGTCAAGGACCCGGCGCTGAGAGCCAAGCTGACGCCGGACTACCGCATCGGCTGCAAGCGCATCCTGCTGTCCAACGACTACTACCCTGCCCTCGCCCGCCCCAACGTCGACGTCGTCGCCTCCGGCCTCGCCGAGGTGCGCGGCTCCACGCTCGTCGCCGCCGACGGCACGGAGACCGGGGCCGACGTGATCGTCTTCGGCACCGGCTTCCGGATCACCGACATGCCCATCGGCGAGCGCGTCACCGGCGCGCACGGCACGACGCTCGCGGAGGAGTGGAAGGACGGCATGGCGGCCCTGCGCGGCGCCAGCGCCGCCGGGTTCCCCAACTTCCTCACCATCATCGGCCCCAACACCGGCCTCGGGAACAACTCGATGATCCTCATCATCGAGGCCCAGCTGAACTACATGGCCGACTTCCTGCGCCAGCTCGACACCATCGGCGGCCGGGCCGCCCTCGACGCCCGCCCCTCCGCCGTCCGCGCCTGGAACCGCACGATCCAGCGGCGCATGGAGCGCACGGTCTGGAACACCGGCTGCGACAGCTGGTACCTCGACGCCCGGGGCCGCAACACCACGGTCTGGCCGGGCACCACGGCCGAGTTCCGCAAGGTCACCCGGCGGGTGGACCTCGCCGAGTACCAGCTGCTGCGGGCGCCCCGGGTCCGTACGACCACAGCGCCTGCGGAAGAGGTCGCGCGATGAGCGCCCGGCGCTCGCTCGCCGGCCAGGTCGCCGTCGTCACCGGCGCCGCGCGCGGCGTGGGGGAGCTGCTCGCCCGCCGGCTCGCGGCGCGCGGCGCGGCCGTGGCGCTGGTCGGGTTGGAGCCCGCGGAGCTGCGCCGGGTCGCCGGCACGCTGCGCTCCGACGCCGCCTCCTGGCACGCCGACGTCACCGACCACGAGGCCATGACCCGCGTCGCGGAGGAGGTCGTGGCCCGCTTCGGCCGGGTCGACGTCGTCGTCGCCAACGCGGGCGTGGCCACCGGCGGCCCGCTCGAGGGCTCGGACCCCGCCGCCTGGCGGCGCGTCGTCGAGGTCAACCTCGTCGGCAGCGCCGTCACCGGCCGCGCCTTCCTGCCCGCGCTCGTCGAGAGCCGCGGCTACCTGCTGCAGATCGCCTCCCTCGCCGCGATCACCCCGGCGCCCATGATGACCGCCTACTGCGCGTCCAAGGCGGGCGTCGAGGCGTACGCGCACAGCCTGCGCGCCGAGGTCGCCCACCGGGGCGTACGGGTCGGGGTGGGCTACCTCAGCTGGACCGACACCGACATGGTGCGCGGGGCCGACGAGTACGACGCTGTCTCTTATACACATC
>KL569549.1:43208-45329 GCA_000715685.1 Streptomyces lilacinus
GATGTGTATAAGAGACAGCCGCTCGCCCCCGCCGTCGACCGCCTGGTGGCCGGCATCGAGCGCCGCTCGGCCCACGTCTACGCCCAGGGCTGGCTGCGGGCGATGCAGCCGCTGCGGGCCGCGCTGCCGGCCCTCGTCGCGCTCGGCGGCCCGCGCGAGATGCGGCGCGTGCAGTCCCGGCTGGGCGGGGTGCGCCCGGGGCTGGTGGGCGCGGGCGGGGCGGCGGACACCGCGGCGAGCACGCAGGGGTTGAGTACGAAGGGGTTGAGTACGGAGCGTTATTGATCGAAATGCGGGGTTCGTTCCGGCGTGTGAGGCTGGTCGCGCCCGATCCCCCCACCTCCCCTAGGAGTGAACCCGCATGGGCATGAAGGACGAGATGCAGAACAAGGCCCAGAAGGCCAAGCAGAAGGCCGAGCAGGCCAAGCAGAAGGCGCAGCAGAGCGGCCAGCAGTCGCAGGACGCGCTGCGCCAGAAGGGGCAGCAGGGCCAGCAGAAGGGGCAGCAGGGCCAGCAGAAGGGTCAGCAGTCCCTCGACGACATCCAGGACGAGTTCGACGACCGCCTCTGACGTCATTGACGTGACGAGGGGCCTGCCCGATGCCGGCAGGCCCCTCGTCCGTATATGTCCTCACCCCCGCGGCGGCAGCTTCGGCCGGCGCAGGTCCGGCACGCCCGAGTAGTCGGGCGGGTTCGTCGAGCCGTGCCGCTCCAGCAGGTCGAGCGCCACCCGCACCGCGTCGTCCAACTGCTTGTGCCGGCCCTCGGCCCAGTCCAGCGGGGTGCGGTCGACCTCGATGTCCGGCTCGACGCCGTGGTTCTCCACGCCCCAGCCGTACGCGTCGAACCACGCGGCGTTCATGGGCACGGTGATGTGCGTGCCGTCGCCCAGCCGGTGCCGGCCCGTCATGCCGACGACGCCGCCCCAGGTGCGCAGGCCGACCACCGGGCCGATGCCCTGCAGCCGGAAGGCGGCGGTGATCATGTCGCCGTCGGAGGAGGTCATCTCGTCCGCGATGGCGACGACCGGCCCGCGCGGGGCGTTGCTGGCGTACGACACGGGCTCGGCGTCGCGGGTGAGGTCCCAGCCGATGATGGTGCGGGTGAGCTTCTCCACCACCAGCTCGCTGATGTTGCCGCCGGCGTTGCCGCGCACGTCGACGATGAGGGCCGGGCGGGCCATCTCCATGCGCAGGTCGCGGTTGAACTGGGCCCAGCCCGAGCCGCCCATGTCGGGGATGTGGAGGTAGCCGCACTTGCCGTCGCTCAGCTCGTGGACGACCGCGCGGCGCTTGGTCACCCAGTCGTGGTAGCGCAGCGGCCGCTCGTCGATCAGCGGGACGACGGCGACGCGGCGCGCGTGCTCCTCACCCTCCGGCGGGCGGAAGGTGAGCTCGACGGTCGTGCCGCCCGCCGCGGCGAGCAGCGGGTACGGCCCGGTGACCGGGTCCACGGGCCGGCCGTCGACGTGGGTGAGCGCCCAGCCCTCGCGGATGCCCGAACCGGCCAGCGGGGAGCGGGCCTTGGAGTCGGAGGACTCGCCGGGCAGGACGCGCCGGACGGTCCACGAGCCGTCCTTCTGGTGCGTGAGGTTGGCGCCGAGCAGCCCGATGGCGCGCGCGTAGTGGGGCGGGCCCTCGTTGCGGCGGGCCGCGGTGACGTAGGCGTGGGAGGTGCCGAGCTCGCCGAGGACCTCGCGCAGCAGGTCGGCGAACTCGTCGGGGGAGGCGACGCGTTCGACGAGCGGACGGTACTGCTCCAGCACGGCGTCCCAGTCGATGCCGCACATGCCGGGATCCCAGAAGTACGCGCGGATGATGCGCCCGGCCTCGGCGTAGGACTGCCGCCACTCGGCGCCCGGGTCGGCCTCGTGCTGGATGCGCCGCATGTCGACGTAGACGGTGGAATCGGCGTCCGGGGTGTCGGTGGCGGGGACGACGCGCAGGTCGCCCTCGTCGTTGATCACGAGGCGGGTGCCGTCGCCGCTGACCGCGTACCAGTCGATGGAGGCGGTGAGTTCGGTGCGCTTGGCCTTGACCAGGTCGAAGTGCTCGAGCGTGGGGCGGCCCGAGGTGTCGGTGGGGTTGGCGAACGTCTCGCCGAGCGCGCCGGAGATCGGCC
>KL569549.1:45605-46360 GCA_000715685.1 Streptomyces lilacinus
CAGCCACACCAGGCCGCCGCCACCGACCGGGTGCAGGGAGGAGTACTTGGAGGCCGCCACCGGGAACGGCGTCACCCGGCTCTCCAGCCCCTCCACCTCCACCAGCACCGCGCCCTCCCGGTCGCCCGTGTCGTCCAGGTCCAGCCCGCCGCCCGCCGGCCGGCCCTCGGTCGACAGCGCGAACGGCGAGGGCGTGGCCGACGACAGCGGTACGAGGTAGGGGCGGCAGCCCAGCGGGAAGGACAGGTCGCCGGTGTGGACGTCGTAGACCGGGTCGAAGCCGCGCCAGGAGAGGAAGGCGAGGTAGCGGCCGTCGCGGGTGAAGACCGGCTGCTCGTCCTCGAAGCGGCCGTTGGTGACGTCCACGACCAGCCGGTCCGACAGCCGGGCGATTTTGATCTGCCGCAGGGAGCGGCCGATGCCGGGGTGGGACCAGGTCAGCCACCCGGAGTCGGGGGCGAAGGCCAGGTCGCGCACGGGCCCGTTGGCGGACCGGATCAGCTCGCTCGTCTCCCCGTCGCCGTCCGCCGAGGCGTCCACGAGCAGCAGCCGCCCGTCGTGCGAGGCGACCGCGAGCCGCTGCCCGTCGGGCGAGGCGACCAGCTCGTGCACCCGGCCCAGCCGCCCCGCCGCGAGCCGCCGCGGCGCCGAGGGCCCGGCCGCGCGCGGCAGTTGGGCGATCTCGACGGCGTCCTCGCCCTCGGCGTCCGTGACGTAGGCGATCCGGCCGGTCGAGCCCAGCATCTCCGGCAGCC
>KL569549.1:46641-47263 GCA_000715685.1 Streptomyces lilacinus
CAGCCGCACCCGCACGCCCGGGGTGTCGGCGATGGCCCGGGCCGGGCCGTCGCGGTGGGTCAGCCAGTACAGACTGCCGCGCACACCGACGGCGCTGGCCCGGCCGGTGGTGTCCACGGCCAGCGCGCCGACGTGCTGGGCGGCCGGTACCTGGTACCGGCGCCGCCCGGCCCGCTGACCGCCGAGCCGCACCTCGAGGCGGCGCGGGACGGCGCCCGGGCCGAGGTCGTCGACCAGCCACACCTCGCCCGCGCACTGGTAGACCACGCGCGAGCCGTCGGTGGCGGCGTGCCGGGCGTAGAAGTCGGCGTGGTCGGTGTGCCGGCGCAGGTCCGAGCCGTCGGGCCGGCAGGAGTAGAGGTTGCCGACGCCCTCGTGGTCGGAGAGGAAGGCGATGCGGCCGTCGACGAACATCGCGCAGTCGAGGTGCCCGCCGAGGTCCGGCACGAGCCGCGTGCCGTGGAACCACAGCCGGCCCGTCGCCCCGCCCCGGTAGCGCTTCCAGGACGCGGGCTCGTGCGGCGGCTTGCCCGCGAGCAGCAGCGTGCGGTGCTCGCCCTCGACGTCGCCCATCGCGATGTCCGACACCGGGCCCCACGGCAGGCGCAGCCCGGGACTGCCG
>KL569550.1:0-324 GCA_000715685.1 Streptomyces lilacinus
CGCCGACCTGTCCGGCGGGCTGGACTCCACGAGCCTGTGCTTCCTGGCCGCCCGCGAGCGGGACCGGGGCGGGGCGAAGCTGGTCACCCTGCACTGGGAGGGCCTCGACCCGGCCAACGACGACGGTGCCTGGGCCGCCCGCGCCCGGGCCGCGCTGCCCGACGTCGAGCACGTGGCGCCCGACCGGGACACCGCGCCGCTGTGGTTCGACGGCCTGCCCGGCCTCGCCGTCCCGACGGACGAGCCGGGCGCCTGGGTACGCGACGCCGCCCGCTTCGCCCTGCTCGCCGAGCTGATGACCGGCCGGGGCACCCGCCTCCACCT
>KL569550.1:569-2004 GCA_000715685.1 Streptomyces lilacinus
GAGATGTGTATAAGAGACAGGAGCTGTTCACCGCGTTCCCCTCGTACCTGCACGACCACGTCCGCCGGCACCCGTTCGCCGCCCTCGCCCTGTCTCTTATANNNACCGGGCGGACGGCCTCGCGGCGCCGGAGCGAATGTCGGAGCGCACGGCGGGGCGCACGCCCGCGCGGCCCTCCGTGGCCTGGGGCCCCGAGACCCGCATGCCGCCGTGGGCGACGCCGGACGCGGTCGACGCCGTACGGTCCCTGCTGCGCGAGGCCGCCGCCACGGCCGAGGCGCTCGCCCCGCAGCGCGGACAGCACGCCGCACTGGCGGGCGTACGGGCCGGCGGGCGAGGGGTCCGGCAGTTCGACCAGGTCACCTCTCCCCTGGGCCTGGCGTACGCCGCGCCCTACCTCGACGACGGCGTGCTCGAGGCGGCGCTGGCCGTCCGGGTCGCCGAGCGCGCCTCGCCCGGGCGCTACAAGCCGGTGCTCGCGGCGGCGATGCGCGGCATCGTGCCGGACGCCGTCCTCGGCCGGTCCACCAAGGGCGAGTTCACCGCCGACTTCTACGGCGGCCTGCGGCGCAATCGCGCCGCGCTCCTGGGGATCTTCGACGACTCCCGGCTCGCCCGCGCCGGGCTGCTGGACCCCGCCGCCCTGCGGACGAGCCTGCTCGGTCTGCACCCGACGCCCGACGGACTGCGCGCGCTGGACCCGGCCCTGGGCTGCGAGCTCTGGCTGCGCACCACCACCCCCGGAGGGACCCCATGAGCCTGGCCCTGCGCCACGACGTCTCCGCCACCGACACCGAGGACGGCATGGTGCTGCTCGACGAGATCACCGGCCGGTACTGGCAGCTCAACGGCACGGGCGCGGCCATCCTGCGCGCCCTGCTCGGCGGCGCGACCGCGCGGGACACCGCGCGGTCGCTCGGCGAGCGCCACCCGGACCTGCCCGCCGAGCGCACGTACGGCGACGTGGGGGCGCTCATCGACTCACTGTTCGCGGCGCAGTTGGTGGTGGCGACATGAGCCAACCCATGGTCCCGGCCGCCCGCGACGACCTCCCCCTCCACCACCGCCTGCCGGCGCTCCTGGCCACGTCCGTCGCCCGACTCCTCGTCCTCCTCAGCCCCCGTCGCCTCCGCCGAGCGCTGTCCCTGGCCCGCCGCGGCGCCGCCCCGGCCACCGAGGAGCAGGCCCTGGCCGCCCGACACGCGGTCGTCGCCGTGAGCGCCCGCTGCGCGGGCGAGGGCTGCCTGCAACGCTCGGTGGCCACCGCCCTGTTGTGCCGCCTGCACGGCGTCTGGCCCGACTGGTGCACCGGCGTCCGCACGGCCCCCTTCCGCGCCCACGCGTGGGTCGAAGTCGCCGGCCGCCCGGTGGGCGAGCCGCAGGGGGCGGGGTACTACCACCGGCTGATGGTCGTCTCGAGCCGGTGACTGGGGGC
>KL569550.1:2313-6006 GCA_000715685.1 Streptomyces lilacinus
AGCGGCGTCAGGCCGCCGCGTCGAAACCGGTGTCGTGGGCCATCTTCTTCAGCTCCAGCAGCGCATGCTTCTCGATCTGCCGGATCCGCTCCCGCGTGAGCCCATGCTGCTTGCCGACCTCCGTGAGCGTCCGCTCCCGCCCGTCCTCGATCCCGTAGCGCGCCTTGATGATCGACGCGGTGCGGTGGTCGAGCCGGCCGATGAGGCTCTCGAGCTCCTCGCTGCGCAGCAGCGCGATGACGGACTGCTCCGGCGACACGGCGGAGGTGTCCTCCAGCAGATCACCGAACTGCGTCTCGCCCTCGTCGTCCACGGACATGTTCAGGCTGACCGGGTCGCGGGCCCAGTCGAGCACGTCGCCGACGCGCTCCGGCGTGGTGCCCAGCTCGGTGGCGATCTCGGCGTGGTCGGGGTCGCGACCGTGCTCCCGGTTGAACTCGCGCTGCACCCGGCGGATGCGGCCCAGCTCCTCGACCAGGTGGACGGGCAGCCGGATCGTCCGCGACTGGTCGGCGATCGACCGGGTGATGGCCTGGCGGATCCACCACGTCGCGTACGTGGAGAACTTGAAGCCCTTGGTGTAGTCGAACTTCTCCACCGCCCGCACCAGGCCGGCGTTGCCCTCCTGGATCAGGTCGAGCAGGGGAAGGCCGCTGCGCGGGTAGCGGCGGGCGACGGCGACGACCAGGCGCAGGTTGGACTTGATGAAGACGTCCTTGGCGCGGGCGCCCTCGGCGGCTATTGCCTCCAGCTCCTCGCGGGAGGCCTCGCCGGCCGTGGCCCCGCCGTCCTCCAGGCCGTCGAGTATCTGCTGGGCGTAGACGCCCGCCTCGATGGTCTGGGACAGCTCGACTTCCTTGGCGGCGTCGAGCAGGGGCGTACGCGCGATCTCGTCGAGGTACATGCCGACCAGGTCGCGATCGGCGATCTCCCCGCCTGCGGCGCGAACACTGCTTGCCTCGTCGACACCCTGGGCGGAGGTCTGACGACGGGCGACGGCACGGGTTGCCATGCGTACTCCCTTGCGATGAGACGGTCGCGGGATGGACCGGGAACCCTGTGCGGGTGCCCCCGTCCGAAGTAAAGAACGGCTGGAATTCGGACAGAATTCCCCTGAGGCGTCTTTTTTTGTGGATCATGCAGTACCCTGTCCGGCCGCAGACCCGGGGCGCTCAGCGGTGGAACCGTTGGAAGCGCAGGTCAGGGCGGTACCGCAAGCGGCCTCACAGCCCCCTGGGGCCTCTGTGGCCTCTGCTTCGTGAGACGGCCATCACGTTCGACGTCACCCCGTTCGTACCGGGGAGCCTCCCCCGTGGCCGCCCCCCTGCCGATGAGGACGACACCGGCCGTTGCATGGTTGCGCGCCCGGCGGGGCGTACGGGCAGGGGCGCGCTCGGCTGATCGAGTTGCCCGCGCCCCGGGGCGGGTGTGACCTGGTGGGACGGGAGTGAGTGAGAGGAGCCCCCCATGCCCACGCACTCGATCATGCCCGGCCGGCACCACGCGCACGACGCCCCCGGCCCGGTCCCCCGCACCGCCCACCTCCACCACGAGCGCGGGGCGTCCCGCGCCACCTGGGCGGTTCCGGTCGCCGGCGCCTTCGTCCTCGGCCTGTACACGGTCTTCCTCGCCCACGACAACGGCTGGACGCAGGGCATGGGCTGGCTGCTGGGACTCGTCGCCGCCCTCGTCACCGGAGGCCTCGGCCATGTCCTGATCCGCCAACGGCACACGATGATCACCGAAGTGCGGGCGGCCGCGTTCGGCGCGCTCTTCGGCATCAGCATGGGATTCCTCTACAGCCTCACCGACGTCTCGGTGCTCCGCGCGTCCGGCGTGGGCCTGTCCCTCGGGCTGGCCATGGGCGTGGTGGCGTACTACGTCTTCTACGCGCACGAGCACTGAAGTCGTAGGGAATCGCAGGGAGTCGTAGGTCCGACGACGGTTCCGAGACCGCCCGCGGGACGCCTAGCGTGCCGATCATGGCCGATACGGACGCGAGCGGCACGCTCGACGAAGCACTGGCACGACTGCACACCACAGGCCCGGAGTTCAGGGGTTGGCTCACCAACCACGCGCCCATGACGGCAATTGGCGAGAAATGCTCGGCGGGCCCCGCCATCTCGGCGACTGGATCGGCTATTTCACCCACCAGGTGGACGAACGCCCCTGGCGGGGGGCTGGGGGCGGAGCCCCCAGGAAACGGCGAAAGGGTGGGGCCGGGGCCCCACACCCCTCACCCGAACTGCACCGACCGCTTCGCCAGCCCGGCCCAGAAGCCGTCGATCACGCTGCGCTGCGCGCCCACGTCGTCCCCGGCCGCCCCCATGGCAACGAACAGCGGCGCGAAATGCTCGGTCCGAGGGTGCGCGAGCCCCGCCGCCGGCGCCTTGCGCTCGAAGTCCAGGAGCGCGTCGACGTCCCCCGCCCCCAGCGCCTCCCGCCCCCACGCGTCGAACTCCGCCGACCACCCCGGCGGCCCGGACCCCGCGTGCCGCAGCGCCGCCAGGTTGTGGGTGAAGAAGCCGCTGCCGACGACGAGCACGCCCTCGTCGCGCAGCGGCGCCAGCCGTCGCCCGACGTCCAGCAGCCGCTCGGGGTCGAGCGTGGGCAGGGACATCTGGAGCACGGGTATGTCCGCGTCCGGGTACATCTCGACGAGCGGTACGTACGCGCCGTGGTCGAGCCCCCGGTCCGGCAGGTCCTGTACGGGCGTCCCGGCGCCCCGCAGGGTCTTGCGCACCCGTTCGGCGAGCTCCGGGGCGCCGGGCGCGGCGTAGCGCACCCGGTAGTAGTGCTCGGGGAAGCCCCAGAAGTCGTACTCGAGCGGCACGGTCCGGGTGGCGCCCAGCGCGAGCGGGGCCTCCTCCCAGTGGGCGGAGATCATCAGGATCGCGCGGGGCCGGGGCAGGTCCGCCGCCCAGGCGGCGAGCTGGCCGGGCCACACGGGGTCGTCGGCGAGGGGCGGCGCACCGTGGGACAGATAAAGAGCGGGCATGCGCATGGAAAACCGTCCGAACCGTGGACTGAAAGAGTGCGTGCTTGAACTTTCAAGCATTACCCTTCAACCGTAACGCAGAATCGGCGAGTGAAACAGTGGATGTCATGACGCACCGATCCGCAGCACCCCCGGACACACCCCCGGAGGCACCCCCCGAGACGACCGCAGGCCCGACCGCAGAGCCGACCGCCGAGCCCCGCTGGCTCACCGCCGCGGAACAGGACACCTGGCGCGCGTACCAGCACGCCTCCACCCTCCTCGAGGACTACCTCGACCGGCAGCTCCAGCGCGACGCCGGCATGCCGCACATCTACTACGGGCTGCTGGTCCAGCTCTCCGAGGCGCCGCGCCGCCGGATGCGGATGACCGAGCTGGCGCAGCACGCCAAGATCACCCGGTCCCGGCTCTCCCACGCCGTCGCGCGGCTGGAGAGGAACGGCTGGGTGCGGCGCGAGGAGTGTCCCTCCGACAAGCGGGGGCAGTTGGCCGTGCTCACCGACGACGGCTTCGCGATGCTCCGCAGGTCCGCACCGGGCCACGTGGAGGCCGTCCGCGCGGCGATCTTCGACCGGCTCACGCCCGAACAGGTCGCGCAGTTCGGCGAGATGTGCCGGACCATCGCGACGGGCCTGCAGCCCGAGGGCGAGGGCGCGGACCTGCCCTGGCTGCGCTGACCCTGTCTCTTATACACA
>KL569550.1:6300-10391 GCA_000715685.1 Streptomyces lilacinus
GGCAGGGCCAGCTGCCGGCCGGGGTCGACGGGCTCCGGCCGCGAGACCTCCACGGCGTGCGCGACACCCCGCCGCTCGCAGTCCAGCAGCCGCCGCTTGCGGTCCAACCCGCCCCCGTAGCCGGTGAGGTCGCCGGAGGCGCCCACGACGCGGTGACAGGGGACGACGATGCCGACGGGGTTCCGGCCGTTGGCCAGCCCGACGGCCCGCGAGGCGCCCGGCCTGCCGATGAGGTCGGCCAACTGCCCGTACGAGAGGGTGCGCCCGTACGGGATCTCGCGCAGCGCCGCCCACACCGCGCGCTGGAACGGCGTGCCGTGCAGGTTCAAGGGGAGGTCGAACGCGGTGCGGCGCCCGGCGAAGTACTCCGCCAGCTGTTCCCGCGCCGCGTCGAACGGCTCCTCGTCGCGCTCCCCGAAGCTCTCCTGCGGCGGGCGGTGGCGCTGGCCCTCCATGTAGAGCCCGCTGAGCACGCCGTCGTCGGCGTCGGCGACGAGCGTCAGCGGCCCGTACGGGCTGTCGATCACGGTGTGCACGCGATGCCGGATGCTGGCGGTCATGAGGCGCGTCCTTTCGTGGTGGGCAGTCGGTTGATGGCGTGGTCGCCGGTGGCCCACAGGTGCTGGACCGCGTAGGCGCGCCACGGGCTCCAGGCGCGGGAGCGGCGGACGAGGGCGCCGGGGGTGGCGGGCAGGCCCAGGGCGCGGGCGGCGGCGCGGATGCCCAGGTCGGTGGCGACGAACGCGTCGGGGTCGCCGAGGGCGCGCATCGCGACGGTCTCGACGGTCCACGGCCCGATGCCCGGCAGCGCGGCGAGCGCGGCCCGGGCCCGCGCGGGGTCGGCGCCGGGCGCGAGGTCCACGGCCGAGGAGGCGAGGGCGGAGATCAGGCCCAGCAGCGTGGCGCGGCGGGTGCGGGGCATGGCCAGGGTGGCGGGGTCCAGGTCGGCGAGGGCCGCCGGCTCGGGGAAGAGGTGGGTGAGCCCGCCCTCGGGGTCGTGGACGGGGTCGCCATGAGCGGTCACCAGGCGGGCGGCGAGCGTGCTCGCGGCCGCGGTGGACACCTGCTGGCCGAGCACGGCCCGTACGGCGAACTCGGGCCCGTCCACGGCTCCGGGCACCCGGCGGCCGGGGGCGCGCGCGACGAGCGGGGCCAGCAGCGGGTCGGCGGCGAGGGCGCCGTCGACCGCGGCCGGGTCGGTGTCCAGGTCGAGGAGCCGGCGGCAGCGGGCCACGGCGGCGTCGCGGTCCCGCGCGTCGCTCAGCAGGAGCCGGCAGTCGATGTGCCGGGCGGCGGGGCGCAGGGCGACGATGCCGTGGCCGCGCGGGAGCCGCAGGGGTGCGCCGGAAGGCGCCGTCCCGCCATTCCTCCACGCCGGGCACCGCGGTGGCGACGAGGTGGCCGAAGAGGTTGTCGGGGTGCAGCGGCGCGCGGAAGGGCAGCCGCAGCGAGACGGGCGTGCTGCTGTGCATGCGGCCAGTCTTGTCGCCGTACGGGCGCGGCGCCGGCGGAAATGCGACATCGAGGTTGCGCACCATGTCCATACGCATCTCCGTACGGCGAAGGCCCCCGCCGGGAACGGCGAGGGCCTTCGGGATGCGCGGAGCCCCCACGGCTCGGCGCGTCGAGCGGACGGTCAGTGGGCCATGACCGGAATCGCGTCCTCCGCGGCCTCGCCCTCGGCACCGGCCGCGGCGGTCGAACCGCCACCGCCCGCACCGATGAAGGCGAACGCGATGAGCGCCGACAGCGTCAGGATGCCGGCCGCCCACCACACGGCGGTGGTGTAGCCGTGCACCATCGACTGGAACTGCAGCGCCTTCGGGTTGCCGGCGCCGGCCATGTGCGACTTGAAATAGTCGGTGGTGGCGCTGGCGGCGATGGTGTTGAGCAGCGCGGTGCCGATGGCGCCGCCGACCTGCTGCGAAGTGTTGACCATCGCCGAGGCGACGCCCGAGTCGCGCGGCTGGACGCCGTGCGTGGCCAGGCTCATGGCGGGCATGAAGGCCGTGCCCATGCCGAGGCCCATCAGCAGCAGCGCGGGCAGGACCACGGTGACGTAGGAGCTGTCCAGGTCCATCTGGGTGAGCAGCACCATGCCGAGGGCCGCGAGCAGGAAGCCGGGGCCCATCAGCCAGCGCGCCGGGACGCGGGTCATCAGCCGGGCGCCGACCTGCGTGGAACCGGTGATCATCGTGGCGATCATCGGGAGGAAGGCCAGACCGGTGGTGACCGGGGTGTAGCCCCGGACGACCTGCAGGTAGTACGTCAGGAACAGGAACAGGCCGAACATCGCGATGGCGGCCAGGCCGAGGGAGGCGTACACACCGCCGCGGTTGCGGTCGGCGAGGACGCGCAGCGGCATCAGCGGCGCCTTGACCTTGGACTCGACGACCAGGAACGCGAGGAGCAGCACCGCGGCGGCGACGAACAGCGCGATGGTGAGGCCGGCCGTCCAGCCGTCGGACTCGGCACGGGTGAAGCCGTAGACCAGCGAGACCAGGCCGAGGGTGGCCAGGAGGACGCCGGGGATGTCGAGCTTGGAGGGGTTCCGCGAGCCCTCGGGCTCGTGGATGGTGGCGATCGCGCCGGCCGCGGCGACGACGGCGAAGGGGATGTTCACGAAGAACGTCCAGCGCCAGTTCATGTACTCGGTGAACACGCCGCCGAGGATGAGGCCGACGGCGCCGCCACCACCGGCGATGGCACCGAAGATGCCGAACGCCTTGGCGCGCTCCTTCGCCTCGGTGAACGTCACCGCGAGCAGCGACAGCGCCGCCGGCGCGAGCAGCGCGCCGAAGACGCCCTGCAGGGCGCGGGCGCCCAGCAGCATGCCGGTGTTGACCGCGGCGCCGCCGAGCGCGGACGCCGCCGCGAAGCCGACCAGGCCGATGACGAACGTCCGCTTGCGACCCCACAGGTCGGAGATGCGGCCGCCGAAGAGCAGCAGTCCGCCGAAGGCGAGGGCGTAGGCGGTGATGACCCACTGGCGGTTGCCGTCCGAGATGCCGAGGTCGGTCTGGGCGGAGGGCAGCGCGATGTTCACGATGGTCGCGTCGAGGACGACCATCAGCTGGGCCAGGGCGATGAATATCAGCGCTTTCCAGCGCTTGGGGTCGGGTTGGGCGATGACGTCTGGCATGGAGGGGCCTACCTAGCGGTGGTGTCCGGTGGGGTGTGACAAGTCGTGGGAGGAGGACGGGAACTTGCGTCGCAAGTCCTCCAGGGTCGCGGGGGAGCCGGGCAGTTGGGACCGGGCCGGGGTCATCAGGCCGTCCAGGAAGAGCTGGAGATGCCGATGGACGAACTGGTCGAAGTCCATGCACCCGGCGTCCGGCAGCGGCCTGGTGAGCTGAGTGATCGCCACCATGAGGTCGCCGATGGCGATGTCGGAACGGAGCTGTCCGGATGCGCGGGCGGCGGCCAGCAGTGCTTCGATCGCGCTTTCCAGCCGGTCACGTGCCTCGACGTGGTCGGGGTGGCTCTTGTCCACGCCCTCGGCGAGCAACGGGCAGAGCGCACCCACCCGTTCGTCCGCCGCGGCGTGGACGAAGCGCCTCAGCGCTCGGAAAGCATCGGGCTCCTCGGCTCGCGCCGCCTCGGCCCGGTCGGCGATGCGGGCCATGACGGAGAGGGTGACATGGTGGATCAGCTCGCGGCGGTCCGCGAAGTGCCGATACAGCGTGGCATTCCCGACCCCCGCGCGTCGAGCGATTTCATCGAGCGAGGTGTCGGTGCCGTGCTCGACGAGGGCCTCGCGGGCAGCCGCGACGATGCGCTCGCGGTTGCGCAGGGCGTCGGCACGCAGGCGCGGCTGGGGGGACGTGGCCATGGAACCGGCACTCCTTCCGTGAGATCTCGGGAGATTTCTTGCGGTGTGTGGGGAGCTCGTGGACCGACGGACCGAACAGACTGAACGGACTGAACGGAACTGTTCCACGAGGCACTGACAATCGGGGAGTGAGTCCCCGATTGAGAGCGACGCTCAGATAAACGGGGAGAACGTCCCCGGAAATTTCCGCGATCCGGGGTGTTCTGGGTCACATCGGCGGAATGCCCCCCTCCACCCCCTCCCTGTCTCTTATACACAT
>KL569551.1:0-3448 GCA_000715685.1 Streptomyces lilacinus
CCGGGAGCGCGAGGTGCCCGATCATCGTCAGACCGTCGGCCGGGTACTGGACCGTGCGCGTGGTAATCGTCGTCATGAGTCCGGACCGTAATGATCGTCGAGTCCGGTCGGGCCGGGGTTCGCCGCTGGCATAAGTCCGCTCAGGGTGCCGGCTTTGATGGCGGATATGAGGGGGTTGAGTCTGGCGCGGGTGGTCGTGAGGACGATGTGGGGTTCGTCGCTCTCGCGGAGGTGGATCGTTCCCTTTGGGCCTGCTGCAAGGTAGACACAGGATGAGCCTGCTTCGCAATGCGAGGACCTGTGCCAGCGCAACTCAGTCATGGCGTGCCGCTCCTCAAGCGGATTTCGCGATCCGATGCATCAGGTCGCGCGAGTCAGTGGGGTCGAGTGCGACGCTCTCCATGCGGTCCAGCATCAGGCGGTACCTCTCGAGGCTGGCGGCCGCGTCGACAAGCTGACCACCGTGAGCGGCGTCGAGATGCACGGTGTCCAGCTGGGTTACGGGTCCGTGGAAGTAGTCAACGCCGTGGCCAGATACGGGAAACGTCGTCCCGTCGAACGGAATCACGACGATCGTGATGTTGGGCCGCTCGCTCAAGGTCAAGAGATGAGCGAGTTGAGCACAAGCTGTCTCCCGTCCACCGAACTGCATTCTCAGAGCGGCCTCGTGGATGATGGCCGTGTACGGCGGTGGATCGTCGCGGAATAGCACTGCCTGCCGCTTGATGCGGTGGGAGACGCGGTACTCCACTTCATGCGGCATCAGCGCGGGGACGAACTCGCGGAAGATCGCTCGTGCATGTTCCGGAGTCTGCAGGAGGCCTGGAATGGTGATGACTTGGGTGACGCGCAGCGCCGTGGCGTGATGCTCGGCTTCTGCTAGATCGAGGAGGGCGGAGGGGAGCATCTCTCGGTACTCCTCCCACCACCCGCGTTTGCGATCCCCCGTCATCGCGGCGAGTGCCTCGATCAGCGCGATGTCGGTGCAATCGTAATTACGGGCCAGGGTTCGTACCCGTTCCGCGCTGACTCCGTAGCGACCAGCTTCGATGTTGCTGATGCGCGACTGGGTGGCACCCAGGAGAACACCCGCCTCGGTGGCCGAAAGATCCGCGCGCTCGCGAAGTCGCCGCAGCTCGATGCCAAGTCGACGGCGTCGCACGGTTGGTAGAGGTGTGCTCGGCGGCATCGTGCTCCTCTTGTGTCCGCACTCCAGTGCGTTGGTGTCACTCGATCCGGTCGCCATGGGCTGCAGTTCATGGAGTGCATGGAATGTAGTCCATGAAGCTCGCTACGGTGTGAGCCAAGCCACTCAGCCGGAACCCGCCAGGAGACTTCCATGGCCACCGTATCCCCGTCGCAGCCCTGGTCCTACATCCTCGAACTGCCGCGCGACGCCCGCGCTCCCGGGATCGCCAGGGTCACCCTGCGCGCCGTACTGGAGAGCTACGGCATGCCGGAACTCATCGAGCGAGCCCAGCTGTTGACCTGCGAGCTCGTCACGAACGCGTACCTCCACACCGCCGGCCCCTGTTCGATGCGACTGCACGGCTGGGACGGTGAGCGGCTGCGGGTGAGTGTGTGGGACACCAGCTCCGTCGTGCCCTCGCTGTTCGGTGGTGCGGGGCATCACGGTCCTGGGCCGGGGGCCGAGGCGGGGCGGGGGCTGCTGTTCGTGCAGTTGTTTGCCGACAGCTGGGGTAGCCGGACGTACGACAAGCGGCGCTTCGGCAAGACGCTCTGGTTCGAGCTGAAGCCGCCCCGACACAAGGCGGTCGCGTCGCGCCGCCGTCCGTCGTCCTCGCCGGTGGGGTGCACGACGTGCGCCGAGCTCGAGGCCGACCGGCGGTTGGCCGCGGCGGGGGACGACAAGGTCAGGACCGAGGACGCCACGGTCGCCGTACGCAGCCACTTCCGCGACGCGCACCTGCTGCCGCAGGGCAAAACGTGGTGACCGGCGCTGTCCGAGCGCCGACCGGCTACGGCGCCGGGCGGCTCGTACGGAACTGTCCGCACCGGTGGGCGTGGGCGCGAGGGGAAGGGGAGCTGCGGTGCCGACGGTGTGGCACCCGGCGCTTTACGGAATACGGCGCGTTGCGTCCGTTGGGTCTTCCGGAATGGTGCTGACGCTCCCCACCGGCCCCCCGCGCCACGTCGGCAGGGGCGCCTTCCCCACCGCCACCTCGTACGCCGCCCCCGCCAGCAGGCGGGTCGAGTCCAGGGTCGGCAACGGCGAGACCTCCGGTGTCACCAGCAGCGGAATCTCCGTGCAGACCAGCGCCACCGCGTCGCACCCCCGTGCCGCGAGGTCGGCGATCACGCGGACGTACTCCGCGCGGGAGGACTCGGTGAAGACGCCGTCGACGAGCTCCTCGAAGATGATGTCGTTGATGATCGAGCGGTCTTCGTCCGTCGGCAGTTCCGCCGCGATGCCCCGGCGCGCGAGGGCCTCGGGGTAGACCGGGCCCGCCATCGTGTACTTCGTCCCCAGCACTCCCACCCGCCTGCGGCCCTCGCGGGCCGCGCGGTCGGCCACGATCTCCGCGATGTGCAGGCCGGGCAGCGGCAGCGGTGAACCCGGCCGTTCCAGGGCCAGGTGCGCGGTGTTGTCCGGGCAGACGAAGAAGTCCGCGCCGGCGCGGGCGAGGCGGGTGAGGCTCATCGCCAGCGTGTCGCGGATCGTGTCGTGGTCGCCCGCCTCCCAGGCGGGCATGCTGCGGGCCATGGCGATGAAGTCCATGGTGACGTCGGGGTGGTCGTGCGGGCCGAGGTCGTGGGACCCCGCCTGGCAGAACGTGCGGAAGCACAGCGCCGCGCCTTCCGCGCTGTGCGCGAGGATGCCGAGATGTTTCATGTTGCTCCGGTCTTCCTTCGTGTCCCTGCCGCGCTCATCGGCGCGCTCTTGGCTCTAGGCTCTTGGATCTTGGGCCTTCAGGGAAACTACCGCTTGAGCAGAGCCGGTTGTGCCCCCACTCCCTGCGGGGACACAACCGAGCACTCCGCGTCGTCCGGCTACGGAGCCCGCGCGAAAACCCGTTGGTGGACCATGGCGACCACTGCTACGTTTCCGGAGGCCGTGCGAGAGAACAAGGAGGTGGTACCCGTGAACGCAGTATCGACATGGGTGCTCCCCTCCGGGGTCACGGTCGGGCGATAGGTCGTCCGGGAGCGCCATTCAGGAGCACTCCCGAAAGGCACGACCGTGCACTTCACTTCTGAACAGCGTCTCGACGACGGTGTCCTCGAGCACGAATTCACCCTCGGCGAGATCCCCGGCATCCTGTGGACGCCCGCGTCCGCATCCGCACCGGCGCCGCTGATCCTGCTCAGCCCCCCTCCCCTTGGGCTGCGCAAGGTGTACCCCCGACTGGCGGCGCGGGCCCGGCACGCCGCGGCGGACGGCTTCGCCACGGCCACCATCGAGCTCCCCGGAAGCGGCGACCGGCCC
>KL569551.1:3687-4529 GCA_000715685.1 Streptomyces lilacinus
CCGTTGGCCCGCCGCCGAGCAGGCCCTCGCCGACCTGCGCCGGGCCATGGAGGCCGGCGAGCCGGTCAGTGACGAGATCATCGACGCCCTCGTCCTCCCCCTGGTCGACAGGGCGGTCCCGGAATGGCAGGCCGCCCTGGACGCCCTCCTGTCGCTGCCCGAGATCGGCGGCCCGGTCGGGTACTCGGGGGGAGTGATCTCCATCGGGACCCGGCTGGCGGTGGTCGAGCCGCGTATCTCGGCCGCTGTTCTGTTCGCCGGGAGTTTCGTCCCTCGCGCCATGTTCGAGGAGGCCCGCCAGGTCACCATTCCTCTGCACGTTCTGCTGCAGTGGGACGACGAAGGGAACGACCGGCAGGCGGCCCTGGATCTGTTCGACGCCTTCGGCTCCGAGGAGAAGACGTTGCACGCCAATATGGGCGGGCACACCGGCGTTCCGCAGTTCGCGGGGGACGCCGCGGCCCAGTTCTTCACCCGACACCTGAAGTGACGCCGGGCCGTCGGGCTCTCTGCACCAATGGGCCCCTGCCGATTCGGCAGGGGCCTGTCCCTCCGCCGCTACCCCCGCTCCCCCCACGGGATCGTCAGCCAAGGGCTCTCCTCGTCCGTCATCAGAATCCGATGCGGCTCCAACACCCCCGTGTACCAGCCGCCGAAGTCCTCCGTGTCGAAGCGGATCACCCGGCCCAGGGCGTACCCGGCCGAGAAGTCGGCCCACGACCCGTAGGCCTCCCGGGACAGCTCGCCCGCCCTCCGGACCGCGGTCTCCGCCGTCGCCTCGGAGCAGAGGCGGGCGCTGAGGCCCCAGCGGGCGAAGCCGACGGCGCGGCCGTAGTCGTAGG
>KL569551.1:4760-7985 GCA_000715685.1 Streptomyces lilacinus
GTGTATAAGAGACAGGTCGTAGGCGACGGCGCTGCGGACCCAGCCGTCCTCCGGCAGCAGGCCGTCGGTGCGGAAGCGGGCCTCGTAGCGCAGGATGCGGCCGATCAGCTCCTGGACCTCCGCCTGCTCCTCCGGCGCCGCGTCGAGCTCGGTGAGGATCGTGTCGCAGGCCCGGCGCCAGACGTCCACCTCGGGGACGGTGCCCGTACCGCCTGCCAGGTCGCGGCGGACGCCGAGGGCGAACTCGGGGCCGGGCGGGCTGTTGCGGGCCTCGAGCAGGGCGTCCATCTGCTCCTGCCATTCACGGGCGTTGGTGGTGCCCCACAGGTCGCGGAGGGTGTCGACGTCGTTCTGGTAGTCGTCGTAGACGTCGCCGATCTCGTTCCACAGGACGCCGTTCCGTACGGACAGGTGGGCGCCGCAGGCCAGGGCGTGGGCCAGGGGGCCGGTGCGCGGGCCGGTGAGTTTGGTGAGGAGGAGGGTGGGGCGGTCGTCCGGGGGGAAGCGCTTGGCCGCTCGCCGGACGGCGCCCTTCCAGCGGCGTACGTCCCAGGGGCCGGCAGTGAGGCGCATGGCCGACGGGGTACCGGGGTTGACGTGCAGGACGAAGCGGTGGCCCGGCCAGGTGGCCGCGAGGAAGCGCAGCGAGGTGCGGGACGCGACGAACTGGGGGCGTCGGGGCAGGCGTTCGCCCGTGGTGCGCACCACGAGTGACCAGGTGCCGTCGTTCTCCTCGTACGGGATCCAGGCCGGCCGGGCGCCGCCCGCGTCGCGGTGGTCCTTCGGCAGGTAGAGGAACAGGTCGGCTTCCGCCAGGACACGCACGTACGCCGCGCGGTCGTTCGCCCTGGCCGCATCGCGCAGTGCGTGCTCGATCCGGGTGGGCGGCTCCCACGAACGAGTCGAGGCCATCGCGCGGGAATTCGAATGTGTCACCGGGGGGACTCTACAGACCTCGACCACCGGTCCCGGGCTCAGCGCAGGAGCAGCATGACGCCCGCGAGAACGAGCACGGGTCCGATGAGGACCAGGATGCCGCCCAGCGTCCGGAGGTAGCCCTCGCTGCACATGAAGGGGACGGGCGCGGCTCCCAGGCGGCCACTGGCCTGGTGCATCAGCTCGAGCTTCGCGCGGGTCCGCGCGACCCGCCGCGTGACCACCCCTCGGAAGTTGAGGAGTTGGGTCGCTCCGAAGACCGTGGCGGCGATTCCGAGCAGGACGAAGAGGACGTGGAGGGCGGCAGGCACGCGCCGGATCCTAACGTCAGTCATGGCCCGGAGGCGTTCTTCCCCCTTCCTTGGGCCGGTGGGACACTGCCGTTATGGGTGCGTGGAGGCATATACGCCGCGGACATCGCATACATCGCGCACATCGCATACGTCACCCCCGCGCCGCCCGCGTGCGGTACGCGGCGGGTGCCGCGGCCCTCACCGGGGTGGCCGTCGTCGCCCTCGTCGGCTGCGACCCGGCGGGCGGGCTCGACTCCGTGACCGTCGCCGTCACCACCCAGCGCCAGGCCGCCCGCGCCCTCGACCGCGAGGGCGCGCCCACGGCCTGGCTGAACTGCCGGGCCAAGGCGGAGAACGGCGGCAAGGACCCGGCCAGCGGCACCACCGAGCCGGTGACGATCGTCGGGGTCGACTGCGAGGGGCAGACCGACAAGGGCAAGAAGGTCATCGTCTTCGGCACGGTCACCGGCATCACCGGCCAGGCCTGCGTGCGCGGCCTGCTGACCGCCAAGGTGGACGGCAGGACCGTCTTCACCGCGAGCGTGCTCGGCGACTGCTCCCGCACCGGCGCCGACGGCGGGACGGCGAGCACCCCGGGCGTCCCCAGCGCCCCGGGCACGTGGAAGCCCCCGTCCGCCCCGCACGGGCCGAAGCCGGGATCCTCGGCGAGCTGCACCGACAAGGCCCCGCCGCGGGGCAAGTGAGGCCCGGAGAGCGGACTCGGGTCACGGCGGTCGTACGGACGGACGGGTAACATCCGGATCGTAGGAGCCGACGACCCGGGAGGAGCCCACCGGTGGCGGGAGAACCGCAGGCGGACTGCCTGTTCTGCAAGATCGTCAAGGGGGAGGTGCCCGCGACCGTCGTCAAGGAGACGGAGACGACCGTCGCCTTCCGCGACATCAACCCCCAGGCACCCGTGCACTGCCTGGTGATCCCCAAGGTGCACTACCCCGACGCCGCCTCCCTCGCCGCCGCCGAGCCGGCGATCGCCGCCGACCTGCTGCGCGAGGCCGGCGAGGTCGCCCTGCAGGAGAACGGCGACAAGGGCTTCCGCATCGTCTTCAACACCGGCGCCGGCGCCGGGCAGACCGTCTTCCACGCGCACGCCCACGTCCTCGGCGGCCGCGGCTTCAACTGGCCCCCCGGGTAACCCCTTGTCCGTACGCGAACTCGTCGTCCTCGGCACCGCCAGCCAGGTGCCGACGCGGCACCGCAACCACAACGGCTACGTCCTGCTCTGGGACGGCGAGGGCATCCTCTTCGACCCCGGCGAGGGCACCCAGCGGCAGATGCTGCGGGCCGGCGTGGCCGCGCACGACCTCAACCGGATCTGCGTCACCCACTTCCACGGCGACCACTCGCTCGGCGTGGCCGGGGTCGTCCAGCGCATCAACCTCGACCGGGTGCCGCACCCGGTCACCGCGCACTACCCCGCCAGCGGCCGGCGCTTCTTCGAGCGCCTGCGCTACGCCACGGCGTACCGCGAGACGGTCAAGCTGGTGGAGGAGCCGGTGAGATGTGTATAAGAGACAGGATGCTGCCCGAGCTGCTCGCGGCACGCGGCATCAGCGGGCCGGACGTCGGCCGGCTGCAGCGCGAGGGCGCGGTGGGCGGGGTGACGCTGGACGAGGTCAGCGAGGTGCGGCGCGGGCAGCGCTTCGCCTTCGTCATGGACACCCGGCTGTGCGACGGCGTCCACGCCCTGGCCGAGGGCTGCGACATGCTCGTCATCGAGTCGACCTTCCTGGACGAGGACGAGCCCCTCGCCCGCGAGCACGGCCACCTGACGGCGGGCCAGGCCGCCCGGGTGGCGGCGGGAGCGGGCGTACGACACCTCGTCCTCACGCACTTCTCGCAGCGCTACGACGACCCGACCGTCTTCGAGCGCCAGGCCCGCGCGGCCGGCTTCGACGGCGAGCTCACCGTCGCCCGCGACCTGATGCGCGTGCCGGTGCCGAAGCGGCGCTGAGGCGCCCGCCCGCAGGCCGTTGCC
>KL569551.1:8244-9873 GCA_000715685.1 Streptomyces lilacinus
GGCCGTTGCCGGCCGGTGCCAGCCGGTGTCGGCCGGTTCCGGACGCATGGCGGAAACCGGGGATTGCGGCCCTGCGTATGCCTGCCGACTATGTGCACCATGGAGGCTCAGGGGGAACCGGATCCGGCCGGGGCGCAGGACGCCGCCGCTCTGGTGGCGCTGATGCGGGAGCTGCGTGAGCGTTCCGGGCTCACCTACCGCCGGCTTCAGGAGCGTGCCGCCGAGCGGGGGATGGCGCTGGCGCGCAGCACGATCTCCGACGTGCTCGCCCGGGACGCTCTGCCGCGCCCCGAGGTCCTCGAGGCCTTCGTGGTGGCCTGCGGCGCGGAGTCGCGGCTGGGGGAGTGGCTGGCGGCCAGGGAGCGCATCGCCGGCCGCCAACGGGAACGTGCCCCCGGTACGCCCACGGGGACCCGCCGGGCGGCGAGGCTGCTGTCCTGTCTCTTATACACATCATGTGTATAAGAGACAGCGCCGGCGCGTTCACCCTCTTCGAGGCGCGCAGCACCAAGGGCGCGACGATCGCGAGCGTGGGATACCGCTACTGGGACACCGGAGACGGGTGGTACGGCGTCGAGTACGTGATGCCGTTCTCCCGGGACGACCGGGACGCGTACCACGACGGCTGGGGCGGACGGCTGGTCATGCACTACGAGGACCGTCAGGGCCGGCACTCCGCCGTCCTGGCCGCCAACCCCGACGGCGACCAGGCCGCGGGGAAGGACGGCGTCCGCTACGGCATGAAGAACGTGTGGTTCGAGGTGTGCGACTCCAACGGACAGGAGCTGCACGGCTGCCAGCGGCTGCGCAAGGCCCGGACCCGGCCGTGACGGCCCGGGCCCGGATGCGTCTATGACGCCTACGCCTACGCCTACGTCTACGCCTTCCCCTACGCCTTACGGCAGGTAGTACATGGGGTTCGGGAGCTTGTAGGTGCGGTCGGCGTAGCCGCCCTGCAGGTCGCTGTACTGGTCGCCGAAGTTGGCGACGATGTCGAAGCCCTTGGACTCGATGTACTTGCGGGTGCCGGCCTTGTACTCGACGGTGGTGCACTTGGCGCCGCACGGGAGGTAGGCGGGCGGGTTCTGCTTGTTCTTCAGGAAGAAGTGCTCGGTGTCGGCGACGGGCTTGTAGCCGACGTTCTTGAGGTTGCGGGCGCTCCACTCGCGCTGGTGCTCGCCGCGACCGGTGACGAAGAAGACCTCGATGCCGTTGGACTTCGCCCAGTTGACGAGCTGCGGCATACCGAAGACGGCGGCCATGTCGGTGGACTTGAGGTAGGCGTCCTGCGACTCGGGCGTGAAGTGGAAGCCCTGCTGGAGCTCGTAGTTGTAGGTCAGGAGGGTGGTGTCGTCCACGTCGAGGACGATGGCGGGCTTGGCGCCCTGCTTGCCCTTGGCCCGGTTCTTGGCGGTGTTCTTGACGACCTTCTCGAGCTGGGCCTTGGCCTTCTTCTCGATGTCGGCCACCTGCTTGGCGTAGTTGCTCTGCGGCGAGGCGTAGTGCTGGCCGGAGGCGTCCACGGTGTCGCCGTAGTACGCCTTGATCTTGTCCTGGACCTGCGTGAGGTTCGGGATCTCCTTGTCCGAGCGCGGCACCGCGTGGTCGGCGGTGGCGGCACCCGCCGTG
>KL569551.1:10170-11652 GCA_000715685.1 Streptomyces lilacinus
CCGCCGTGTAGAGGCCGGCGCCCACGGCGAGGGCGGCGGTGGCGGCGGCTATGCGGGCGCGCGTGGACACGCGGGAGAGGGAGGACACGTTAATACTCCTGGGTAACAAGGAAGGTGCTTCGCGAAGCTAAGGCCTTGACCGTGCCTGGTCAAGGGACCTCTACGCGCGGAGAAGATCGCGGCGCGGGGCCCCTGGGCGTACCGTGTGGGAAGACCAGCGACACGAAGGGTGGGGCTTCACAGATGGCGCAGGAAGTACGGGGAGTCATCGCACCGGGCAAGAACGAGCCGGTGCGGGTCGAGACGATCGTCGTACCGGACCCGGGGCCCGGGGAGGCCGTGGTGAAGGTCCAGGCGTGCGGCGTCTGCCACACCGACCTGCACTACAAGCAGGGCGGCATCAACGACGACTTCCCCTTCCTCCTCGGTCACGAGGCGGCGGGCGTCGTCGAGGCCGTCGGCGAGGGCGTGAGCGAGGTGGCCCCCGGCGACTTCGTGATCCTCAACTGGCGGGCCGTGTGCGGGCAGTGCCGGGCCTGTCTGCGCGGTCGTCCGCAGTACTGCTTCAACACGCACAACGCGAAGCAGAAGATGACCCTGAAGGACGGCACCGAGCTGTCGCCCGCGCTCGGCATCGGCGCGTTCGCGGAGAAGACGCTGGTGGCGGCCGGCCAGTGCACCAAGGTCGACCCGCGCGTCTCCCCGGCCGTGGCCGGCCTGCTCGGCTGCGGGGTGATGGCGGGCATCGGCGCCGCGATCAACACCGGCGGGGTGGGGCGGGGCGACTCCGTCGCCGTCATCGGCTGCGGCGGCGTCGGCGACGCGGCGATCGCGGGCTCCCGCCTGGCGGGTGCGGCCCGGATCATCGCCGTCGACATCGACGACCGCAAGCTTGAGACGGCGCTGCGGATGGGTGCGACGCACACGGTGAACTCCCGCTCCACCGATCCCGTCGAAGCGATCCGTGAGCTCACGGGCGGCTTCGGCGCGGACGTCGTCATCGAGGCGGTCGGCCGGCCCGAGACCTACGAGCAGGCCTTCTACGCCCGTGACCTCGCCGGCACGGTCGTTCTCGTCGGCGTGCCGACGCCGGAGATGAAGCTTGAGCTTCCGCTCCTGGACGTCTTCGGGCGGGGCGGGGCGCTGAAGTCGTCCTGGTACGGGGACTGTCTGCCGTCTCGGGACTTCCCGATGCTGGTGGACCTGCACCTGCAGGGGCGGCTGGACCTCGGCGCGTTCGTGACGGAGACCATTGAGTTGGGCGACGTCGAGAAGGCGTTTGAGCGCATGCACGAGGGTGACGTGCTGCGGTCGGTGGTGGTGTTTTAATCCCCCACCCCGCCCCTTCCCCAAACTGGGCCTTGCCCAGACCGCGTCCTCAATCGCCGGACGGGCTCTTTGGGGCCCGGGGCTCCGCCCCGGGCCCCGGTCCTCAAACGCCGGACGGGCTGGTTTCCTCGCCCGGACGGGCTGAAATCAGCC
>KL569551.1:11931-15991 GCA_000715685.1 Streptomyces lilacinus
CGTCAGCGCGGTTCGGGGGCTGGGGGCTTCGCCCCCAGGAAACGGTGAAAGGGTGGGATCGGGGCCCCACCCCCTCACCCCGCGAACGCGTGCCGCGCCGCGCGCCGCCAGCGGTTGGCCGGCAGAGCAGGCCGCAGGGCCGCGTACGCGCCGCAGTACTTGGTGAAGTCCGCCGGCCGCAGGCCGTGCGCGTGGAGGAGGCGGTCCGTCTCGGTGAGGTGGCCCGTGCTCTTGGTCTCCACCAGCACCAGGCCCCCGTCGCACCGCACGGTCCGACCGGCGGCGCGCAGGTCGGTGCAGACCAGGCCGGCGTCGCAGGTGACGCGTTCGCCGTCGGCCACGAGGGTCGTCCGGAGGTAGTCCGTGCTCAGCGACGGCCCGAGGGCCGTGGGCGCGTCGATGCCGTACGTCTCGCCCAGCGTGACGGCGAGGAAGGCGCGGAAGGGCGCGTCCAGCGGGTGCTCGGCGCCGGTGAGGGGGCGGCGGTGCTTGACGGTGTCGCCGCGTCGCCCCTTGAGCTTGATTTCGAACTGCCGCTCGCCGGAGTCCTCGTAGACCCGTTCGCGGATCTTGAAGCGCAGTCGGCGGCCCTGCCGGTGGTCGTGGAAGGCGCGCAGGCCCGGGGTGTCGTAGTAGACGGAGTGGTAGCGGAAGGCGCGGCGGCCGTCGATGTCCAGGGCCCGGAACGCCCCGCCCGCCCGCCGGGGGTCGGTCAGCCGGGCGGCCACCCGGCTGAAGGTGTCGGCCGGTACGAGATAGCTGCGGTCGAAGCGGGCGAGCAGTTGGGCCCGCTCGTTGACCTCGGCCAGCGACACGGGCTCGGCCGTGGCCGCGGCCCGGGTGATGGCCTCGGCGGCCGGGACGCGGGCCTCCAGCGGCGCGGCGGCGGGCGCCGTCACACCGACTCCCAGGCCGGCGCCTGCTTCGTCACGTGCCCGGCCGCGGCGCCCCTGGTGCCCGGCTCGGGCTCGCGGTAGCGGACGTCGACGACGGTGGTGTCGCGGACGTAGTCGACCTCCATGACGGTCCAGTCCAGGGGCTCGCCCAGGCGCCGGGCGAGGTCGGCGCGCAGGGCGGCGGGGTCGGCGTGGACCGCGTCGAGGGTGACCAGGGCGCGGCGGGAGCGCGTGTAGAGCCGGGGGTGGTCGGCGCCGTAGACGACGAGCAGGAGTACGGCGGACAGGCCCGCGGCCGTGCCCAGGGCGAGGTGCGGCAGGCCGCAGACCAGGCCGAGGACCAGCGTCGTGAAGTAGTAGGCGACCTCTTCGTGCTGCACGGCGTCGGAGCGGAGCCGGATGATGGACAGCACGCCGAAGAGGCCGAAGCCGAGCGCCAGGCCGCCGTTGCTGTTCATCTGGCCCAGCGCCGCGACGACGGTGAACAGCGCGACGTTCAGCGCGAGGTAGGCCGGCACGAGGTCGCGTCGGTGATGGCGGGGGTAGTAGACGGCGAAGGTCAGCAGGCATACGGCAACGAGGTCGAGGCCCAGGTGGGCGGCCAGGTGGCGCACGGATTCCATTGCTCCCTCTCTCTGCGCTCTCTGCGTTCGAGCTGCGTTCGGGCGATCACGGACGCTGGGGAAACCTTGAGTGAAGGAGTCCACTTACTTGTGTGAACAATGCGAATCCTTGACGTACGCAGACGATCTCTGGCCGGAACCGGGGGCATCTCGTACGTAAATCACCTTCTTGCGCGGGCGGCACCACCCGTATGGACGGACGCCCATCAAAAGTCCGCCGTCAGACGCCCGCTCTCTCAGACGCCCGCTCTCTCCAGGATGCGGGCGGCGACCGCCGGCGAGTCGACCAGCGGGTGCAGCGCCAGCGCGCGGAGCGCGGCGTCCCGGTCCTCGTGCACCGCCGCGTCGATCGCGGCCCGCTCGACCGCCTTCAGCTGGAGCATCAGCCCGAGCTGGTCCTCGCGCAGCGGAGCGCACGGCAGCGGCTGGGCGCCCTTCGCGCTGACGTCGCACACCGTTTCGATGATCGCGTCCGGGGCGAGGGCCGGGACGATCGAGCCGTTGGGCACGTTGAGGATGAGCCGGGTGCTCTCGTCGCCCGCGATGGCCCGCATCAGGGCGAGCGCCACCCGGTCGTAGCCGCCGCCGTCCAGGTCGCAGCTGTCGCGCTGCCAGCCGCCGCTGGCCGCGCGGCTCTCGGCCATGTACGTCTCCTCGCGCCGCAGCCGGGTGTGCTGCCACAGCTCGTACGACCGGTGCGGCTCGGCGGCCGCCTGCGCGAAGAAGTCGCCCTGCTGCTGGTCGAGGAACTCGCCCCGGGTCTTCGGCGCCTCCAGCACCGAGCGCAGGGTCTCCCGCCGGAAGTAGTAGTAGTGCAGGTATTCGTTCGGCAGGGCGCCCAGCGCGCGCAGCCAGCGCGCGCCGAAGAGCTTGCCCTCCTCGAAAGAAGTCAGCGCCGCCTCGTCGCGCAGCAGCCCCGGCAGCAGGTCCTCGCCGTCGAGCCGCAACGCACGCAGCCAGCCGAGGTGGTTGAGGCCCACGTAGTCGAAATCGAGGCGGTCCGGATCCACTCCCACCGCCCGCGCCGCGCGCCGCACCAGCCCCACGGGTGAATCGCAGATGCCGATGACGCGTTCGCCCAGGACGGCGGACATCGCCTCGGTGACCATGCCCGCGGGATTGGTGAAATTGATGACCCACGCGTCCGGGGCGACCGCCGCGACCCGTTCGGCGATCTCCATCGCCACCAGGACCGTGCGCAGCCCGTACAGCACCCCGCCCGCGCCGACCGTCTCCTGCCCCAAGACGCCTTCCGCCAGCGGGATCCGCTCGTCCGTCACCCGGCCCGCCGTGCCGCCCACCCGGATCGCGGAGAAGACGAAGTCGGCCCCGCGCAGCGCCTGGTCCAGGCTGCTCGCGAGCCGCACCGCCGGCGCCCCCCGCACCCCGGCGGCCTGGGCGCCCAGCACGGAGGCGATGACGCTCATCCGGGCCGAGTCGGTGTCGTACAGCACCAGTTCCGTGCAGCGCCCGGGGGCGTCGCGCCGCGCGTCGTCGAGAAGGGCCCGGTGTACCAGAGGCACACGGAATCCACCACCACCGAGAATCGTCAGCCTCATGGAACGGAACGTACCGCAGCATCGGGCACACTGTCCGGAACCGTATGCGGGCACATCCGAAGAGGAGTGGCGAGCGAGTATGACGGTCCCTTTGTCCCACCCGTCCCCCACCGGTGCGCAGGCGTCCCCCACCGCCGTCCTCGACCCCCTCGCCGAGGTCCGCTCGGCGGGCGACCCGGCGACCGACGTCTACCTCACCGGAACCGTCTTCCTCGACATCATCTTCACCGGCCTCGACTCCGCCCCCGTGCGCGGCACCGAGTCCTGGGCGCGCGGCATGGGATCCAGCCCCGGCGGCATCGCCAACATGGCCACCGCCCTGGCCCGGCTGGGCCTGCGCACCTCGCTCGCCGCGGCGTTCGGCGACGACATGTACGGCGAGTACTGCTGGGAGGCGCTCTCGCGCGGCGAGGGCATCGACCTGAGCCTGTCCCGCACGGTCCCCGGCTGGCACTCCCCGGTGACGGTCTCCATGGCCTACGAGGGCGAGCGGACCATGGTCTCCCACGGCCACGAGGCGCCCCCGCCCGAGGAGCCCGCCCCCGAGTGCCCGCCGCCCGCGCGGGCCTGCGTGGCGCTGCTGGTGCCCGGCCGGCAGGAGGAGTGGATCGCGACCGCGGCCCGCCGGGGCAGCCGGGTCTTCGCCGACGTCGGCTGGGACGAGACCGGCCGCTGGGACCCCGCCGACCTCGCCGACCTCGAGCACTGCGAGGCCTTCCTGCCCAACGCCGAGGAGGCCATGCGCTACACCCGCACCGACTGCCCCCGCGCCGCCGCCCGCGCCCTGGCCGACAAGGTGCCGCTGGCCGTGGTCACGATGGGGGAGCGGGGCGCGTACGCGGTGGACGGGCGCACCGGCGAGAGCGCCGAGGTCCCGGCCATCGTCGTCGAGGCGCTCGACCCCACCGGCGCCGGGGACGTCTTCGTCGCCGGCTTCGTCACCGGCACCCTCGCCGAGTGGCCGCTCGCCGACCGGCTCGCT
>KL569551.1:16235-17131 GCA_000715685.1 Streptomyces lilacinus
CTCGCCGACCGGCTCGCCTTCGCCGGCCTGACCGCCGCCCTGTCCGTACAGGAATTCGGGGGGTCGCTCTCCGCGCCCGGCTGGGTCGAGGTCGCCGCCTGGTGGCAGCACGTGCGGTCCTTCGACGACCAGTCCCCGGCCACCCTGCGCCGCTACGCCTTCCTCGACGACGTCCTGCCGGCCGCCGCCCGGCCCTGGCCGCTCCGCCGGGCCGTGCCCACGCTGGGTTTCCGGCAGCCGTAAAAGCCCTTCGGCCTCGTCGGTGCACCGTCGTACCCTTGGAATTCCTAGGATCTTCGGTGCAGGAATTCAGGAAAGAAGGGGATGAGCAGGCCTTCAGTGCCGGCCCATGACTCAGACACCCACACGACCGCAGGCGACAGCCCGCTTCACGGTCCCGGCCAAGCACCCGATGGTGACGGTCCTGGGATCCGGGGACGCGCTCCTGCGCGTCATAGAGAACGCCTTCCCGTCGACGGACATCCACGTACGGGGCAACGAAGTCAGCGCGACGGGCGACGAGCGGGAAGTGGCCCTCGTCCAGCGCCTCTTCACCGAAATGATGCTGGTGCTCCGCACGGGGGCGCCGATGACGGAGGACGCGGTGGAACGCTCGATCGCCATGCTCAAGGACGAGGAGAAGGGCGTCGGGGCCGAGACCCCCGCCGAGGTCCTCACCCAGAACATCCTCTCCAACCGCGGTCGCACCATCCGTCCCAAGACGCTCAACCAGAAGCGCTACGTCGACGCCATCGACAAGCACACCGTCGTCTTCGGCATCGGCCCCGCCGGCACCGGCAAGACGTACCTGGCCATGGCCAAGGCGGTGCAGGCCCTGCAGTCCAAGCAGGTCAACCGGATCATCCTCACCCGCCCCGCCGTCGAGGCGGGCGCGC
>KL569551.1:17455-21128 GCA_000715685.1 Streptomyces lilacinus
GGGCGAGCGGCTCGGCTTCCTGCCCGGCACGCTCTACGAGAAGATCGACCCCTACCTGCGCCCGCTCTACGACGCCCTGCACGACATGCTCGACCCCGACTCCATCCCGCGCCTGATGGCCGCCGGGACGATCGAGGTCGCGCCGCTGGCGTACATGCGCGGCCGGGCACAACCCGTCTTTACGAACGTCCTGACCCCGGATGGCTGGCGTCCCATCGGCGACCTTCGCGTGGGTGATCTCGTCATCGGGTCGAACGGCGAGCCGACTCCGGTGCTGGGTGTGTACCCGCAGGGTGAGAAGGACATCTACCGGGTCACGGCCCAGGACGGCTCGTGGACGCTGTGCTGCGGCGAGCACTTGTGGACGGTGCGGACGGCGTCCGACCGCCGTCGTGACAAGCCCTGGCGGGTGCTCGAGACCAAGGAGATGATCGGCAACCTCCGTGCCGCCCACGCCCGCCGTTACGAGTTGCCGCTGCTCACCGCGCCTGTGTGCTTCCCGGAGCGCGAGGTCCCCATGGACCCGTACGCCCTGGGCCTGCTCCTCGGCGACGGTTGCCTCACCGGCCGTACGACCCCCGCTTTCTCCACGGAAGACCCGGAGCTTGCCTTCGCCCTGGAAACGGCCCTGCCCGGCATCCAGGCGCGTCGGAAGAGCCGGGTCGACTACACCCTGAACCGAGTGAAGGCGCCGGGCGACGTGGTCACTCTGGAGAACCCCGTCACCGGACTGCTGCGCACCATGGACCTGGTCGGCACGCGGTCGCACTCGAAATTCGTCCCGGACGAGTACCTCCACAACTCCGCCGAGATTCGCCTGGGTGTTCTCCAAGGACTGCTGGACTCCGACGGCGGTCCGGTGGCGCAAGCCGGTCGTACGTGTCGCATCCAATACACGACCACGTCGATCATGCTGCGGGACGATGTGATCTCACTGGTCCGATCGCTGGGCGGTGTCGCGTACACCCGTCGCTGGGCGGCCGAGGGCCGGACGCCGGGCAAGGCGAACGGCCGCGAGGTCGGTCACCGCTATGACGCGCATGTCGTCGACATCCGGCTCCCCGAGGGCATCGAGCCGTTCCGCCTCGCCCGCAAGGCCGAGAAGTACCGCGCGGCCGGAGGCGGCGGCCGCCCGATGCGGTTCGTCGACAGCATCGAGCCCGCGGGCCGTGAGGAGGCCGTCTGCATCCAGGTCGCGGCGGAGGACTCGCTGTACGTCACTCAGGACTACCTGCTCACGCACAACACGCTCAACGACGCCTTCATCATCCTGGACGAGGCGCAGAACACGAGCCCCGAGCAGATGAAGATGTTCCTCACCCGGCTCGGCTTCGACTCCAAGATCGTGATCACGGGTGACATCACCCAGGTCGACCTCCCCGGCGGCACCAAGAGCGGCCTGCGCCAGGTGCGGGAGATCCTCGAGGGCGTCCCGGACGTCCACTTCTCGATGCTGACCAGCCAGGACGTCGTCCGGCACAAGCTGGTGGGCCGTATTGTCGACGCGTACGAGAAGTACGACAGCCAGTACGACACCCGCAACGGAAAGTAAGAAGCCGCACACACCATGTCAATCGACGTCAACAACGAATCCGGCACGGAGGTCGACGAGCAGGCGATCCTCGACGTCGCCCGCTACGCCCTCACCCGGATGCGCATCCACCCGCTCTCCGAGCTCTCGGTCATCGTTGTCGACGCCGAGGCCATGGAGCAGCTCCACATCCAGTGGATGGACCTGCCCGGCCCCACGGACGTGATGTCCTTCCCCATGGACGAGCTGCGCCCGCCGGCCAAGGACGACGACGAGCCGCCGCAGGGTCTCCTCGGCGACATCGTCCTGTGTCCCGAGGTCGCGAAGAAGCAGGGCGAGGAGGCGCCGACCGGGCACTCCATGGACGAGGAGCTCCAGCTCCTGACCGTCCACGGGGTCCTGCACCTCCTCGGCTACGACCACGAGGAGCCCGACGAGAAGGCCGAGATGTTCGGTCTCCAGGCGGCGATCATCGACGGCTGGCGCGCCGAGCGCGGCATCGAAGGGCCCTCCCCGGCTCCCACGTTCACGTGACCGGCCGGCTGATCGCCGCGGCGGTCCTGCTGCTCGTCGTCGCCTGGCTCGCCGCCTGCGCCGAGGCCGGCCTCGCCCGGACCACCCGGTTCCGGGCCGAGGAGGCCGTACGGTCCGGGCGACGCGGCGCCGCCCGGCTGATGGCCGTCGCCGCCGACCCCACCCGCTACCTCAACGTGGCGCTGCTGGTCCGCGTCGCCTGCGAGATGGCGGCGGGCGTCTTCGTCACCTACGTCTGCCTGGAGGAGTTCGACGAGACCTGGCAGGCGCTGACCGTCGCCATCGCGGTGATGGTCCTCGTCCTGTCTCTTATACACATCCTCCTCGGCAACGCCTTCACCCCCGGCAAGGGCTTCCGCATGGGCCCCTTCGCCTCCGAGGCGGAGCTGCGGGCCATGGTCGACCTGGCGGAGAAGGAATCGCTCATCGAGGACGACGAGCGCCGCATGGTGCACTCCGTCTTCGAGCTCGGCGACACCCTCGTCCGCGAGGTGATGGTGCCGCGCACGGACCTCGTCGTCATCGAGCGCGGCAAGACCATCCGCCAGGCCCTCACCCTCGCGCTGCGCTCCGGCTTCTCCCGCATCCCGGTCACCGGCGAGAACGAGGACGACGTCGTCGGCGTCGTCTACCTCAAGGACCTCGCCCGCCGTACGCACATCAATCGCGACGCCGAGAGCGAGCTGGTCTCCACGGCGATGCGACCCGCGGTGTTCGTCCCCGACACCAAGAACGCCGGCGACCTGCTGCGCGAGATGCAGCAGCAGCGCAGCCACTGCGCGGTCGTCATCGACGAGTACGGCGGCACGGCCGGCATCGTCACCATCGAGGACATCCTCGAGGAGATCGTCGGCGAGATCACCGACGAGTACGACCGCGAGCTGCCGCCCGTCGAGGAGCTCGGCGACGACCGCTACCGCGTCACCGCCCGCCTCGACCTCGGCGACCTCGGCGAGCTCTACGGCCTCGAGGAGCTCGACGACGAGGACGTCGAGACGGTGGGCGGACTGCTCGCCAAGTCCCTGGGCCGCGTCCCCATCGCCGGCGCCACGGCGGAGGTCGAGCTCTCCGAGCGCGGCAGGGACCCCGACCTGACGGCCCTGCGCCTCACCGCCGAGGCCCCGGCGGGCCGGCGCAACCGCATCGTGACGGTGCTGGTCGAGCCGGTGCGGGCTGACGCCGGCCGGGGGATTGCCGCCGACTGACGGCATCTTCCCGCCGGCGGCCGGGAACGCTCGCAGGGTGGCACTCCTCAGAAACGTCGCCCGTCCCCTGCTGGCCTCGGCGTTCGTCACGAGCGGCCTCCAGACGGTCCGCCACCCCGAGGTGCTGGCCCCGGTGGCCGCGCCGGTGGCCCTCGCCATCGCCGAACGGGTGCCGGGGCTGCCGCGGGACGCGCGCACGCTGGTGCGCCTGAACGGCGCCCTGCACGTGGGCGCCGGCGCCCTGCTCGCCCTCGGCGTCCTGCCCCGCCTCTCGGCGCTGGCCCTGGCGGGCAGCCTGGTGCCGACGACGCTGGCGGGGCACGCCTTCTGGACGGAGACGGATCCGGGGAAGCGGGCGCAGCACCGGATCGCGTTTTGCAGCAACCTGTCGATCATGGGTGGG
>KL569552.1 GCA_000715685.1 Streptomyces lilacinus
GAGCTCCCCGCGCTTCGCCGCCTCGATCAGGTTGCGGAGGCCCTCCGGTGTTGTGGTGATGAGCTCCTTCGGGCGGGTGGTTTCTCTGAGTATCGGGGTGCCGTCGGTGGTGTGGCCTATCTGGAGGCAGGAGTTTCCGCCGTCGCCGCCGCACAACGGTTCCTGCTTGGATGTCGCGCATGTAAGGCCTTTCAGAGTTGCTGTGCAGTTCCGTCAGAGCCGGAGCCCTCGCCACAGCCCCCCGCCACAGCCGTTGGCGGCCCGCCGGCGTCGGTCTCGACGTGGGTGGCGACTCTGGTCGAGTCTCGAGAGAGTGAAGTGGTGATACGTGTGTGATCGAGGTGGAGATGACCGATCCGGCAACCTGGCTAAAGGCTCCGGTCTCTCACGTGCGTGCTCGGGAAGACATTCCGATATGGCGACTCCGTGATTCGGCGGCCCTTATCGGAGCCCCGAACTTCACACGGCTTGACTTGACTGAGACGCTGACGCGATCCAGTTTGGTGTATTCGGTTAAGCGTCGAGCAGATGGTCGAGCTCCCCGCGCTTCGCCGCCTCGATCAGGNCGGGGTGCCGTCGGTGGTGTGGCCTATCTGGAGGCAAGTGTTGCCGCCGTTCCCGCCGCACAGTGGGGCTTGCCAACGGATCTCGCTCATTGCGTGCTCACCTTTCAGAGTTGTTGTGCGATCGCGTGGATGAGGTCGCGTGTCTTGCTCTGGGGGAGAGACAGGGCCTCCATCTTGTCGAGCAGGGCTCGATAGTCCGCCAGGTCGGCTGTGGAGTCGATGAAGGTCGGGCCGTGAAAGCTGTCCAGCTGAACGGTGTCCAGCTGTCGCACCGGGCCGTCGGCGTAGAGGATGGGTTGGCCCGGGCCGGCGAAGCCTTGGGCTTCGAAGGGGATGACGTGGATGGAGATGCTGTCCCGTTCGCTCATGTCCAGGAGATGGTTCAGCTGACCCCGGGTGACCTTTGGTCCGCCGAACTGGATGTGCAGTGCTGCCTCGTGGATGATCGCCGTGTATTCGGGTGGGTTGCGGCGGAGGGTGAGGATCTCCTGGCGGCGCATGCGGTGGATGGCCCGTAGCTCGACTTCGTCGGCCGGCAGGGAGAGGAGTGAGCTCTCGAAGACCGCGCGGGCGTGTTCGGCGGTCTGGAGCAGGCCGGGGATGTGCACCATGACGAACATCCGCAATGCGGTGGCGTGGTGCTCCAGTTCGGTCACGTCCAGGAAGCCGGGTGGGAGGAGGGGGCGGTACGACTCCCACCACTGGTTGTTGCGCTCCTGGGCGATGCCGGCCAGTGCCTCGGTGAGCTCGGTGTCCGTGCAGCCGTAGATCTGCGCGAGTGTGCGCACGCGGTCGGGACTGATCCTGAAGCGGCCGGCCTCGATGTTCGGGATGCGGGTGCGGTTGACGCCGAGGCGGGACGAGGCGTCCTGGGTGGAGATGCCCGCAGCCTCTCTGAGCTTGCGCAACTCAGCACCCAGGCGGCGTTGACGAACAGTGGGAGTGCTTGTTGGCGGCATGTCACCTCTCTCCGTACGCCAACAGTGTGCCCGCGGACTGGGCGCGGGATCCATTCTGGAGAACGGTTCTCTGGAACCCTGGGAACGTTCCTGATTGATGCGCTACCTTCGGTACCGCTTCGCTCACACCACGTGGCGCCGGGAAGTGCACCGCGCGAGCATGCCCACTCTCCCTGGGGTGGGGTGTGCNCCCCCACACCGCCTCACGGCTGGAGTTTTCTCCATGGGCAATCACGCGTCCTGTCTCCCCGACGGTCCCCTCCCCGCCGCCTCGGCCGCTCCCTCCCCCCACAACCTCAACTACTCCTTCGGCCTGCCCGGAGGTTCGTACTGTCTCGGCATCGCCCGCGGCACCGTCCGTCGGCTGCTCGACGCGCACGGGCTCGGGGACATGGCCGAGCTCGGCGTGCTCGCGGCCTCCGAACTCCTCGGCAACGCCTATCTCTTCACCCCTCGGCGCGAGGCCAGTCTGTCCGTGCGGTGGCGCTTCGGGGTGCTGCGGATGACCGTGTTCGACGAGCATCCGGCGCATCCGGTCGACGCGCGAGCCGGGTGTCGTACGCGGCGACGTCAGGCGCTCGCCGGGCTCGATGCCGTCGTCGGGGCGTGCGGCGGGATTCTGGGGTTGGCCGAGGCCGAAAGTCCGCTCGGCGGGAACAGAGTGTGGGTCGTGCTGCCACGCGACGCAGCCCGCATCTATGCCGCCCTCTGAGCGGGGTAGGGTCCCGCGGTGAGCAAGAGAAAGACAGTGGCGGTCGACGCCGAGCAGTTGGTCGCCGAGGCGCGCAAGGCCCTCTTCGTCGTGGTCGGCCTCATGGTCGTCGTCTGGGCCGTGCAGGTGGCCAACTGGGGGACCGATTACGACCTCGCGCGGGAGTTCGCGGTCGTGTCCAGTGACGTCGGGCGGCTGCCCGACATATTCGCCGCGCCCCTGCTGCACTGGAGCTGGCAGCACATAGAGAGCAACTCCGGGCCGCTCTTCATCTTCGGGTTCCTCGCCGCCTACCGCGGTGTCCGCCGTTTCTTCGGGCTGACCCTTCTCGTCGCGGTCACCAGCGGGCTCGCCATCTGGTTCTTCGAGAAGGCGCACATAGGGACCGTCGGGGCCAGTGGGCTCGTCTACGGGTACTTCGGGTACGTCGTCGTGCGCGGCTTCGTCGATCGCCGGCTCGTCGACAGCCTCGTCGGCATCGTCATCGGGGCGTCGTACGCCTACACCCTCAACCTCGCCGTCCCGGGTACGCCCGGCATCAGCTGGCTCGGGCACCTCGGTGGGCTCGTCGGGGGAGTCGTCGGGGCCTGGATCTTTCGGGAGCGGACAGGGGGCGGCGCCTCGGAGAAACCCGACCATCCGCGCGGTGAGCTGCATCGCGAGCTGCGCGATCTCGGGCTCATGTGACGTCAGCCGTCAGTCGTCCGCCGCCGGCCGTCCGCGCTTAATCGCTGGACGTTTCCCCCTCGTTCCCTACGCTCAGTCCATGGGATCTCTCGTTCGACACGTCACCATCGACTGCGCCGACCCCTACCGACTCGCCTCCTTCTGGGCCTCGGTCCTCGGCGGAGCCGTCTCCGACGACGACAAGCCCGGCGACCCCGAAGTGCTCGTCGACTCCGCCGGCGGAGGCCTGCTCTTCATCGCCGTGCCCGAGGCGAAGAGTGTCAAGAACCGCGTACACCTCGACCTGCAGCCGCAGGACCGTACCCGGGACGCCGAGGTCGAGCGGGTGCTGGCCCTCGGGGCCACCCTCGTCGCCGATCACCGGAAGCCGGACGGGACGGGGTGGGCGACGCTCGCCGACCCCGAGGGGAACGAGTTCTGCGTCGAGCGCAGTGCCGCCGAAAGGGCGGAAACAGAGGCCGTGACTGGAATCGAACCAGCGTAACTCGCTTTGCAGGTTTGTCCACGCTGGTCAGGGCAAGATGCGGACCCGTTCACCGACGTTCAGTCTCGGACGGATGCAGCGCCCTCTGAGGCGGCGTGTACAGCCTTGGACGGCCGTGTACGGGGGTGAACGAGACGGAAACTGAGACGGAGCCCGCGACAGACGACGGCCGTCTCGGGCGCCCTCTGCCGGCATGACGAACGCGGATAAGCGCCAGAGGCCGGACCGCTGCTGTGGTCCGGCCTCTGGGCTAGCGGAGGATGCGAGATTCGAACTCGGACTCGTGAGGGGTTTGCCTCAACACGCTTTCCAACTGTCCGCGCGGCCGTACGGGGGCGTTCATGGGGGTACACGCGGCAGGTCAGACCGGATGCGCGTACGCCAGTGAACGGCGGTGGCGGTCTGCGCACTGGACAAAGACCAGGACAACGAGGGCTGGCGCCAAGCAGGAGGGGAGGGGTGCTGCCTTCCTCATGGCGTAGGTCACGTGTCCCCGAAGCCAGCTGGCACCCGCCGAGCGGGTTTCCGCAGGGCTGCCACCGTGAGAGGTGTCCGCAACCAACCTGGATCGTCAGTGCCCGCCAGTATCCTGGCGGTCGCTGACTTCAGGGGGGACAGTGTCAACCGTTCGTTCTAGCCGCCGGATCGAAAGGGCGGGCGTCAACGCCCTGCGCGCACTCCTTGAGGAACACGATCACATCGTTCAGGAGATCGACGGGGGAAACGATCACGGCGAGGATATGATCGTCAACTTCACGCGCGGGAGCAAAAGAACGCCATACTGGATCGCAATTCAGGTGAAGAGTGGCAAGAAGTACAAACGGGTCAACGGATATGCGATTCCCGTAGAGGACCACTTTGAGGATTGGCGACAGAGTCGCATTCCTGTCATTGGTGTCGTTTACGACATGAAAAAGAAAGAACTGTTCTGGGTGAATCTCACTGAGCAGTTGCGGTCCGTGGACGAGAGCCCTGGGTGGGTTCAGATAGCCAATACTTCGTGGCTCAACGCCGACACGGTTGATGAATTCTACACAGAAGTTGCAACCTACGCTGGCGATGCCAGGATGCGTATCCGTGCGGCGAGTCAGGAAGATGCGCTGACCGAAGCCGTCCGCGCCAGACGCGGGTTGGACCCTGAGACGGCGCCTAATCCCCTATTTGAAGGTCTTGCCGACTTCGCTCTTCGGAACGAGGAACGACTTCGCGCTATCCGGAAAGACGTAATACGGTCCTTTCCCATCCAGGTGCTGTTCCTGGTCATGGTGTGGGAGTGGCCTCGCCAGATTCACTTCGTTGAGGGGTCTTCGGACTTCATTAGCCCAGTCCCATGGGTGCTGGGTCTTTACTCCTTCATGTTCTTAATGGCTCTGACTATATTCTTCGAGTTCAGGGCCGGGCGGGTGCCAAAAGAAACGGGGAGGTGGCTAGCTCTCATCGCGGGTAATTTTCTCTGGATTCCGATAATGGATCCTGATGGAGATCGTGGGTGGTGGGGTACGACCTGGATGTGGGCCGGGATCTTGGTGCCTTCGTTCGGTGTCAAACTCCTGTTCATCAGCTTCGTCGGGTTTGCTCGCGAACGAAAGAGGAAGCAGCTAAAGTCAGGAATCTGAGGCTGCACGGGCGTTACCGCATCTCTTCGGTGCCACCCATGCGTGTCGGTGGAAGCAGCGCAATTGGCCAGGCGAAGTGGGCCGGGTTGGTGCCTCTGCCTGCGCGTCAGACAGCGAGCGGCACGTGGTGCGGTGTGGCTCAGGCGGATTCGAATAGATGGCGACCGTCATGGGCGCGTACATGGGGCACTGTCGTGGCACCCAGGGCGTCCAGTACCCGCACCGCGTAGACCTCGCCCATCCGGACCGACGCCATGTCGAACGCAAGACGAAGACCGAGGTAGCGGAGGCTGTCCGAGAGCTGGAGAAGCAGCGTGACGCAAAGGCCGTGCGGAAGCCCGGCAAGGCGTGGACGGTCAAGGCGTGGCTGACCCACTGGATTGAGAACGTCGCGCCCCTCGGGGTTAACGACAACACGATGGTCGGGTACGGCGTGGCCGTACGGAAGCACCTCATCCCCGGTTTGGGTGCCCACCGGCTCGACAAGCTCAAGCCGGAGCACATCGAAGTCTTCAACGCGAAGATGCAGGCCAACGGCAGCAAGCCCGCGACCGCTCACCAGGTGCACCGCACCTTCTGTACCGCCCTCAACGAGGCCGTACGACGCGGCCACCTTGGCGAGGACCCGGTTCAGTTGGCCAAAGCCCCGAAGGTGGGCGAGTACGAGGTGGAGCCTTACAACGACTAACAGAATGAGGTCCGTTGAGGCCGT
>KL569553.1:0-4015 GCA_000715685.1 Streptomyces lilacinus
AGACGGGCTGAAAATGCGGGACCGGGGCCCCTCCAATACGGCGCACCCGCACGCGCCCGCGCTCCACCGCGGACAAACGACCGCCGCGCCCCGCGCACCTACCGTGGGGGAGCCAACATCCACACCCCCACCTGGGAAGGGCCGATTGTGACTGCTCCCCACGCGTTCTGGCTGGCCGGCCGCGAGGCCACCGGCGAGGAGACCTTCGACGTCACGAACTCCTGGGACGGTCGTCTCGTCGGCACCGTGAGCGTGCCCACCGAGGCGCAGGTCGAGGAGGCCGTGGCCGCCGCGCACGCCGTGCGCGACGAGTTCGCGGCCACGCCCGCGCACGTCCGCACCGCCGCCCTCGACCACGTCGCCAAGCGGCTCACCGAGCGCACCGAGGAGATCGCCCAGCTGATCTCCGCCGAGAACGGCAAGCCCATCAAGTGGGCCCGCGGCGAGGTCGGCCGTGCCGTCTCCGTGTTCCGCTGGGCCGCCGAGGAGGCCCGCCGCTTCAACGCCGGCGAGGCCCAGCGCCTGGACACCGACGCCGGCGGCACCGGCCGTCTCGCGCTGACCCGCCGGGTCCCGCGCGGCACGGTCCTCGGCATCGCGCCCTTCAACTTCCCGCTCAACCTGAGCGCCCACAAGGTCGCCCCGGCCATCGCCGTCGGCGCCCCGATCATCCTCAAGCCCGCCCCGGCCACCCCGATCTCCTCCCTGGTCCTGGGCGAGATCCTGGCCGAGACGGACCTGCCCGCCGGCTCCTGGAGCGTCCTGCCGGTCCCGAACGACCGCATGCCCGCCCTCGTCCAGGACGAGCGGCTGCCGGTCATCTCCTTCACCGGCTCCGGCCCGGTCGGCTGGTCGATCCTCGACTCCGTGCCCCGCAAGCACGTCACCCTCGAGCTGGGCGGCAACGGCGCGGCCGTCGTCCTCGCCGACTGGTCCTCCGAGGCCGACCTGGACTGGGCGGCGCAGCGCATCGCGACCTTCTCCAACTACCAGGGCGGCCAGTCCTGCATCTCGGTGCAGCGCGTCATCGCCGACGCCTCGCTCCTGCCGAAGGTCGTCGCGGCCGTCGAGGCCCAGGTGACCGGCGACCCGTCCGACGCCGCCACCGACGTCGGCCCGCTGGTCAGCGAGGACGCCGCCAAGCGCGTCGAGTCGTGGGTCGACGAGGCCGTCGCGGCGGGCGCGAAGCTGCTCACCGGCGGCAAGCGCGAGGGCGCCACCTACGCCCCCACCGTGCTCGCCGACGTCCCGGCCGACGTGACGATCGCCTGCGAGGAGGTCTTCGGCCCGGTCCTCACGATCACCAAGGCCGACGGCGAGGACGCGGCGTTCGCCGCGGTCAACGACTCCCCGTACGGCCTGCAGGCCGGCGTCTTCACGCACGACCTGCAGACGGCCTTCCGCGCCCACCGCGCCCTCGAGGTCGGCGGCGTGGTCATCGGCGACGTGCCGTCCTACCGCGCCGACCAGATGCCCTACGGCGGTGCCAAGCAGTCCGGCGTCGGCCGTGAGGGCGTCCGCTGGGCGATGGACGACTACACGTACGAGCGCGTCCTGGTCATGACGGGCCTGGCCCTCTGAGGTCGATGAATGCGATGTGTTTGAACCGCTGATCAGCGGCAAACAGTCGCAGCAGTGCGCTCCGGGCCGTCCCCTCAGCCCGGAGCGCACTGTCTTGTACGGGGTCTGGTAGACCCCGCACGGATCGGGTAGGTACATACGGACGAGTAGCACCGGTCGGTAGTCGACCGGGACAACCCGACTCCAGCGGTGAGGTGCCAGATGACCGCACCATCCGTACGACCGGTCTCCGAGCGCGAGGCGCGCCAGGTCGCCGAGGCGGCCCGCGAGCAGGACTGGAAGAAGCCCAGCTTCGCCAAGGAGCTCTTCCTCGGCCGGTTCCGCCTCGACCTGATCCATCCGCACCCGACCCCGGCCCCGGACGACGTCCGGCGCGGCGAGGAGTTCCTCGCCAAGCTCCGGGACTTCTGCGAGACCCGCATCGACGGCGCCCGCATCGAGCGCGAGGCGAAGATCCCGGACGAGACGGTCAACGGGCTCAAGGAGCTCGGCGCCCTCGGGATGAAGATCGACACGAAGTACGGGGGCCTCGGCCTCACCCAGGTCTACTACAACAAGGCCCTCTCCCTCGTGGGCTCGGCCAGCCCCGTCGTGGGCGCGCTGCTCTCCGCCCACCAGTCGATCGGCGTCCCCCAGCCGCTGAAGCTCTTCGGCACCCAGGAGCAGAAGGACACCTTCCTGCCCCGCTGCGCCCGCACCGACATCACCGCCTTCCTCCTCACCGAGCCCGACGTCGGCTCCGACCCGGCCCGGCTGGCGACGACGGCCGTGCCCGACGGCGACGACTACGTCCTGGACGGCGTGAAGCTGTGGACCACCAACGGCGTGGTCGCCGACCTCCTCGTCGTCATGGCCCGCGTCCCGAAGAGCGAGGGCCACAAGGGCGGCATCACGGCCTTCGTCGTCGAGGCGGCCGCCGAGGGCGTCACCGTCGAGAACCGCAACGCCTTCATGGGCCTGCGCGGCATCGAGAACGGCGTCACCCGCTTCCACCAGGTCCGGGTGCCCGCCGCCCACCGCATCGGCCCCGAGGGCGCCGGCCTGAAGATCGCATTGACCACGCTCAACACCGGCCGGCTGTCCATCCCCGCCATGTGCGTCTCCGGCGGCAAGTGGGCCCTGAAGATCGCCCGCGAGTGGTCCACCGCGCGCGAGCAGTGGGGCAAGCCCATCGCCAAGCACGAGGCCGTCGGCTCGAAGATCTCCTTCATCGCCGCCACCACCTTCGCCCTGGAGGCCATCCTCGAGCTGTCGAGCCAGATGGCCGACGAGGAGCGCAACGACATCCGCATCGAGGCCGCCCTCGCCAAGCTCTACGCGAGCGAGATGGCCTGGCTGATGACCGACGAGCTGGTCCAGATCCGCGGCGGCCGGGGCTACGAGAGCGCCGCCTCCCTCGCCGCCCGCGGCGAGCGCGCGGTCCCCGCCGAGCAGATGCTGCGCGACTCGCGCATCAACCGCATCTTCGAGGGCTCCACCGAGATCATGCACCTGCTCATCGCCCGCGAGGCCGTCGACGCCCACCTCTCCGTCGCCGGCGACCTCATCGACCCGGAGAAGTCCCTGGGCGACAAGGCGAGGGCCGGCGCCCGCGCCGGCGGCTTCTACGCCCGCTGGCTGCCCAAGCTCGTCGCCGGGCCGGGGCAGCTGCCCCGCACGTACGCCGAGTTCCACCCCGCCGGCCACCGCGACCTCTCGCGTCACCTGCGCTACGTCGAGCGGTCCTCGCGCAAGCTGGCCCGCTCCACGTTCTACGCCATGTCCCGCTGGCAGGGCCGCATGGAGACCAAGCAGGGCTTCCTCGGCCGCGTCGTCGACATCGGCGCCGAGCTCTTCGCCATGAGCGCCGCGTGCGTGCGCGCCGAGCACCTGCGCGCCCGGGGCGACCACGGCACCGAGGCGTACCAGCTCGCCGACGCCTTCTGCCGCCAGTCCCGCATCCGGGTGGAGGAGCTCTTCCGGCGGCTGTGGACCAACACCGACGACCTCGACCGCAAGGTCGTCTCCGGCGTCATGACGGGCTCGTACGAGTGGCTGGAGAGCGGCATCGTCGACCCCAGCGGCGACGGCCCCTGGATCGCGGACGCCACGCCCGGCCCGTCCAAGGCCGAGAACGTCCACCGGCCCATCCGCTGAACGATGTGTATAAGAGACAGCAATAGGAGGATGACGGACCTCCTCGCTGACCCCCACCTGCGCTACTCCGCCGCCCCCGCCGACGGCGGCCCGCGCGAGATCGTGATCCTCGGCTCGACCGGCTCGATCGGCACCCAGGCCATCGATCTGGTGCTGCGCAACCCCGAGCGCTTCACGGTGACCGCCCTGTCCGCCGCGGGCGGCCGGGTGGACCTCCTCGCGGAGCAGGCGCACAGACTCCGGGTCCGCACCGTCGCCGTCGCCCGCGAGGACAAGGCGTCCGAGCTGCGCGAGGCGC
>KL569553.1:4306-6648 GCA_000715685.1 Streptomyces lilacinus
ATGTGTATAAGAGACAGGCCGGAGATCCGGGCGGGCCCCGACGCGGCCACCGAGGTCGCGCGCGGCGAGTGCCACACCGTGCTCAACGGCATCACAGGCTCCATCGGCCTGGCCCCCACCCTCGCCGCCCTCGAGGCGGGCCGCACCCTGGCCCTGGCCAACAAGGAGTCGCTCATCGTCGGCGGCCCCCTGGTCAAGGCCGTCGCCAAGCCGGGGCAGATCATCCCCGTCGACTCCGAGCACGCCGCCCTCTTCCAGGCGCTGCTCGGCGGCGCCCGCGCCGAGGTCCGCAAGCTGGTCGTCACCGCCTCCGGCGGCCCCTTCCGCGGCCGTACGAAGGCGGAGCTGGCCTCCGTCACCCCCGCGGACGCCCTCGCGCACCCCACCTGGTCCATGGGCCCGGTCATCACGATCAACTCCGCGACCCTGGTGAACAAGGGCCTGGAGGTCATCGAGGCCCACCTGCTCTACGACATCCCCTTCGAGCGCATCGAGGTCGTCGTCCACCCGCAGTCGTACGTCCACTCGATGGTGGAATTCGTCGACGGCTCGACGCTCGCCCAGGCCACCCCGCCCGACATGCGCGGCCCCATCGCCATCGGCCTCGGCTGGCCCGAGCGGGTGCCCGACGCGGCCCCCGCCTTCGACTGGTCCACCGCCTCCACCTGGGAGTTCTTCCCGCTCGACACCGAGGCCTTCCCCTCGGTCGGCCTCGCCCGGCACGTCGGCGCGCTCGGCGGCACGGCGCCGGCCGTGTTCAATGCCGCGAACGAGGAGTGCGTCGACGCGTTCCTGAGCGGACACCTGCCGTTCAATGGGATCGTGGACACCGTCGCCGAGGTGGTGGCGGAACACGGCACCCCCGCCGCGGGAACCCGTCTGACCCTCTCGGACGTCCTGCAGGCGGAGACCTGGGCCCGCGCCCGGGCCCGCGAACTGGCGGCCCGTGCGGGCGCCCGTACGGCGGAAGCGACATCGGAGGCCCGCGCATGACGACACTGATGACCATCCTCGGGATAGTCGTCTTCGTGGTGGGTCTGCTCTTCTCCATCGCCTGGCACGAGCTCGGCCACCTCTCGACCGCGAAGATGTTCGGCATCCGCGTGCCGCAGTACATGGTCGGCTTCGGGCCGACCCTGTTCTCGCGGAAGAGGGGCGAGACCGAGTACGGCATCAAGGCGATCCCGCTCGGCGGCTACATCCGCATGATCGGCATGTTCCCGCCCGGCGAGGACGGCCGCGTGACCGCGCGCTCCACCTCACCGTGGCGCGGCATGATCGAGGATGCCCGCTCGGCGGCGTACGAGGAGCTCCGGCCCGGCGACGAGACCCGGATGTTCTACACGCGCAAGCCGTGGAAGCGCGTGATCGTGATGTTCGCCGGGCCCTTCATGAACCTGATCCTGGCCGTCGTGGTCTTCCTCGGCGTGATGATGGCGTTCGGCGTCAACACCCAGACGACGACGGTCTCGGCCGTCTCCGACTGCGTGGTCTCCGCCAGCGCGCCCACCGACAAGTGCCCCAAGGGCGCCAAGGACTCCCCGGCCAAGGCGGCCGGCCTCCAGCCCAAGGACAAGATCGTCGCCTTCGACGGCCACCGGGTGGGGGACTGGAGCACGCTCCAGAAGGAGATCCGCAGGACCACCGGGCCCGCCACGATCACCGTCGTGCGCGACGGCGCGGAGAAGACCCTCAGCGCGAACCTCATCTCCAACCAGGTCCAGAAGTACGACAGCAAGGGCGCGCCCCTCAAGGGGCAGTACGTCACCGCTGGCTTCCTCGGCTTCACGCCGGCCACCGGTGTCGTCCCGCAGTCCTTCGGGCAGTCGGTCGACCGGATGGGCGACATGGTCCAGTCCGGCGTCGAGTCGCTGATCGCCCTCCCGGGCAAGATCCCCGACCTGTGGAACGCCGCCTTCGACGGCGCCGAGCGCAAGGCGGACTCGCCCATGGGCGTCGTCGGCGCGGCCCGCGTCGGCGGCGAGGTCTTCAACCTCGACATCCCGCCGTCGCAGCAGATCGCCACCATGCTCTTCCTGGTGGCGGGCTTCAACCTCTCGCTCTTCCTCTTCAACATGCTGCCGCTGCTGCCGCTGGACGGCGGTCACATCGCGGGAGCGCTGTGGGAGTCGGTGCGGCGCCACCTGGCGCGGATCTTCCGCCGCCCGGACCCGGGCCCGTTCGACGTGGCGAAGCTGATGCCGGTGGCGTACGTGGTGGCCGGGATCTTCGTGTGCTTCACGCTGCTGGTGCTGATCGCGGATGTGGTGAACCCGGTGCGGCTGACGTAGGGGGCGTGGTGTCCTCAATCGCCGGACGGGCTGACTTTGTCAGCCCGTCCG
>KL569553.1:6920-7482 GCA_000715685.1 Streptomyces lilacinus
GAGGAACGGCGAAAGGGCGGGACCGGGGCACCGCCCGCCGCAGGCGCACCCCGCAGGCGCATCCGGCAGCGCACCCCGCAAGCGCGCACCCCGCAGGGGACCGGCAATGTGCTCCGAAGGGACCCGGTGCCGTAACCTCGGTGGCGGAGCCCGCCGATCTCGGGACCTTGATTCACACCTTGGGGTAGCTCGCCAGATGACTGCGATTTCGCTTGGAATGCCGTCCGTTCCGACCAAGCTCGCCGACCGCAGGGTCAGCCGCAAGATCCAGGTCGGATCCGTCGCCGTCGGCGGCGACGCCCCCGTGTCGGTGCAGTCCATGACGACCACCCGCACGTCGGACATCGGCGCCACCCTGCAGCAGATCGCCGAGCTCACCGCCTCCGGCTGCCAGATCGTCCGCGTCGCCTGCCCGACCCAGGACGACGCCGACGCGCTGCCGATCATCGCGAAGAAGTCGCAGATCCCCGTCATCGCGGACATCCACTTCCAGCCGAAGTACGTCTTCGCCGCCATCGACGCCGGCTGCGCCGCGGTCCGCGTCAACCCCGGCAACATCAAG
>KL569554.1:0-140 GCA_000715685.1 Streptomyces lilacinus
CCTGGCCGTACGTGGCGAGGAGCGCCTGCGCCTCGATCGGGTCACCGAGGGGGTGCCGGTGCCGTGTGCCTCGACGGCGTCGATGTCGGCAGTGGTGAGGCCCGAATTGGCGAGGGCCTGGCGGATGACGCGTTCCTGGG
>KL569554.1:346-657 GCA_000715685.1 Streptomyces lilacinus
CCCCGGCCGTACACCGACAGCAGGGCGCGGGCCTCGATCGGGTCACCGAGGGTGGTGCCGGTGCCGTGGCCCTCGACGGCGTCCACGTCGGCGGACGTCAGCCCGGCGCCGGTCAGGGCGGCACGGATGACGCGCTGCTGGGAGGGGCCGTTGGGGGCGGTCAGTCCGTTCGAGGCCCCGTCGGAGTTCATGGCCGAACCCCGTACGACCGCGAGCACGTCGTGCCCCTTGCGGCGGGCCTCGGAGAGCGGCTCCACGAGCACCACGGCGACGCCCTCGGACCAGCCCGTACCGTCGGCGGCCTCGGCGAA
>KL569554.1:747-3532 GCA_000715685.1 Streptomyces lilacinus
GTTGGGGGCTGTGAGGCCCTGCGAGGCGCCGTCCTGGTTGACGGCGGAGCCGCGGATGACGGCGAGGACCTCGTGGCCGTTGCGGCGGGCGTCGGAGAGGCGCTCGACGAGGAGCACGGCGGCGCCCTCGCCCCAGCTGGTGCCGTCGGCGGCGGCGGCGAAGGACTTGCAGCGGCCGTCGGAGGCGAGGCCGTTCTGCTGGTCGAAGGCCGCGAAGACCGCCGGTGAGGGGATCACCGTGACGCCGCCGGCCATCGCCAGGGAGCACTCCCCCGCCCGGATCGCCTGGACGGCCATGTGCAGGGCGACCAGGGAGGAGGAACAGGCGGTGTCGACGGTGACGGCGGGGCCCTCGAGGCCGAGCACGTAGGAGACGCGGCCGGAGATGACGCTGTTGGCGCTGCCGGTGAGGGCGTGACCGAGCGATTCGGCGGGGAGCTCGACGCCGCCGGCGTAGGCGGAGTTGGAGGCGCCGACGAAGACGCCGATCCGGCTGCCGCGCACGGAGTCCGGCGGGGTGCCGTTGCGCTCCAGGACCTCCCAGCAGGCTTCGAGGATCATCCGCTGCTGCGGGTCCATGGCGAGGGCCTCGTGCGGGGAGATCCCGAAGAAGGCGGCGTCGAAGGCGGTGGCGTCGTAGACGAAGCCGCCCTCGCGGGCGTAGCCGGCGTCGGAGCCGTCCAGGCCCCAGCCGCGGTCGGTGGGGAAGGCGGAGACGGCGTCGGTGCCGGAGGCGACCAGGTCCCAGAGCGCTTCGGGGGAGACGGCGCCGCCGGGCAGCCGACAGCTCATGGCGACGATCGCGACGGGATCGTCGGAGACGACCGCCGTGGTCGGCGCGGCCTGTTCGGTGGGTGCGTCGACGAGCTGGCCCAGCAGGTGGCGGCTGAGCGCCTCGCAGGTCGGGTAGTCGAAGACGAGCCCGGCGTGCAGCGGCAGGCCGGGGGCGGACGCGAGCCGTTCCTTGACCTCGACCGCCGTGAGCGAGTCGATGCCGAGGTCCTTCAGGGGGCGGTCGGGTGCGACGGCATCGGTGGAGCGGTAGCCGAGCACGGCCGCCGCCTCGGACCGTACGAGGTCGAGGAGGAGGCCCGCGCGCCGGGCGCGGGGCAGGGAGGTCAGCCGCTCCGTCCAGGCGGCCGCGACGGTGTTCCGGCCGCCGCCCGTGTCGTCCGCGGGGCGGAGGACCTCGGCGGCCTCGGGTATCCCGTGGAGCAGGGGGGCGGGCCGGGAGGTGCTGAACACGGGTGCGAAGCGGGCCCAGTTGACGTGGGCGACGGTGAGGCAGGTCTCGCGTGCGTCGAGGGCCTGGGCGAGGGCGGAGATGCCCAGCTCGGGGTCCATCGGGGCGAGGCCGAACCGGGAGAGGTGCTCCTGGAGTTCGCTGTCGGCGGCCATGCCGCCGCCGCCCCACGGGCCCCAGGCGACGGCCGTGGCCGGGCGGCCCTGGGCCCTGCGGCGCTCCGCGAGGGCGTCGAGGTGGGCGTTGGCGGCGGAGTACCCGGCGGCGCGGCCGTCGCCCCAGATCCCGGCGATGGAGGAGAACATCACGAACGCGTCGAGCGGGGTGTCGGCCAGGAGGGCGTCGAGGTTCTCGGCGCCGTCGACCTTGCTGCGGACGACGTCCCCGAGTTCGGCCACGCTGATCTCGGACGGCGCGCCGGACTCCGCGATGCCCGCCGCGTGGAACACGGCCGTCACCGGGTGCTCCTCGAGGAGCGCGGCGAGCGCGGCGCGGTCGGCCGCGTCGCAGGCGACGACGGTCGCCTCGGCGCCCGACGCCCGGAGTTCCGCGACCAGTTCGGCGGCGCCGGGGGTGTCCGGGCCTCGGCGGCCGGTGAGCACGAGGCTCCGGGCGCCGCGGGTGACGAGCCAGCGGGCGACGCGCCCCCCGAGGGCGCCGGTGCCGCCGGTGATCAGGACGGTTCCGGTGGGCTGCCAGGCGGGCCCGGCGGCGCCGGTCCAGGGTGCGCGTACCAGGCGGCGGGCGAGGACGCCCGTGGCGCGCACCGCGACCTGGTCCTCGTCATGGCCACCGGTCAGTACGGAGGCCAGGTCGGCGACGGCGCGGTCGTCCAGCTGCTCGGGCAGGTCGACGAGCCCGCCCCAGCGGCCCGGGTACTCCAGGGCGGCGACCCGGCCGAAGCCCCACACCTGCGCCTGGGCGGGGTGCGGTGCGCGGTCGGTGCGCCCGGCCGGGACGGCCTGCCGGGTCGCGCACCACAGCGGGGCGTCGACGCCGGCGTCACCGAGGGCCTGGACGAGCAGCAGGGTGAGCGCGAGTCCGGTGGTGACCTGGGGGTACTCGGCGTGCGGTGCCTCGGCGGTGCCGAGCAGCGACAGGACGCCGGTGACGCCGCCGCACGCGGTGGCCTGCTCCAGGAGGTCCCCGGCGAGGGTCCAGCGGTCGGTCTCGGCGGGGGCGACGGGCACCGTGACGACGTCGGCGCCGTGGGCGCGCAGGCCCTCGGCGACGGCGGTGGCCCGCGGGCCGTCCGTCTCGTCGGCGGGCACCACCAGCAGCCAGGTGCCGGACAGGTTCCCGGCAGGTGTCTCCACCCGCTGCCAGGTGACCCGGTAGCGCCACGAGTCGACGGTGGCCTTGTCGGTGCTGCCCCTGCGCCAGGCGGTGAGGGCGGGCAGCACGGCGTCCAGGCCGTGGTCGGCGGGCAGGTCGAGGGTGTCCGCGACGGCCGCCAGGTCCGCCGCCTCCACGGCCGCCCAGAAGCTCTCCTCCGCGGAGCTCCGCACGGCGGGGACGCGCGTGCCCTCCGCCGCGGCGGCG
>KL569554.1:3763-5292 GCA_000715685.1 Streptomyces lilacinus
GTGTATAAGAGACAGGGCTGGAAGGCGAGGGTGGGCAGCGCGACGCGGCGGCCGCCCCACGGGCCGAAGACGGCCTGCCAGTCGACGGGCCGGCCGGCCAGGTGCACGCCCGCGAGCGCCTCCAGCAGGGCGCGCGGCTCGCCGCGGTCGGCGCGCAGCGACGGCACGGCGCGGAGGGCCTCCAGCGGGGCGGTCTCCTTGGCCAGCGCGGTGAGTTCGCTGCCGGGCCCCAGCTCCACGAAGGTGGTGACGCCCGCGGCGCGCAGGGCGCCGACGCCGTCCGCGAACCGGACCGCCTCGCGGACGTGCCGCACCCAGTACTCGGGGGTGCACAGTTCGGCGGGGTCGGCGAGCTCGCCCGTGACGTCGGAGACGATCGGGATCCGCGGCTCGTGGAAGGTCAGCTTCCGTGCCACGGAGGCGAATCCGTCGAGCATCGGGGTCATCAGCGGCGAGTGGAAGGCGTGCGAGACCGTCAGCCACTTGACCTTGCGGCCCCGACCGAGCCAGTGCTCGCGCAGCTTCGCGGCAGCGTCCTCGGTGCCGGACAGCACCACCGAGCGGGGGCCGTTGACGGCGGCGATGCCGATCTGTGCCACCAGGCCGGCCAGTGATTCCCGCGCCTCCGCCTCGCTCGCCTCGACGGCCAGCATCGCCCCGCCGGACGGCAGCTCCTGCATCAGCCGGCCACGGGCGGCGACCAGCGTGCAGGCGTCCTCCAGCGAGAGCACGCCCGCCACGTGGGCGGCGGCCAGTTCACCGACGGAGTGGCCGAGGAGCAGGTCCGGGGTGACGCCCCAGGACTCCCAGAGCCGGAACAGGGCGACTTCGAGGGCGAACAGCGCGGGCTGGGTGTTGACAGTGCGGTCGATCAGCTTCTCGCCGTCGCGCAGCACTCCGTCGTCGAAAAGGATCTCATTGAGCGGGCGGTCCAGCTCCGGGTCGAGCAGAGCGGCGACGTCGTCCAGCGCCCGGGCGAACGCCGGGAAGGCCTCGTACAGTTCGCGGCCCATGCCCGCGCGCTGCGCGCCCTGGCCGGCGAAGAGGAAGGCCAGGCCGGCCCTGCAGGAGGGTCTCGCGGTCACCGGCGAGCACGACGGCCCGGTGCTCCAGGGCGGCGCGGGTGGTGGCGAGGGAGAGGCCGGTGTCCAGCAGTGCGGGCGCGTCGTCGGCCCGTACGAATTCCAGGAGCTTCCCGGCCTGTTCGGCCAGCCCCCGCGGTGTGCGGCCGGAGACCGGGAACGGCAGCAGGCCGGGGGCGGTCCCGGTGGGGACGCCCTGCGCGGGCTCCTGCCGCGGGGCCTGCTCCAGGATGGCGTGCACGTTGGTGCCACTCATGCCGAACGAGGACACACCGGCCCGGCGGGGGCGCCCCGTCTCGGGCCACGGCCGCTCCTCGGTGAGGAGTTCGACGGCGCCGGACGCCCAGTCGATGTGGGGGGAGGCCTCTTCGGCGTGGAGGGTCCGCGGCAGTGCGCCGTGGCGCATCGCCATGACCATCTTGATGACGCCGGCCATGCCGGCGGCGG
>KL569554.1:5584-5946 GCA_000715685.1 Streptomyces lilacinus
CCTGAGTGTGCCCGATGTTGGACTTGACCGAGCCCAGCCACAGCGGACGGTCCTCGTCCCGCTCCCGGCCGTACGTGGCGAGCAGTGCCTGCGCCTCGATCGGGTCACCGAGGGTCGTGCCGGTGCCGTGCGCCTCGACGACGTCGACCTCGGCGGCCGACAGCCGCGCGTTGGCGAGTGCCTGGCGGATGACCCGCTCCTGGGACGGCCCGTTGGGGGCGGTGAGGCCGTTGGAGGCGCCGTCGGAGTTGACGGCGGTGCCGCGGATCACGGCCAGGACCTCGTGGCCGTTGCGCTGTGCGTCGGAGAGCCGCTCCAGGAGCAGTACGCCGACGCCCTCGCCCCAGCCGGTGCCGTCGGCG
>KL569554.1:6104-9913 GCA_000715685.1 Streptomyces lilacinus
CGCCGTCCTGGTTGACGGCGGAGCCGCGGATCAGGGCGAGGACGGGGTAGCCGTTGCGCTCGGCGTGGGAACGGGTGGTCACCAGGACCATCGCCGCGCCCTCGGCCATGCCCATGCCGTCGGCGGCGGCGGAGAACGCCTTGCAGCGGCCGTCGGAGGCGAGTCCGCCCTGTCGGCCGAACTCGCTGAACAGGCCGAGGCCGGCCATCACGCTCACGCCGCCGGCCAGTGCCATCGCGCACTCGCCGCCGCGCAGCGCCTGCGCGGCCAGGTGCAGGGCCACCAGCGAGGACGAGCAGGCGGTGTCCGTGGTGATGGCGGGGCCCTTGAGACCGAAGGTGTAGGCCGCGCGCCCGGACAGCACGCTGCCGGCGCTGCCGGTGAGCAGGTGCCCCTCGGCCTCCTCCGGAAGGTCCGCGCCGAGCGCGTAGTTGGAGGCGCCCGCGCCGATGAAGACGCCGGTGCCGCTGCCCCGGGTGGAGCGCGGGTCGATCCCGGCCCGCTCGAACGCCTCCCAGGACGCCTCCAGCACGAGCCGCTGCTGCGGGTCCATGGTCAGCGCCTCGCGGGGGCTGACCCCGAACAGCGGGGCGTCGAACCGGTCGGCGTCCGGGACGAAGCCGCCCCTGAGGCCGAGCGCGTCGCCGCGAGCGGTGTCCCAGCCGCGGCCCTCGGGCAGGCCGCCGATGGCGTCCCTGCCCTCCTTGACGAGGTTCCACAGCTCTTCCGGCGACTCCGCCCCTCCGGGGAAGCGGCAGCTCATGCCGATGATCGCGATGCTCTCCGGCGCCCCCTCCTCGGCTTCGCGCAGCCGCTGCCTGGTTTCCGACAGGTCGGCCGTCACGCGCTTGAGGTATTCGAGGAGCTTGTCTTCGTTGGCCATCGGGTCCTGTCCTTCAATCCGTCCGTCGCCGCGGCTGTCGTGGCCGGCTCTCACGAGACACCGAGCTCGTTGTCGATGAAGTCGAAAAGGTCGTCGGCAGACGCACGGTCGATCCGTTCCGCCACAGGGCTGTCCGTGGTGCTGCTGTCCGCGGTGCTGTCGTTCTTGCTGTTGGAGGCTGTTCTGCCGCCGAGTGCGCCGAGGCGCCGGACGAGGGTCTGGAGGCGTTCACCGAGCAGTGCGGGATCGCCCTCCTCCTCGATGAGCGAGTCGAGCCGTTCGGTGAGCCGCTCGACCTGGGTGAGTACGTCCCGTACGTCCTGGGCGGGTGCGGCCGACGGTGCGACGGGCAGCCTGGTCAGCAGGTGCTCTGCCAGCTCACCCGGCGTCGGGTGGTCGAACGCCAGGGTGGCCGGGAGCCGCAGTCCGGTCGCCGAGGCGAGTCGGTTGCGCAGCTCGACCGCGGTGAGCGAGTCGAAGCCGACGTCCCTGAAGGGCCGTTCGGCGCCGATCGCCGCAGGCGTGGAGTGCCCGAGGACTCCGGCGGCGTACGCCCTGACCAGCTCGGTCAGTGCGCGGCGCCGCTCGCGCTCGGGCAGCCGGGCCAGCCGGTCGGCCGTCGATTCCCGGGTCCCGGGTGCCTGCTCCGCCGTCCGGCGGACGGGGGCCCCGACCAGGCCGCGCAGCAGCGCCGGGATCGCGGCCGCCCCGTCGGCCCCGGCGCGCAGGGCGGCCAGGTCCAGGTGGGTCGGCAGCAGGTGCGAGGCGCCGTGCGCAAGGGCGCGGTCGAAGAGCGCCAGCCCGTGTTCCGTGGTGAGCGAGCGTCCGGCCCGGCCCGCCCGGGCGAGGTCTCCGCCGGTCAGGTGCCCGGTCATGGCGCTGGCCTGTTCCCACAGCCCCCAGCCGAGCGAGGTGGCGGGAAGTCCCCGGTGCCTGCGGTGCCGGGCGAGCGCGTCCAGGAAGGCGTTGGCGGCGGCGTAGTTGGCCTGTCCCGGCGAGCCGAGGGTGGCCGAGAAGGAGGAGTACAGCACGAACATCGCCAGGTCCGCGTCGAGCGTCAGCTCGTGCAGGGCCAGCGCGGCATCGGCCTTGGGGCGCAGCACCGTGTCGAGCCGGTCGGGGCTCATGGCGTCGAAGACGCCGTCGTCGAGCGCTCCCGCCGCGTGGACCACACCGGTCAGCGGGTGCTCCGCCGGGACGGCCGCGAGGAGGTCCCGCAGCGCCTCCCGGTCCGCGACGTCGCACGCCACCACGCGGGCCTCCGCTCCCAACTCGCCCAGTTCGGCGACGAGTTCGTCAGCGCCCTGGGAGGCGGGCCCCTGCCTGCTGACGAGCAGCAGGTGCCGTACCCCGTACGCGGTCGCCAGGTGCCGTGCGAGCGCTCCGCCCAGCACCCCGGTGCCACCGGTGATCAGCACGGTGCCGTCGGCGTCCACCGGGGGCGGCAGGGTCAGCACGTTCTTGCCGATGTGCCGGCCCCGGCTGATGAAGCGGAACGCCTCCGGCGCCTCCCGCAGGTCCCAGCCGGTCACCGGCAGGGTCCGCAGTTCGCCCCCGTCCAGCAGGGCGAGGATCTCGTCCAGCATCGCGCCGATCCGCTCCGGCCCGGCCTCGCTCAGGTCGAACGCCCGGTAGGAGACCCCGGGGTACTCCTCGGCCAGTTCGACCGCGTCGCGGATGTCCGTCTTGCCCATTTCGATGAGCCGCCCGCCGGGGGCCAGCAGCCGCATCGAGGCGTCCACGAACTCCCCGGACAGCGAGTTCAGTACGAGGTCCACGCCGCGTCCGCCGGTGGTGACCCGGAAGTGCGGTTCGAAGTCGGTGGTCCGGGAGGAGGCGATGTGCTCGTCGTCCAGGCCCCACGAGCGCAGGACGTGCTCCTTGCCGGCGCTCGCCGTGCCGAAGACCTCCAGTCCGAGGTGGCGGCCGATCTGTACGGCGGCCATGCCGACCCCGCCCGCCGCCGCGTGGACGAGCAGGGACTCGCCCGCCTTGGCCCGGCCCAGGTCGACCAGCCCGTAGTACGCGGTGAGGAACACCGTCGGCACCGACGCCGCCTCGGCGAACGTCCACTCGGGGCGCATCCGCACCAGGGCCCGGCGCTGGGCCACGGTCACCGGGGCGAAGCAGCCCGCCAGCAGGCCGAACACCCGGTCACCGACGGCGAGGTCGGTGACCGCCGAGCCGGTCTCCACGACCACGCCCGCGCCCTCGGTGCCCATGACCGTCTGGTCCGGCACGATGCCGAGGGCGATCGCGACGTCCCGGAAGTTCACCCCGGCCGCACGGATCGCGACCCGTACCTCGTCGGGGGCGAGCGGGGCTTCGGCGGCGGGCGCGGGCAGCAGCGCCAGGTCGTCGATGCCGCCTCCGCCGGTGGTGTCGAGGCGCCAGGCGCCGTCGCCGGCGGGCGGGGCGAGCGGAGGCTCACCGGCCCGCGCGAGCCGGGGTGCCAGCACCTCCCCCGCGCGGAGGGCCAGCTGGGGCTCGTCCAGGGCGAGGGCGGCGGGCAGTGCCCGCCAGGACTCCGGGCGCCGGTCGATGTCGACGAGGCGGAGGCGGCCGGGGTGTTCCGACTGGGCGGACCCGAGCAGGCCACGGGCCGCCGCGGCCGCCAGGCCGGGTACGTCCTCGCCCGCGCCGACGGCGACCGCGCCGCTGGTCAGCACGGTGAGCCGGGTGTCGGCCAGCCGCTCGTCCCGCAGCCATTCCTGGGCGACGCCCAGGGTGTCGTACAGGGTGCTCCGCAGGTCACCACCGGCCGTCTCGGGCAGGCACCACACCACGTCGCCGGGTGTGGGCGTCCCCGCCTCCAGCTCGGCGCGCAGGGCGTCCGGGTCGGCGTACCAGGACACCAGGAGGTCCGCCGGGAGCTCGCGGCGGTCACCGACGACGGTCAGGAGGGAGGCTGTCTCTTATACACATC
>KL569554.1:10146-10559 GCA_000715685.1 Streptomyces lilacinus
GGCCAGCGGCATCCACTCGACGCGGAAGAGTGAGCCCGCCACGTCGCCGCCCCTGGCCTGCCGCAGCTGTCCGGCGGTGACCGGGCGCAGGGTCAGCGACCGGGCCTCGGCCACCGGTGCCCCGGTGGCGTCCGCGACGGCGACGGCGACGGTGTCGGCACCGACGGCGGTCAGCCGTACGCGCAGGGTCTGTGCCCCGGTCGCGTACAGCGACACTCCGCTCCAGGCGAAGGGCAGTCCGGCCCGGCCGTCGGCGCCGAGCAGTCCGCCGAGTCCGGCGGCGTGCAGGGCGGCGTCCAGCAGCGCCGGGTGGAGCGCGAACGGCGCGGCGTCGGCGCGCGCCTCCTCGGGCAGGGCGACCTCGGCGTACGCCTCGTCGCCGTGCCGCCAGGCGGCGCGCAGGCCCTGGAAGG
>KL569554.1:10791-11295 GCA_000715685.1 Streptomyces lilacinus
CGGCGCGCAGGCCCTGGAAGGCGGGGCCGTACGCGTAACCCGCCGCGGCGAGCGCCTCGTAGAAGCCCTCGACGGGCAGCGGCTCGGCGTCCGAGGGGGGCCAGGCGGCCAGGTCGAAGGCGGGCCGCACGGCTTCCGCGGTCAGGGTGCCGCGGGCGTGCCGGGTCCAGGGCTGTCCCGCCTCGGCCCGTTCGGCGCGCGAGTGGACGCTGACGGTACGGCGTCCCTCGGCGTCCGGCGCGCCGACGGCGAGCTGGAGCTGTACGCCGGTGTGCTCGGGCAGGGTCAGCGGTGCTTCGAGGGTCAGTTCCTCCAGCACGGGGCAGCCGGCCTGTTCGCCCGCCTGGAGGGCGAGTTCCACGAACGCGGTGCCGGGCAGCAGGACGGTGTCCAGGACCGTGTGGTCCGCGAGCCAGGGCTGGACGGCGAGGGAGAGACGGCCGGTCCACAGTGCGCCGTCGCCGTCCGCGAGTTCCACGGCGGCGGAGAGCCTGTCTCTTATAC
>KL569554.1:11594-12477 GCA_000715685.1 Streptomyces lilacinus
ACAGCGGGTGGTGCACGGCGGCCAGTCCGGCCGAGGCCGGGTCACCGGCGCCCGTACCGGCCTTGGGCCAGTAGGTCCGGTGCTGGAAGGGGTAGGTGGGGAGGTCCACCGGGCGGCCGCGGTAGGGGGCGAGGACGGTGGTCCAGTCCACGGGGAGGCCTTGGACGTGGGCCTGGGCGAGGGCGGTGAGCCACTGCCGTTGGTCACCATGGTCGCGGCGCAGGGTGGCCAGGACAGTGGCGGCGCGCCCGCTGTCGTCGACGATCTCCTCGAGACCCACGGTCAGCACGGGGTGGGCGCTGACCTCGACGAAGGTGGTCAGCCCCGCCTCGAGGAGAGCACGCACGGTGTCCTCGAAACGGACGGTGCGACGCAGGTTCTCGTACCAATAGCGGGCGTCGAGGCTACTGGTGTCGATCAGCTCGGCGGTGACCGCCGAATAGAAGGGGACACCGGCCGGACCCGGGGCCAGCTCGGAAAGCTCGGCCAGTACGCGGGCCTCGATCTGCTCGACGTGGTGGGAATGGGAGGCGTAATCGACCGGAATGCGACGAGCCCGGATCCCACGCTGCTCGCACGAAGCGAGGAGGTCCTCCAGAGCACCCGCACTGCCGGATACGACGGTCGCGGTGGGGCCGTTGACCGCCGCGACCGAGATCTCACCGCCCCAGGCCGCGATCAATTCTTCGGCATCCGAACGCGACAGAGCCAGCGACACCATGCCACCCTGTCCAGCCAGCACCTCGGCGATGGCCTGACTGCGCAGGGCCACCACCCGGGCACCGTCCTCGACGGACAGGCCACCCGCAACGACCGCAGCCGCGATCTCACCCTGCGAATGACCGACAACAGCGGCCGGAGCGACCCCCGCCGCACGCCAGGT
>KL569554.1:12535-12784 GCA_000715685.1 Streptomyces lilacinus
GGCCGTTGACCGCCGCGACCGAGATCTCACCGCCCCAGGATGCGATCAGCTCTTCGGCATCCGAACGGGAGACGGCGACGGAGACCATGCCGCCCTGTCCCGCCAGCACCTCGGCGATGGCCTGACTGCGCAGGGCCACCACCCTGGCACCGTCCCGCACACTCAGCGCACCGGCAACAACTGCAGCCGCGATCTCACCCTGGGAATGCCCGACAACAGCGGCCGGAGCAATTCCCGCCGCACGCCAGG
>KL569554.1:13103-13931 GCA_000715685.1 Streptomyces lilacinus
TCGAACCAGCCCGCCTCCGCGTCAGCACGCAAGACATCGGTCAGCGACCAGTCCACGAACCCGGAGAGAGCCTGCTCGCACTCCTCGATCCGTTCCCGGAACTCCGGGGACGACTCCAGCAGCCCCGTGGCCATGCCCACCCACTGCGACCCCTGGCCCGGGAAGACGAAGACCGCACCCGAAACCGGCCGGGCGACGCCCCGCACCACGTCCGCCGCGGCACCGCTCCCCTGCGCCAGAGCCGTCAGCCCGGCCTTCAGCTCCGCCGCGTCCCCGCCCAGCACCACCGCGCGGTGCTCCAGCGTCGCCCGCGAGTTCACCAGCGAGGCAGCGACGTCCGCGGGCGTGACGTCCGTCTCCGCCACCGGCAGGAGCCGCTCCGCCTGGGCCGCCAGGGCCCCCTCCGTACGGCCGGACAGGATCCACGGCACCACGCCGGGAACGACACCGTCGCCGACCTCCTGCTCGGCGACCTCGGCCTGCTCGGAGTCCTGCTCGGTGTCCTGCTCCGTGCCCTGCTCGGTGTCCTGGTCGAACCGCTCGAGAATCACATGGGCGTTGGTGCCGCTGACCCCGAACGAGGAGACACCGGCTCGCCACGGGCGGCCCTGCGCCTCCGGCCACTCCCGCGCCTCGGTCAGCAGCTCCACCGCACCGCGGCTCCAGTCGACCTCACTCGTGGGCGCGTCCACGTGCAAGGTCTTGGGCAGCACTCCGTGCCGCATCGCCATGACCATCTTGATCACACCGGCCGCACCGGCGGCCGACTGGGTGTGGCCGATGTTCGACTTGATCGAGCCGAGCCACAGCGGCCGGTCCGCGTCGCGG
>KL569554.1:14211-18185 GCA_000715685.1 Streptomyces lilacinus
GAGCCACAGCGGCCGGTCCGCGTCGCGGTCCCGCCCGTACGTCGCGAGCAGGGCCCGCGCCTCGATCGGGTCACCGAGGGTGGTACCGGTGCCGTGCGCCTCGACGACGTCCACGTCCGGCGCGTCCAGACGCGCGTTGGCCAGGGCGGCACGGATGACACGCTCCTGGGAGGGGCCGTTGGGGGCGGTCAGTCCGTTGGACGCGCCGTCCTGATTGACGGCCGAACCCCGCACGACCGCGAGCACCTGATGACCGTTGCGACGGGCATCCGACAGCCGCTCCACGAGCAGCACGCCGACACCCTCGCCCCAGCCGGTCCCGTCGGCGCCGGCCGCGAACGACTTGCAGCGGCCGTCCTGGGCGAGCCCGCCCTGGCGACTGAACTCGGTGAAGATGCCGGGAATCGCCATCACCGTGACACCGCCCGCGAGCGCCATGTCGCACTCGCCGTTGCGGAGCGCCTGCACCGCGAGGTGCAGCGCCACCAGCGACGACGAACACGCTGTGTCCACCGTGACCGCCGGGCCCTCCAGACCGAAGGAGTACGCCACCCGCCCCGACACCACGCTGGGCGCGTTGCCGGTCAGCAGGTGGCCTTCGACCTCCTCGGGCAGCTTGCCGATGCCGGCCCCGTACGCGGACGAGGACGATCCGATGAAGACTCCGGCGCGGGTGCCGCGCAGCGACAGCGGGTCCATCCCCGCACGCTCGAAGACCTCCCAGCTCGTCTCCAGCATGAGCCGCTGCTGCGGGTCCATCGCGAGGGCCTCGCGCGGCGAGATCCCGAACAGCCCCGCGTCGAACCGCCCCGCCTCGTGGACGAACCCGCCTTCGCGCACGTAGGAGGTGCCGGAGTGCTCGGGGTCCGGGTCGTAGAGGGCGTCCAGGTCCCAGCCGCGGTCGTCCGGGAGGCCGGTGATGCCGTCACGGCCGGAGACCACCAGCTGCCACAGGTCCTCGGGAGAAGCGACACCGCCGGGGTAGCGGCAGCTCATGGCGACGATGGCGACGGGCTCGTGCTCGCGCGCCTCGGCGGCGGACAGCCGGCGCCTGGTCTGCCGAAGGTCGACGGTCAGACGCTTCAGGTAGTCGAGGTATTTCTGATCGTCCGCCACTCGATGCCACCTTCTCCGGACCGGCAAGCTCGAAAATTAAATGCGCACAGGAATGACGCGCCACCGGACCGGAATTCCCGGCCCGGTGGACACACCGAATTGAAGATCCATGGGTCGAACAATCGAGACCGTACGAAACCGGTGGGGCACCGACAACCCCTAACCACCCCTAGGGGGTCCCTCGCAGGTGAGGGCGGTGTTTTCCCCTCAGGAAAGCCCCAGTTCGCGCTGGATGAGCTGGATCATCTCGTCGTCCGTGGCCTCGTCGAAGGCGTCCTCGAAAGCCTCGTCGACAGGGAATTCCTCCTCTCCCTGCGTCCCCTGCCCGCCACTCGTCCACTTGGACAGGAAGGCCTGGAGCCGGACGGCGACCCGGGCGCGGGTCAGCCCGTCGGGGGCATTGCGGGCGAACTCGGCTTCCACCGCGTCGAGTTCCGACAGCAGGCTGCCGACTCCGGTTCGGGTGCGGGGGGCCAGCTCCTCCATGAGGTGGCGGGTGACGTCCAGCGGTGTGGGGTGGTCGAACACGAGCGTCGCGGGGAGGGAGAGTCCGGTCGCCCCGGTCAGGCGGTCGCGGAACTCGACGGCGGTCAGGGAGTCGAAGCCGAGCTCCTTGAATGCCTGTTCCGGTTCGACCGTGTCGGCCGGGGTGTGCCGGAGCACTTCACCGACGGCGGTGGCCACCAGAGCGGAGAGAGCCTCCTCCTGTCCTTCCGGAGTGAGGGTGGCGAGCCTTTCGCGCAGGGGGTGGGGCCGGCCGGGGTGTGCCCCGGGGGTCGCCGGGGCCTGCTCCGGTACCGCCTGCCGCACCAGGCCCGCCAGCAGGGGGCTGGGGCGGGTGACGGTGAAGGCGTCCACGAAGCGGTTCCAGTCGACGTCCGCCACCGTGGTGCAGGGGTCGCTTCCGGCGACGGCCCGGGCGAGGGCCTCGACCGCCCGCTCGGGGTGCAGGGCGCGCAGGCCCCGGCGGGCCAGGTACTCCGCGCTGTCGCCGTCGGCCACCATGCCCGCACCGGCCCACGGGCCCCAGGCGATCGACGTGGCCGCCAGGCCGCGGGCGCGCCGCTGTTCGGCGAGCGCGTCCAGGGCCGCGTTGCCCGCCGCGTACGCGGCCTGGCCGCCGCTTCCCCATACTCCGGCGATCGAGGAGAAGAGGACGAAGGCGTCCAGGGGGGTGTCACCGAGCAGTTCGTCGAGGTGGTGAGCACCGAGCACCTTCGCCCGGGTCGCCTCCGCCAGCCGGTCGGCGCCGGTTTCGCCCAGCGCCGCCGCCGAGGACACTCCCGCGGCGTGCACCACTGCGGTGAGGGGCCGGTCGGCGGGCAGGGACGCGAGGGCGGCGGCCAGGGACCGCCGGTCGCTCACGTCGCAGGCGACGGCGGTGGCCGTGGCGCCCGACTCGGCCAGCTCCGCGATCAGTTCGGTGACTCCGGGCGCGTCGGCGCCGCGCCGTCCGGCGAGGACGAGGTGGGCCGCGCCGTGCGCGGCGAGCCAGCGCGCGACCTCCGCGCCCAGTGCCCCGGTGCCGCCGGTGATCAGCACGGTGCCGGACGGCTCCCAGCGGGGAGCGGGAGCGGCCGGGGCCGGTGCGGGGGTCAGACGGCGGGCGAGTGCCCCTGCGGCCCGGAGGGCCACCTGGTCCTCGCCGCCGGTGGTGGCGAGGACGTGGGCGAGTGCCTGTGCGGTGCGCTCGTCCCACGTCGGCGGCAGGTCGACGAGTCCGCCCCAGCGGTGGGGCGCTTCGAGCGCGGCGACCCGGCCGAGTGCCCATGCCTGGGCCTGGGCGTCGCTGGGCGGAGCGTCCGACCCGGTGGCCGTGACGGCTCCCCGGGTCAGGCACCACAGCCGCGCGTCCGGCTCCAGCTCTTCGAGGGACCGCGTCAGTTCGACGGTTGCGGCGAGGCCGCGGGTCAGGTGCGGATGCACGGGATGGGGCCGCTCGTCCAGGGCGAGGAGGGACACCACGCCTGCCGCCGGGCCCGCCTGCGCCAGCAGGTCCCGCGCTGATTCCGGGGCGCTGGTGTCGACCGCCAGCGCGGTCGGTGCCGCCCCCTGGGAGCGGAGTGCCGCCAGCGTCGAGACGACCGTCGGGTCCTCCTCGTAGCCGGCCGGCAGGAGAGCGAGCCAGGTGCCGTCGAGAGCGGCGGGCGGGGAGTCGAACCGCTGCCACGACACCTGGTAGCGCCAGCCGTCCTCGGCCGGTCCGGCCTGCTGCGCGGCCGGCGCCTGCGGCCAGAAGCGCGTCCGGTCGAAGGCGTACGTCGGCAGCTCCACGTGAGAGGCGGCCTGGTCACCGACGAGGGGACGCCAGTCGACCGCCCTTCCGTGGACGTGGAGTTCGGCGAGTGCCCGCAGCAGGGTGCCGGCCTCGTCCCGGCCCTTGCGCAGGACGGGGATCGCGGTGGCGTCGGTGCTCTGACGGGCCATGGCGGTGAGGACACCGTCGGGGCCCAGTTCCAGGAGCGTGGTGACACCGGCCTCCTGGAGGGTGGTGATGCCGTCGGCGAACCGTACGGCCTCGCGCACGTGGCGCACCCAGTAGCCGGGCGTACGGATTTCGTCCGGGTCGGCCGGCTTACCGGTGACGTTGGAGACGATCGGAATGCGGGGGGCCCGGAAGGTCAACGTCTCTGCCAGGGCGCCGAATTCGTCGAGCATGGCATCCATGTGGGGCGAGTGGAAGGCATGCGAGACGGTGAGCTGCTTGACCCGCCGCCCCTCCGCCTGCCAGCGGGTGGCCAGCTCCGCGACGACGTCCGCGTCGCCCGAGATCACCAGGGAGGCCGGGCCGTTGACGGCGGCGATGTCGGCCTTCGTCCGGTACGGGGCGAGGGCTTCGGCGATGTCGGACTCGTCAC
>KL569554.1:18446-19590 GCA_000715685.1 Streptomyces lilacinus
GCATCGCGCCACCGGACGGCAGCGCCTGCATCAGGCGGCCGCGGGCGGCGACCAGCGTGCACGCGTCGTCCAAAGAGAGCACACCGGCGACGTGGGCGGCGGCCAGCTCTCCGATGGAGTGCCCGAGGAGGTGGTCGGGCGTGACGCCCCACGACTCCAGCAGCCGGAAGAGGGCGACTTCGAGGGCGAACAGCGCTGTCTGGGTGTAGTGGGTCTGGTCGAGCATCTCCCCTTCGCCGAAGAGGACCTCACGCAGCGGGCGGTCCAAGGAACCGTCCATCCGTGCGCACACCGCGTCCAGCGCGTCCGCGAACACCGGGAAGGACGCGTACAGCTCCTTGCCCGCCCCGGGCCGCTGCGACCCCTGTCCGGAGAACAGGAAGGCGAGCCGCCCGCGCTCGCGTCGGCCCCGGACCACCTCCGGTGCGTCCTCGTCGGCGGCCACCGCTGCCAGGCCGGCCAGCAGTGCGGGGCGGTCGGCGGCGAGGACGACGGCCCGGTGGTTGAGCGTGGCGCGGGACGCGGCCAGGGCGGGTGCCAGGTCCTCGTCGCGTACGGACTCGTCCGCGCCCAGTGCCGTCAGCAGCCGCGCTGCCTGGGCCCGCAGGGAGGCCGGGGAGTGCGCGGACAGCAGGAACGGGCGCGGGGCGGACGCGGCGGGCGCCGCGGGCCGGGCGGTCGCGCCCTGGTCCACGTGCGCGACGTCCGCGACGTACTCCTCGATGACCGTGTGAGCGTTGGTGCCGCTCACGCCGAACGACGAGATGCCAGCCCGGCGCGGTCGCCCGTCGGTCTCCCAGGGCCGGTTCTCGGTCAGCAGGCCGAGTGCGCCGGTCGACCAGTCGATGTGCGGTGCGGGCTCGTCGGCGTGCAGGGTCCTGGGCAGGGTGGCATGGCGCATGGCCATGACCATCTTGATGATGCCCGCGACACCGGCGGCGGCCTGGGTGTGCCCGATGTTGGACTTGACCGAGCCGAGCCACAGCGGCCGGTCGGCCGGCCGGTCCTGACCGTACGTGGCGAGGAGCGCCTCCGCCTCGATCGGGTCGCCCAGCCTCGTGCCCGTGCCGTGCGCCTCGACCACGTCCACATCGGACGGGGCCAGCCCGGCACCGGAGAGGGCGCGGCGGATGACGCGCTGCTG
>KL569555.1:0-466 GCA_000715685.1 Streptomyces lilacinus
CCGCTATGTCGGGGTGGGCGGCCGGGCCCGTGCCCGCCACGACGGGCGCGAGCAGGGCGCGCAGCTCGGCGACGCGCATCCACCACAGGAAGGGCGAGCCGATGACCAGCACCGGCGCGGCCGGCGTCCGCGGCCGCACCAGGGCGAAGCGGCGCGGCGGCGCGTGCGCGGGGTGGGTGCGGTCCTCCAGCCAGCTGTCGCAGTCGGGCGTGAGGGCTATGGCCGAGGGCGCCGGGACCTCGAGCCGCTCGGCGAGGTCGCGCACGAGGCGGTGGAGGTCGGGCGCCGTCTCCTCGGGGATCGGCACGGTGGGGCTCAGGGCCGGGCGGGCCCGGGCGACGACGGTCGCGACCGTCGCGGCCACGACCAGGGCGAGCACGGCGACGACGGCGACGGCCGGACGGACGACGTCCAGGACCGGGCCGTCCGGGATCCGGCCCGTCGCGGAGCCCACCGCGAGCACGAT
>KL569555.1:714-4646 GCA_000715685.1 Streptomyces lilacinus
GAGATGTGTATAAGAGACAGCGGCAGCAGCGCGAGGGCCAGCGCGGCGCCGCGCACCCGCAGCACGGCGAGGGCTCGGGCGCGCGCGGCCGGCGCGCCTGCTTCGGAACCTGCCACGAGACCGATCACCCCCAGTTGCCTGTAGTGCTCTGCCGAGGTGCGTTGCTTACCCACCCCACTGTGGCACCGGCCTCTGACATCGCAATGCCGGTGGGCCGGTCGAGCCGATGCGTCAGCCGCGCGGCAGCCGGCCTGCGCCGCACCCTAGTTGGGGCCGGGGCGCGCGTCAGCCGGTTGGGCAAGCGCTCACCCGATGGAATGGCTTTGGGCAAAGCACATGCGCACGCGGGTCCAGGTGTTCCACGGACCCGAACGGGGGAGCGGGCGGGACCGCGTACGGGCCGTACGGGCCTGCCCGCACGGCCCGTAGAGCCCCGGTCAGGCCTGCTCGGCCGCCTTCGCGGCGATGTCGGTGCGGTGGTGGGAGCCGGCCAGCCGAACGCGGGAGACGGCCTCGTACGCCCGCTCGCGGGCCGCGGCCAGGTCGGTCCCGGTGGCGGTGACGGACAGCACCCGGCCGCCGGCGCTGACCACGCGGCCCTCGGCGTCGCGCGCGGTGCCCGCGTGCAGGACGTACGCCTTGTCCACCGCGGCCGCCTCCGCCAGGCCCTCGATCACGTCGCCGGTGCGCGGGGTGCCGGGGTAGTTGTGGGAGGCGACGACGACGGTCACCGCGGCGCTGTCGCTCCAGCGCAGCGGCGGCTCGGCGGCCAGGTTGCCGGTCGCCGCGTTCAGCAGGACGCTCGCGAGCGGCGTCTTGAGGCGGGCGAGGACGACCTGGGTCTCGGGGTCGCCGAAGCGCGCGTTGAACTCGATGACCCGCACGCCGCGCGAGGTGATCGCCAGCCCCGCGTAGAGCAGCCCGGAGAAGGGCGTGCCCCGGCGGCGCAGCTCGTCCACGGTGGGCTGGAGAACCGTCCGCAGCACCTCGTCGACCAGCTTCGGGTCGGCCCAGGGCAGCGGGGAGTAGGCACCCATGCCGCCGGTGTTGGGGCCCTGGTCCGCGTCGAGGGCGCGCTTGAAGTCCTGGGCGGGCTGCAGGGGCAGCACGGTCTCACCGTCGGTGATCGCGAAGAGGGAGACCTCGGGGCCGTCCAGGAACTCCTCGATCACCACGCGGTCGCAGGCCAGCGCGTGCTCGCGGGCGGCGGCGAGGTCGGAGGTGACGACGACGCCCTTGCCGGCGGCCAGGCCGTCGTCCTTGACGACGTACGGGGCGCCGAAGGCGTCCAGGGCCTCGTCGATCTCCTCCGGGGTGGTGCACACGTAGCTGCGGGCCGTGGGGACGTTCGCGGCGGCCATGACGTCCTTGGCGAAGGCCTTGGAGCCCTCCAGCCGCGCGGCCTCGGCCGACGGGCCGAAGACGGCGAGGCCGCGCTCGCGCAGGACGTCCGCGACGCCGGCGACGAGCGGCGCCTCCGGGCCGATGACGACGAGGTCGGCGCGCAGGGCCGCGGCGAGCTCCGCGACGGCCGCGCCGTCCTGGGCGTCGACGGCGTGCACCTCGGCGATCTCGGCGATGCCGGCGTTGCCGGGGGCGCAGTGCAGCGCGCCGACGTCGGGGTCGAGGGACAGAGAGCGGCACAGGGCGTGTTCGCGGGCGCCGCCGCCGATGACGAGGACCTTCACAGGGGCCACCCTACGGCCCGCCTTGTGAATCACTACGAGGTGGGCCCCGCCGGCGACTCGTAGGAACCTCTTGAACTCTTTCGAGTGAGGCTGTCCTGCCGCCTATACCTGATCCCGCCGCACTTGAGGACGGAAAAGGCTGGATCTTGCGCCCAACGCCAGCCGTTCGGCGGTAGGAAGGAGGCTGCCATCACGGATAACGCACGGGACGCGGCACACGGCGGAGAGGGAGTGCAGGGGTGAGCCAGCCTGAGATGCAGCCCGAGGGGCTTCCGCGCGAGCAGGGAGGCCACCAAGGCGGGCAGCACCGGGGCGACCTGCGCGGCCGGACCTTCCCCCTCGGGGACTGGGGAGAGCCCGCCGAGCGACTGGACGAGTTGTACAGATGGGTCGAGGGCGGTGCGCTGACCCTCGCGGACTGGTACCTGACCGACCGGGCCTGGAAGCGCCGCTGGGCGCGCGGGCTGCGCCTGGGCGCCGCGTCCTTCGCCGTGGTGGGGGCCGCCCTGCCGCTGCTGGAGCTGACCAAGGTGCTGCGCACCGGCTCCGCGTGGGCGTTCCTGGCGCTGCTCGGCGCGGTGGCCTGCGTGGCCTGCGACCGCTACTTCGGGCTGACGTCCGGGTGGATGCGGGGCGTGGCGACGGCGCAGGCGGTGCAGCGCCGACTGGAGGTGCTGCAGTTCGACTGGGCGTCGGAGTGCGTGCGCGAGGTGCTCGGCCCGACGGAGGGCACGGCCAGCGAGGCGGCGGAGCGCTGCCTGCAGGTGCTGCGGCGCTTCTCCGAGGACGTCTCGGAGCTCGTACGGGCCGAGACGGCCGACTGGATGGTGGAGTTCCGGGCGGGCCCGGCGCCGCTGCTCACCCAGTCGCTGGTGGCGTGGGGCCCGCGCGGCGAGGGCGGCGGCCCGGTGGGCCGCTTCCCACTGCCGCCGCACACCCGCCCCAACATGCCGCGCCAGCGACCGCCGGAGTCGCCGCGCTAACGGGGCGTTGTCCCCGGTCCCCTCGGGACCGGGGAACCCCCTAGCTGAAGACGATCATCGACCCCTGTCCCAGACTCCGCGTCGCGGCAGCGTGCAGCCCCAGCCACACATGCCGCTCCCGCGCGAACGGGCTGTCGTCGTGCGGCCCCGGCGCCGCCCGCTCCTCGAGCGTCGTGGGCCGGTCCGGAGCCGCCGGCGCGGCCGGCGGATTGGCCGGGTCGATGCCCAGAACCGGCGCCACGGACTGGAGTTCGCGCAGCAGCCCATGGCTGGAGCCCAACGGCCCCCCGCCCTCCAGGAGTTCATCGTTGAACAGCGGGTGCGCGAAATCGACCGGCACGTACGCCCCCGCGTGGTCGTAGTGCCACACCAGGTGCGACTGCTGCGCGGTCGCCTCGAACATCTCCAGCAACTGCTCGTAGTCCCCGCCGAGTTCATCCACGGGAGTGACCGGCAGACCGCAGAGGTTCAGCATGTGCGCACGGCGCAGGAAGTGCAGCGCGTCGTAGTCGAAGGCCGCGACCGGCGCCACGTCCCCGGACAGGCCCGGCATGTAGCCGAAGACGGGCACCGGGGGCAGCCCGGCGTCGCCCAACGCCTTGTCGTACGCGGCGATCTCCTCGGCGAAGGGGTTGTCGGGGCTGTGGCACAGCACGTCGACGAGGGGCACTAGCCAGAGGTCACAGGCCACGTGAGCTCACTCTCGTTCTGCCTCTCCTGCGATGGTCGGGACAGCGTAGTGCCGTTCAGCGGTTTGTCATACAGGGGCTGCGCTACGGCAGCGCGCCTCGCACGTCCCACACCCACGCGTCGGCGGACCGCACGGGCTCCCGGCCGGCCAGCCGCGTGACGGCCGCGCGCAGCGGTCCCGCGTCGTCCTGCGGGGTGAGGACGACGGCGTCGGCGTTCCAGAAGGCGAGGTCGGAGCGGAAGTCGCGGCGCTGCCGCTCGTCGATCGCGGGCACCCTGCCGGTCTCGCGGACCTTGGCGAGCAGGTCGGAGGTGGGGCGGGGTTCGGGTCCGTAGATGCCGACGCGGTCCGGGCCCCAGGGGCCGTTGAAGTAGCCGCCGGGGAAGGCGAAGCCGAGGCCGGCGTCGATCTGCCAACCCAGGGCGGCGGTCTCCGTGGGGCTCGGCACCGGTACGGGCACGAGCGTGTGGCCGGGGCGCACGTACTGCCGCCACGCGCCGCTCGCGACGAACTCGGGCACCGGCGCGCGCTCGACCGTGCGGTACGGCGTCGGCACCAGCGGCAGGAGCG
>KL569555.1:4873-6375 GCA_000715685.1 Streptomyces lilacinus
GCGGCAGGAGCGCGACGGCCAGCGCGGCCCAGCCCAGCAGCCGCTGCGAGGTCTCGCGCTCGCTGCGCAGGCGCCGGACGGCCAGCCGGTCGCAGGCCAGGGCGAGGAGGATGCCGATCGCGGGCACGCAGACCATCGCCGCCCGGGACTCGATGACCGACTCGAAGAACGGCATGCGGGCCACGAGCCGCCACGGGCCGGGCAGCGTCTTGTCGGTGCCCGGCAGCGGGATGTTCTGGCGCGCGGTGAAGCCGAGCGCCCGGACGCGCGGCTGGTCGCGCAGGCGGACGACGAGGACGACGGTGAGGACGACGAGCGGCCAGCCGAAGAATCCGTTCTCTTCGGTGCGGTTGAGCGACAGCGAGGCCGCCACGTGCTCGTCGCCGGCGAGGGAGCGGGTGGCGAACTCGAGGAGCGCCATCGGGTTGTTGCCGACCATGCCGTGCAGCACGCTGTGGTAGCTCTGCGGGCCGAGGAACTGCCAGCCGACGGGGACGGCGACCAGCGGTACGGACACCAGCGCGGCGACGCCGAGGCCGCGCAGCAGCGGGCGGACGACGGCGCGGGCGACGTCCGGGGAGGCGACGGCGTAACCGAGCGCGAAGAGGAGGAGGCCGGTGACGGCCAGCAGCAGGGCCTCCTCGCCGAGGAAGATCTGGTAGGCGAGGAAGAGGCCGAGGACGACGCCGTCGCGGACCGGCCGGCGACCCTCGCACAGCCGCAGTGCCCGGTCGACGATCAGCGGCATCATGAACAGCACCACGAAGTTGGGGTGGGCGTTGCCGTGCGAGATCATCGGCGGCGCGAAGGCGCAGAACCCGCCGCCCAGGGCGGCCGCCCAACGGGAACGCACGAAGCGCTTGGCCATCAGCCAGTACCAGGCGCAGGCCGTCGCGGCCAGACCGCCGGTGAGGACGACGGCCCAGGTGACGTGGGCGCCGAGGGCGAGGGTGAGGGGCGCGAGGGGGACCGAGAGGCCCAGCATGGCGGTGTTCGCCATGAGGTTCACGCCGAGGGGGAAGTTCTGCAGGTCGGTGAAGAGCGGGTTCCGCAGGTGCGCGACGTTGTCGGCGGTGACCGCGAAGAACCACTCCCACTGCTGCTGGTCGGAGCCCGAGTCGGCGAGGTAGCGGTGTCCGGGGCCGGCCCACAGCCCGGCGTACATGAGGTAGGCGCAGAAGAGGAAGAGCGCGGGTATGAGGAGGCGTACGGGCCCCACCGCCCGCCAGCGCATGCGTATGAGGTCGGCGAGCACGGTCGGGTAGGCCAGCGGCCGGACCTTGGAACCCGGCTGATGGGCCCAGCGGACGGGCACCTCGGCGACCTCCCAGTCCTTCTGGTGGAAGAAGCGCAGGATCTCGATGTCGTAGCTCCAGCCGTCCAGCCGGGAGCCCGCGAAGGCCGTACGGGCCTTGTCGCCGTCGAAGAGCTTGAAGCCGCACTGGGTGTCCCGGATGCCGGGCACCGCGGCGGCGCTGATGAGCCGGGCGCCGGCCCGGCCC
>KL569555.1:6619-6854 GCA_000715685.1 Streptomyces lilacinus
GTGTATAAGAGACAGGTGCTGGCGGACGGCTATGCGCGAACCGGGCAGCGCCCGGGAGCCCACGGCGGCGGTCGCGCCGGCGTCCATGCGGTCCTGCAGGAGCGCGAGCTCCTCGATGGGCGTGGCCAGATCGGCGTCGGTGACGAGGACGCGGCGCCCCCGCGAGGCGAGGACGCCGGTCCGTACGGCGTGGCCCTTGCCGCGGTTGGCGGGCTGTCTCTTATACACATCTCTG
>KL569555.1:7114-8291 GCA_000715685.1 Streptomyces lilacinus
GTATAAGAGACAGGTCGTCGACGACGATCAGCTCCCAGGTGGGGGGCAGGCTCTCGGCCTCGAGGTGGGCGAGGTGGTCACGGATCGCCCGCAGCGTGGGGGCGAGCCGGTCCTCCTCGTTGTACGCCGGGACGATCACCGTCAGGTCGACGGTGCCGCCGCCGGTCGCGGGGGGCGCCTCCGACGGCTGAGTACTGGACATCACAATCCATTTGTCGACGACAGTGAGCGACATCGACCCTATGCGGTCTTCAGTCGATCAATGTCGGACAGGATCACGAGCGGTCCGACAACTCGTCGATCAGGTCCAGTGTGTGGGCGTTGTACGCGGCGATGATCTCCTGCGCGAGCTCCACGTCCCGGCATGCGATCGCCTCCACCAGCTCGGCGTGCCGGTGCCACAGCCGTCCCTGCAGGTCCTCCAGGCGCCGCAGCAACGGCACGGTGAAGACCCAGGCCTGCACCCGCACACGGTCCAGGAAGTCGGATATGTAGGGGTTACCCACCAGGCAGGCCATTTCACGCCAGAAGCGCAGGTCGTACCCGATGAGAATGTCGAGGTCCCCGGCCAGCGCCGCGCGCCCGGCCTCCTCCGCCCGACGCCGCGCCGAGGCCAGCGCCTCCGGGGTGGCCGCCAGCAGCGCCCGCTCGGTGGAGCGGCGGAACATGCCCTCCACGATCAGCGTGCGGGCCTCGATCATGTCGCGGAAGTCGGCGTGCGAGAACTCGCGCACGCGGAAGCCCTTGTGCAGCTCGACGTCCAGCAGCCCCTGCGAGCACAGGTCGAGCAGCGCCTCGCGCACGGGCGTCGCCGAGACCCCGTACTGCTCGGCGATCTCCTTCACCGTGAACTGCCGACCCGCCGGAAGCCGGCCCGCGATGACCTCGTCGCGCAGGGCGTCGGCGATCTGCGAGCGCAGCGTCGTGCGCTTGACCGCCTCACTGCCTGGCATGTGGTCTCCGTCTCCCCTTCCGGTGGGGCGGCGCGCCTGGCATGCGCACGGCCCTCGCACACGATATGCGAGGGCCGCCGCGGGCGGGGGCGCGCACCCCCTCGGTGGGCGGGGTGCCGTCCCCCTGCCGGGGGGTGCGGGGCGGTTCGGCACCGCCGGGTGCCTTGACGGTGGCCGAGCACCGTTGCGGCGGGATGGGGTTTCCCCAGTCCCGCCCCTTCCCG
>KL569555.1:8509-11654 GCA_000715685.1 Streptomyces lilacinus
AAACCGGGGGCAAGCCCCCGGGCCCCTCCAGCCGTCAAACCACGTACGTGTCCGCCACCGCCAGGGCGGCGTCGAGGGCTGCCAGGCCCTCCTTCGCCTCCGCGTCCGTGATCGTGCACGGCGGGACGACGTGAGTCCGGTTCATGTTCACGAAAGGCCACAGGCCGCCCTCCCGGCAGGCCGCCGTGAAGGCCGTCATCGCCTCCCCCGTCGCCGCGTACGGCACGAGCGGCTCGCGCGTCGCGCGGTCGCGGACGAGCTCGACGGCCCAGAAGGCGCCGAGCCCGCGGACCTCGCCCACCGACACGTGCCGCTCGGCGAGTTCGCGCAGGCCCGGGCCGATGACCTCGGCGCCGACGCGGGCGGCGTTCTCGACGATGCCCTCCTCGGCCATGGCATTGATGGTGGCGACGGCGGACGCGCAGGCCAGCGGGTGGCCGGAGTAGGTGAGGCCGCCCGGGTAGGGCCGCTCGGCGAAGGTGGCGGCGATCTCGGCGGAGATCGCGACGCCGCCGAGCGGCACGTAGCCGGAGTTGACGCCCTTGGCGAAGGTCAGCAGGTCCGGCGTGACGTCGAAGTGGTCGGCGGCGAACCAGCGGCCCGTGCGGCCGAAGCCGGACATGACCTCGTCCAGGACGAAGACGATGCCGTGCCGGTCGCAGATCTCCCGCACCCCCGGCAGGTAGCCCGGCGGCGGGACCATGATCCCGGCCGTACCGGGCACGGTCTCGAGGACGATCGCGGCGATCGTGCCCGGCCCCTCGAAGGCGATGGTGTCCTCGAGGTGCCGCAGAGCGCGCTCGCACTCCTGCTCCTCGGTCTCCGCGTGGAAGGGCGAGCGGTAGAGGAAGGGCGCCCAGAAGTGGACCACGCCCGCCGAGGCGGTGTCGGAGGGCCAACGGCGCGGATCGCCGGTCAGGTTGATCGCCGCGGCGGTGGCGCCGTGGTACGAGCGGTAGGCGCTGAGGACCTTGGGGCGGCCGGTGTGCAGCCGTGCCATCCGTACGGCGTTCTCGACGGCCTCCGCGCCGCCGTTGGTGAAGAAGATCTTGTCGAGGTCGCCGGGCGTCCGCTCGGCGATCAGTCGGGCGGCCTCGGACCGTACGTCGACGGCGAAGCCCGGCGCGATCGTGCACAGGCGGCCGGCCTGCTCCTGGATCGCGGCGACGACCTTGGGGTGTTGGTGGCCGATGTTGGTGTTGACGAGTTGGGAGGAGAAGTCGAGGTAGCGGTTGCCGTCGTGGTCCCAGAAGTACGAGCCCTCGGCGCCGGCGACGGCGAGCGGGTCGATGAGGCCCTGCGCGGACCAGGAGTGGAAGACGTGCGCGCGGTCGGCGGCCTTGATCGCCGCGCCGGTGGCGGGGTCGGGCTGGGTGCTCACGGGCGTGACCTCTGCAACTCGGAAAAGGGGCTCGGTGCGGCCCGAGCCTAGGGAGCACCCCGGGCCGGCCGGTACCGGCACTGTGTCGCCCGCTCGCCGCGGCCCCGGACACAGTGCCGGGTGCCCCGCTCGCGGCCGCTCCCGGCCGTTCGCGGTGCCGGCGACGCGAATCGCCGTAACGCCCGGAAAACCCCGTTCGCCACTGTTTGCCTGCTACGGTCGGTTGCGGTTTTGGCACCCTTTGCCATTAGTCATGTGCGCCTGAAGGTCCGTGACCTCGGGCGCACTTCCGTTTTCCCCGGAGTACGGAAATCCGCCGTGCGCCCCCACTAAGGAGAGACCAGCTTGGCTACCGGCACCGTGAAGTGGTTCAACTCGGAAAAGGGCTTCGGATTCATCGAGCAGGACGACGGCGGCGTCGACGTCTTCGCCCACTACTCCAACATCGCCACGCAGGGCTATCGGGAGCTCCAGCAGGGCCAGAAGGTCAGCTTCGACATCGCCCAGGGACAGAAGGGCCCGCAGGCGGAGAACATCCTTCCCAAGTGACCGGCCGCCCGGCCGCGCCGGCCGGGGCCCGTCGCCATCGGGGCCGGGGCGTCCGCACTTCCGCCGTGCGGATACCCGGCCCTTTGCCGTGCCGCTATTCTCCGCGATGAAACATGGGGGAAGGAGGGCCCGGCATGGAAAGTCTGTCGCCGGAGGACCCACGCACACTCGGCGCGTACCGGCTGCTCGGCCGGCTCGGCGCCGGAGGCATGGGCAGGGTCTATCTCGCCCGGTCCGATCGGGGCCGCACCGTCGCGGTGAAGCTGATCCAGCCGGAGCTCGCGAGCCAGGAGGAGTTCCGCCGCCGCTTCCGCCAGGAGGTGCGGGCCGCGCGGCAGGTCGGCGGGGAGTGGACGGCGCCGGTCCTCGACGCCGACACCGAGGCCGACGTGCCCTGGGTCGCCACGGGCTACATCGCCGGACCGTCCCTGCGCCAGGTCGTCGACCAGGACTTCGGGCCGCTGCCCGAGCGGTCCGTCCGCATCCTCGGCGCCGGGCTCGCCCGCGCCCTGCAGGCCATCCACGCCGCCGGCATCGTCCACCGCGACCTCAAGCCGTCCAACGTGCTGATCACCCTGGACGGGCCGCGCGTCATCGACTTCGGCATCGCCCGTGCCCTGGAGACCGTCACCGACGGCGGCCTCACGCGCACCGGCGCGACCGTCGGCTCCCCCGGCTTCATGTCGCCCGAGCAGGTGCGCGGCGCGCAGGTCACGCCCGCCAGCGACGTCTTCTGCCTCGGCTCGGTGCTCGCCTACGCGGCCAGCGGCCGGATGCCGTTCGGCACGGCCGACAGCGGCGTCCACGCCCTGATGTACCGCATCGCGCAGGAGGAGCCGGACCTCACCGGCGTACCGGCCGCCCTGCACCCGCTGATATCGGCGTTCCTCGCCAAGGACCCCGCCGCGCGGCCCACGCCGCGGGAGGTCCTCGAGCGCACCGGCGTCGAGGACCAGCTGACGGACCTGCGGTCCGCGGAGCCCTGGCTGCCCGGCGGCCTGGTCGCCCAGCTCGGCCGGCACGCCGTCCAACTGCTCGACATCGAGGGCCCCGCGGCGGCCCCCGCTCCGCCGGCCCCGGCGCCCGCCGCCGAGCCGGCCACCCGCGTCGAAACGCCGCGGGACGCCCGGCCGTTCGACCCGCCGACCGTCACCGCGCCCTCCTCGCAGCCGCTGCCCCCGCCGGCGCCCGCGCCGATGCCGCCCGCCGGCTACG
>KL569555.1:11848-12986 GCA_000715685.1 Streptomyces lilacinus
ATGTGTATAAGAGACAGGGCTACGGCCACCCGCACCCGGGCCCGTACGGCAGCCCGTACCACCACCCGACCGTGCACGTGGCGCCCGCGCAGCCGCCGCGCCGCTCGATGACGCCCTACATCGTGGCGGCGATCGTCACGGCCGGGCTGCTCGCGGGCGGCGGCACGGTCTTCCTGCTCAACCAGAAGACCAAGAACGAGGGGCGCGGCCCGGGCCCCGCCTCCCCGGCCTCCACCGTGCCGACCCCCTCCTCGCCCTCCCCCGCCGGCCCGACGCCGGGACCGGCGACCACCCCGGGCGGCGCGCCCACCACCGCCGGCCCGACCGGCAACGGGCCTGCGGTGTTCGCCGGAACGTGGCAGTCCAGCTTCAACGCCGGCTCGGGCGCCAACTACCGGACCATCACCATCTCCGGGGGCCCGTACGCCGACGTCACCATCCAGGGCAGCGGCACCCTCGACGACGGCACGTCCTACAGCTGCCGGTGGCACACCACCGCGACCGGCGGCAGCGGCGGGGGCCCGCTGCACCTCGGGCCGTCCAGCGTCACCCAGGCCAACCCGACGTCGGCCTGCCAGCCCGGCTCCGCGTCCGACCTGGTCCTGCTGTCGGACGGCCGGATGCGGCGCGACTTCGTCGACTCGGGCACGCGGGACGCGTCGCTGACCTACAGCAAGACGGGCTGAAACTCCGGGACATGCGTCGGCGCCCCGGTGGCCGTGAAGCCACCGGGGCGCCGTCTGCGCATCAGGTGCGCGTTACGACAGGAACGAGTTGATCTCGATCGTCTCGTCGCGGCCCGGGCCGACGCCGATCGCGGAGATCGGCGCGCCGGACATCTCCTCCAGCGCCTTCACGTAGGCCTGCGCGTTCTTCGGCAGGTCGGAGAAGGTCTTGGCCTTGGAGATGTCCTCGGTCCAGCCCGGCAGCATCTCGTAGATCGGCTTCGCGTGGTGGAAGTCGCTCTGGCTGTAGGGCAGCTCCTCGACGCGCTTGCCGTCGATCTCGTACGCGACGCAGACCGGGATCTGCTCCCAGCCGGTGAGCACGTCGAGCTTGGTGAGGAAGAAGTCCGTCAGGCCGTTGACGCGGGTGGCGTAGCGGGCGATGACCGCGTCGAACCTGTCTCTTATACACA
>KL569555.1:13231-14482 GCA_000715685.1 Streptomyces lilacinus
AGAGATGGGTATAAGAGACAGGGCCGATGGTGCGCAGCGCCTCGCCGTCCTCGTCGAACAGCTCGGTCGGGAACGGACCGGCGCCGACGCGCGTGGTGTACGCCTTCAGGATGCCGATCACGCGGCTGATCTTCGTCGGGCCCACGCCGGCGCCGGTGCAGGCGCCGCCCGAGGTCGGGTTCGAGGAGGTGACGAAGGGGTACGTGCCGTGGTCGACGTCCAGCAGCGTGCCCTGGCCGCCCTCGAAGAGGACGACCTTGCCCTCGTCGATGGCGTTGTTCAGGATCAGCGTGGTGTCGGCGACGAAGGGCTTGATCTGGTCGGCGTAGGCCAGCAGCCCGTCGACGATCTGCGCCGAGTCGATGGCGCGGCGGTTGTAGAGCTTCGCCAGGAGCTGGTTCTTCAGCTCGAGGGCCGCCTCGACCTTCTGGGTCAGGATCGACTCGTCGTAGAGGTCCTGGACCCGGATGCCCACGCGGTTGATCTTGTCCGCGTAGGTCGGGCCGATGCCCCGGCCGGTCGTGCCGATCTTGCGCTTGCCGAGGAAGCGCTCGCCGACCTTGTCGAGGGTGACGTTGTACGGCGTGATCAGGTGCGCGTTACCGCTGATCAGCAGCTTGGACGTGTCGACGCCGCGCTCGTTGAGTCCGCTCAGCTCGGAGAGCAGGACCGCGGGGTCGACGACGACACCGTTGCCGATCACCGGGGTGCACCCCGGCGAGAGGATTCCGGAAGGGAGGAGGTGGAGCGCGTATTTCTGGTCACCGACGACGACCGTGTGGCCGGCGTTGTTGCCACCTTGGTAGCGCACCACGTAGTCCACGGATCCACCGAGGAGGTCGGTGGCCTTTCCCTTGCCCTCGTCACCCCACTGAGCACCGAGCAGCACAAGTGCGGGCACAGGCGTACACCCCTTCCGGGCGGGGCATGTCCAACGTGCACAGGCGGCGTGAGCCCGTTGTTTCCGGGCCTTCACCACCGCTAGAGCCGTCGAACCGGTGCCCCGGATAGACGAAGCCCCTGGCGCAACAGCGACAGGGGCTCTTGCACCGAGAGATTACCTGAGGAAGGACGAAGGTGTCGGCTGCAGACCCGACCGGACAGCAGCTGCTCGTCGTCGTCGACCCGGTCGCCAGGCGCGTGGACGGCGAGTCCACGCGGATCGCGAGGGATGTGCTGAGCGCCGGAGCGGTGGCCAAAATCTGCCTCCCGAGCGGGCCGGAGGGAAGTCGTCCGGGCGGTCGCCAGACG
>KL569556.1:0-905 GCA_000715685.1 Streptomyces lilacinus
GTGTATAAGAGACAGGCCATGAACAGCTCGTGGATGTTGATGGTTTGTGCCGTGGTGAACGTCGACAGCGCCACCTGCACCGTCCACGCGTCGCGGCCCTGGCCGATGACCAGCGGCCACAGGAAGGCGTTCCAGGCGCCGATGAAGACGATGGTGCCGACCGCCGCGAACACCGGCCGCGCGTTGGGCACCACGACCCGCCAGTACGTGCGCCAGTACCCCAACCCGTCGACCTGCGCCGCGTCCTCCAACTCCCGGGGAAAGCCCAGGAAGTACTGGCGGAAGACGAAGCAGGCGAAGGCGCTGAAGAGCGTCGGCACGATCAGCCCGCGCAGCGAGGACACCCAGCCCAGCGAGGACACCAGCACGAAGGACGGTACGAAGGTGACCGCCGCCGGCACCAGCAGGGTGCCCAGGATCGCGGCGAAGACCGCGTTCGCGTGCCGGTAGGGGATGCGGGCCAGCCCGTACCCGGCGAGGGAGGCCAGCAGCAGTGTGCCGAGGGTGGTGGCGACGGCGATGAGCGCGGAGTTCAGCAGGGCGTGCGCCATCGGCACGTCCGGGTCGGTGAACAGCTCGCGCACGTTCGACCAGTGCCGGTCCTGCGGGAAGAAGGTCCAGCCCGGCGCGGTGATCTCGGCCTCGGAGGCGAGGGCGTTGCGCACCAGCAGGTAGAACGGGACGAGGAAGAGCACGGCGAGCGCGATCAGCAGCACCAGCCGCAGCGCCCGCCCGGCGCGTACGAGGGCGTCGTCCACGGCTAGTGCTCCTCTCGGCGGCCGAGTCCCGACCAGCGGGCCTGGACGACGGTGACCACCCCGATGACCAGCGCGAGGATCACCGCGCCCGCGCTGCCCAGGCCGAGGTCCTGCCCCTGGCCGAGCGCGGTGTAGTAGAGGTGGACC
>KL569556.1:1214-5109 GCA_000715685.1 Streptomyces lilacinus
GGGTAGCCGCGGGCGTCCGAGAGCAGGTTGTAGAACTCGTCGAACGCCTGGAAGGCGTTGATGATCAGCAGCAGCACCACGGCGACGGACGTGGCGCGCAGCGCCGGGAAGGTGATGTGGCGGAAGGTCTGCCACCCGGGCCGGGCGCCGTCGAGCGCGGCGGCCTCGTAGAGCCGGGGCGGGACGCGCTGCAGGCCGGCCAGGAACAGCACCATGTAGAAGCCGGTCTGCAGCCACAGCCGCACGGTGACGATGACGAGCCAGTACCAGGGCGGGTCGGTGGCGGCGAGCCAGGCGACCGGCTCGGCGTCGAACCAGCCGAGGACCGTGTTGGCCAGACCGAAGCGGACGCCGTTGAAGAGCGACAGCTTCCAGATCAGCGCGGCGACGACGTACGAGCAGGCGGTGGGCAGGAAGAAGACCGACCGGAAGAACGTCCGGGCGTGGCGCAGCCGGTTCACGGCGAGGGCCAGGCCCAGGGAGAGCGCGTAGGTGGTCGGGACGATGAAGGCGGTGAAGACGGCGAAGGTGGCCAGGGAGGAGCGGAAGGACGCGTCGCCGAGCAGGGTCGCGTAGTTGTCGAGGCCGACGAAGTCGGTGGGGGAGACGGTGTTGTGGGCGTCGAAGAAGCTGAGCCAGACGCTCCAGGCGAGGGGCACGTAGGTGAAGAGGGCGAGCCCGGCGGCGAAGGGGCCCACGAAGATCCAGAACCAGAGGGTGCGGTTCCGCTGCCGGGGGAGGCGGGCGCCGCGGGTCGCGGGGGCGCTCATGCGCCCTTCCCGACCCGGCGCAGCTCGCTCTCGGCCTTACGGACTGCCGTCCGCAGCTGGGCGGCGGGGCCCGCGCCCTCCCTGATGATCCGGTTGAGAGCGTCCAGATAGGTGGTTTGGCTCGCTGTCGTCCATAAAAGGGGCTGCGCGAATCCGTGCTCCCTGGTGAAGCGCACGACGTCCGCAGCAGGCCCCTGCTTGAGCTTGTCCGCCGTCGCGGCGAGGGACGTACGGGCCGGTATGTGGAAGCCGTAGGACAGCGCGAAGTCCCGCTGGAAGTCGGTGCGTTCGATCCAGAGCCACTTCACGAAGGCCTTGGCCGCGTCCCGGTGCTCGCTGCGCGCGCTGACGGCGGCCGTCCACGCCCCCACGGGGACGGCCGGCCTGCCGGCCGGGCCGTCCGGCGGGAAGGGCAGCACCCCGAAGTCGTCGCCGAACGCCTTCTTGATCTCCGGCATCGCCCACAGGCCGCACCACTGCATCGCGGTCAGGCCCTGGGTGAACGCCGCCGGGTTGGCCCAGTCGGTGGGCGCGCCCAGCAGCAGCGACCGGTCGGTGAACAGCCGGTGCAGCTTGCCGAGGGTGCGGGCAGCGGTGGGCTCGTCGAAGCCCACCCGGCCGTCGGGGGTGACGAGGGAGAGCCCGGCCGCGTGGAGCGGGGTGCCGGCCAGGGCGCTCGCGCCCCCGTCGTTGCCGAGGAAGAGCCCCTTCACGTCGCGTCCGGTGAGCCTCAGAGAATGTGTATAAGAGACAGAGCATGCTCCTGCGGTAGTAGAGCACCTGGGTGTCGACCAGCTGCGGCACGCCCCAGATGCGGCCCTCGTACGTCCTGGGGGCGAGGACGGTCCTGTCGAAGTCGCTCCTGACGTCCGCGATCACGTCGGTCAGGTCGACGACCTGTCCGCCCTGGATCTGCTCCACCGTCGGGCCGTTCACCTCGAAGACGTCCGGCCCGGAGTCGGTGAGCAGGGCCGCGGCGGTCTGCTGGTCGTAGTTGCCCGGCCGCCACTCCACCCGTACGTCGGCGCCCCCGTACGCGGCGGCGTACCGCCCCACCGCCTGCCGGGTGCCGGCCTCGCCGTACTGGTGGTACCACTGCGCCAGGCGGGGTCTGCCGGAGCCGCCCCCGCCGCGCCCGGTGTTGGAGCCGCACGCGGTCAGGGCGAGGCCGGCACCGCCGGCCAGGAGGAGTCTGCGGCTGATCGGCATCTCGGATCTCCCCTCGCGGTTCGGATCGTTCCGTCAACGATCAACGATGGAGGGGGGATCGCGACAGACGCCGTCAGCGCCGTATACCGGCCAATTCCCCGGCGTCGCGTTCCTCGGCCCCGGGGGCGGCGACGCGGAACCGCAGTCGGCAGATCACCGCGTCGGTGTCGCGGCGCACGGCGTGGGCCACGACCGCGCCGCGCTGGTTCTGCAGCAGCCGCTGCCAGACGTGCGCGGGCTCGACCTCGGGGATGAGCACGGTGACGCGGTTGTCGGGGTGGCGGTCGGCCAGCTCGTGCACGTAGGCGACGATCGGGCGGCCCAGGGAGCGGGAAGGCGCGGGGAGTTCGACCAGGTCGACGCCGGGGTTCCACAGCTCCCAGTCGCGGCGCAGGGACTCCGCCGCCCGGCGGCCCTCCGCGTCCGGCTGGGTGACGGTGACGGCCACGACCTCGTCGCCGAGGGACACCGCCGCGGTCAGCGCCTTGCTGGTCAGCCGGGACAGCGACGAGACCGGCACGACGACCACCGAGTGGCAGCGCCGCGGCGCCTCGGGCACCCGGCCCAGCCCCAGCCGCGCGCCGATCCGGGCGTAGGCGCGGTGGACGGCCTCGAAGGCGGCCACCAGCAGCGGGAGCGCCACCACGATCAGCCAGGCGCCCTCGGTGAACTTCGTCGCCGTCACGACGACGGCCGAGACGCCGGTGAGCAGCGCGCCGAAGCCGTTGAGGGCGGCCTTGCCGCGCCAGCCGGGGGAACGTTCCTGCCGCCAGTGCCGGACCATGCCGATCTGGCAGATCGTGAAGCCGACGAACACCCCGATCGCGAAGAGCGGCACCAGCGTGTTGACGTCGCCGCCCGAGAGGACCAGCAGCAGCGTGGAGACGGCCGCCAGCGCCAGCACCCCGTGCCGGTGGACCTGGCGGTCGGCCTTGAGGCCGAAGACGTGCGGCAGGTAGTTGTCGCGTGCCAGCAGACCCATCAGTACGGGCAGGCCGCCGAAGGAGGTGTTCGCCGCCAGGGCGAGCAGGACGACGGTCGCGAACTGCACCACGTAGAAGGCCGCGTTGTGGCCGAGCGAGGCGTCCGCCAGCTGGGCGAGGACGGTGACGCCCTCCACCGGCTGCAGGTGGAAGCGCCCGATGAGCACCGACAGGCCGATCAGCATCACGCCCAGCAGCGCGCCCAGCGCGACCTCCGTGCGCTGCGCGCGGCGGGTCGCGGGGGCGCGGAAGGACGGCACGGCGTTCGCCACGGCCTCGACGCCGGTCAGGGCGGAGCAGCCGGCGGCGAAGGCCTTCAGCAGCAGGAGGGCGCCGACGGCGGTGGCGTCACCGGCCAGCGCGGATGCGTGCCCCGCGGCGGCCTCGGTGCTCGCGGGGGCGGAGCGGAGCAGCCCCGCGGCGATCATGGCCAGAATCGAGCCGACGAAGACCACGGTCGGCACGAGGAACGCCTTCGCGGAGTCCACGATGCCGCGCAGATTGACGCCCGTCACCAGAGCGAGCACGCCCAGGCAGAGCCACAGCCGGTCGCCGTAGAGGGACGGGAAGGCGGAGGTGAGGGCGGCGACGCCGGCGGTGACCGACACCGCCACGTTGAGCACGTAGTCCAGCACCAGGGAGGCGGCGGTGAACAGGCTCGTGCGCCGGCCCAGGTGCCGCTTGGCGACCGCGTACGAGCCGCCGCCGTCGGGGAACGCCGCGATGACCTGCCGATAGGAGGCGACCAGCACCGCCAGGAGCGCCGCGATCGCGAGCGTGACCGGCAGCGTGAACCCGAGGCCGTGCGCCCCGGCCGCCGCCAGCACGAGGACGATCGCCTCGGGCCCGTACGCCACCGACGCCATCGCGTCGAGGGACAGGGCCGCGAGCCCCTGGACGGCCGTGAGCCGGTGCCGGTCCTCGGCGGCGGGC
>KL569556.1:5382-6316 GCA_000715685.1 Streptomyces lilacinus
GCCGTGAGCCGGTGCCGGTCCTCGGCGGCGGGCCGCGCGGCGCCGGTATCGGGCGGCTCTTCGCCGGTCCCGGCGGACTGCTCCGTATTGGCCAGCATGGACATCTTTTGTCGTACCTCCGGTTGGGTCGGAGGCTCAGGCTGCATCTCCGCCCGAGGGGCGACGAGCGGCCTTGGCGGCGTCTTGGCGCCGTTCGGTCAAATCCGAACGATTCCTTGACGCGCCGGGCGGACGAGGCGTCAGTGAAGCGCAAGGATCGGCCGGGACGGCGTCAGCACCGCGTCAACGCGTGGTGCGTTCTTCATGGTCCGGACCTACCGTCAGGACCATGGGACGGCGACAGACATTACGGGCGCGGGCCCGGGTGTGCGAGACGTACGGCCGCGAGAGGTACGGCCGCGAGACGTACGGTCGCAGCGCCGGGACGCGTCCCGCGGCCGACGACGTACTGGCCTGGGACCGCGGCTGGCGGCGCGAGGCCCGGGCCGCGTGGTGGTGCGGGGCGGCACTCGCGGGGGTGCTCGTCCTCGTCGACCTCGCGCGCGGCGGCCTCGACGCGCCGCGCGGCTGCGCCTGGGCCGTGATCGGCGGGCTGCTCGTCGCCGTCCTGCGGCCCGCGCGGATCACCGCCGGCGAGAACTGGCTCGCCGCCCGCGGCCTGCTGCGCGAGCACCGCGTCCGCACCGACCTCCTCACCCTCGTACGGCGCGTCGACGGCATCTCCCCGCGCCTGGTCCTGCGCGACAGCGCGGGCGGCCGCGTCGAGCTGGACCCCGCGGTCCTCGCCGCGAACCCCCTGCTGTGGCACCGCCTGGAGACGGGCGCGCGCGCCGCCCGCCGGCGGGGCCTGCTGCGCGAGGGGGCGCTGGCGCTGGGCGCGCTGACGGATCGGATCGACGGGGAGGGGGCGCGACGGCTGCTGCGGTCGGCGGGG
>KL569556.1:6630-8707 GCA_000715685.1 Streptomyces lilacinus
CCCGAGAAACGGTGAAGTGGGGGCACCTCCCAGCGGTAGCTGGGGGAAGGTCAGGGGAAAGAAACCCCCGTCAGCCGCTCCGACACCGCCCACAGCCCCGCGCTCGCCCGGTCGTCGACGGTCCACCGGGCCCTCAGGGAGCGGGTCGGGGCGCCGCGCCAGAGCTGGACGCGCGGCCCGAAGAAGTCGTCCGGCCGCACCCCCGGCGCCGTCGCCGCGTACAGCGACGGCAGCGCCCCCTCCTCCGCACTCTGCGCGACGAACCGATTCAGCAGCTCAGCCCCCCGCTCCCGCCACGCCCGCTCCTCCATCCGCGGCCCCGCCGTCTGCAGATTCGTCGCCGCGTACCCCGGGTGCGCGGCCGCCGCCACCACGGCCGAGCCCTCGGCCGCCAGGCGGCGCGCCAGCTCGTGGACGAAGAGCAGGTTGGCGCTCTTCGACCGCCCGTAGGCGAGCCAGCGCCGGTAGCGGTGGTCCATCTGCAGGTCGCGCGGGTCGGGCGTGCCCAGGAAGTGCAGTCCGCTGGAGACGGTGACCACCCGGGCCCCGGGCCCCGCCTCGCGCAACCGGGGCAGCAGCAGCCCGGTGAGCGCGAAGTGCCCCAAGTGATTGGTACCGAGCTGCATTTCGAAGCCGTCGACGGTTCTGCGCTGCGGCAGCGCCATCACTCCGGCGTTGTTGACCAACAGGTCGACGCGGTCCTCCTTCAGGTCCGCCGCGAAGGCCCGTACGGACGCCAGGTCGGCGAGGTCCAGCCGGACCAAGTTCACGTCTGCACCGGGTACCTGAGCCCGCATCAGCTCCTCGGCCGCCCGGCCGCGCGTCTCGTCCCGGCAGGCCAGCACCACGCGCGCGCCGCGCCGGGCCAGTTCTCTCGCGGTGACGAAGCCGATGCCGCTGTTGGCTCCCGTCACGACGGCGACGCGGCCGCTCTGGTCGGGGATGTCGTGCGCGCTCCAGCCGTTCATGTCCGCTGTTCTCCTCCGCCTTCCGGCCCCGCCGTGCGGGGTCCCGGGGGTGTGAGTCGCCTCCGGCGGCTCCAGCCTAAGGGACGGAGTCCGTACGATCTCGTCGGTGATCCCCGACATATCCCTGACGACGCTGCTCGCCCTCTGCCTGGCCGCCGCGGCGGCCGGCTGGATCGACGCCGTGGTGGGCGGGGGCGGCCTGCTCCAACTCCCCGCCCTGCTCGTGGGACTTCCCCACGCCGCCCCCGCCCACATTCTCGGCACCAACAAGGCCGTCGCCATCTGCGGCACGACCGCCGCCGCCGTCGCCTACGCCCGCAAGGCGCCGATCGACGTGCGCACCGCCGTCCGCATCGGCCTCGCCGCCCTCGGCGGCTCGCTGGCCGGCGCGTTCTTCGCCTCCGGCATCGACAGCGCCGTCCTGCGCCCCCTGATCATGGCCGTGCTGCTGGCCGTGCTCGCCTTCGTCCTGCTGCGCCCGACGTTCGGCACCACCGCGGCCCCGGCCGGGCCGCCGGACCGCCGCCGGGTGCTCGCGGCGATCCTCGTGGCGGGCCTCGGCATCGGCTTCTACGACGGGCTCATAGGCCCCGGCACCGGCACGTTCCTCGTCCTGGCCCTGGCGGGCATCCTCCACATGAACCTGGTGACGGCCTCCGGCACCGCGAAGGTCATCAACGTGTGCACCAATGTGGGCGCGCTGGTCACCTTCTCCCTGCAGGGTGCGGTGATGTGGCAGGTGGCGGCGCCGATGGCGGTCTTCAACCTCGCGGGCGGCACGCTGGGCGCGCGGATGGCGCTGAAGCGGGGGAGCGGCTTCGTACGGGTGGTGCTGGTGGTGGTCGTGGTGTCGCTGGTGTGCAAGCTGGCGTACGACCAGTGGGTCGGCTGAGCTCGCCCCTGTCTCCTCCGGACCGATTTGTCGGTCATTCGGCACTACAGACCGTGCGGAAAACTGTCCGGTGCGCTGCGTTCACAGCTTTGGCGGTTAGCCTGGCGACAACCTTCCTGACGTGGTGGGGGTGGCAGTGCGTTTCACCCGGTGGTGCCGGGCCCGATGGGTCCGGGCCGTGCTCGCGGGGCTGTACGCTGTCTCTTATACACATCTC
>KL569557.1:0-1867 GCA_000715685.1 Streptomyces lilacinus
TCGTTCCCCCGGCCCGGCCGCTGCCGCCCAACTGATCCGCGGCTCCGCCGCCGCGAGAGGCCGCCGGGAGAGGCCGCCAGGGGGTTGCCAGGAGGGGCTCAAACGCCGGACGGGCTGACAGTGTCAGCCCGTCCGGGAGGTCCGGGGCGAGGCCCCGGAAGAAGAGAATGCAGAGGGCTCAGTGGCCCTGCTCGTCACGGCGTCGCTGCCAGCGCTGCTCGATCCGGTCCATCATGCCGCGCCGCCGGCGAACGGCTCCCGCCGGGCCGGCACCCCGCTGCGCGCCGGGCCTGGGCGCCTTGCGCCACCCCGTCACCGCGAGCACGGCGCAGCCGAGCATGACGAGGAACCCCACCACGCTGATCCAGATGCGCTGGGCGACCATTCCGGCCATGAGGAGCGCGATGCCCACCAGAAAACCCGCGACCGCCTGGTAGACCCGTCGCCGGGTGTACGTACGCAGGCCGCTGCCCTCGAGCGCTGTCGCGAACTTGGGATCTTCGGCGTACAGCGCTCGCTCCATCTGCTCGAGCATGCGCTGCTCGTGCTCCGAGAGCGGCACGGAGTCCTCCTACTCGTCGGTCGCGGGGGGCGACCGGGGTGCGACCCTTTCAGGATAGGCAGGGAATCGCCCCCGTGAAACCCGCCCCTCTGCGCCAATTCGGCCACCGGCTCCGGTATGCGATCGATGCCGTTCGGAACGTACATTCCCTGCCCGCCGATCCGCCATGCCGGACGGTGTCCCCCGATCATACGGGGCGAACGGGCGGATCGGGTGGGCCGTCCGAGAGGCGCGGGGTCAGCCCCGTTCGGCCAGGACGTGCAGCTGGGTGGCCACCGAGTGGAAGGCTGCGCGTCCAGCGCGCCGGGCTCGGCGTCGACCAGCACGCCGGGCACCAAGTCCGCGAAGACCCGCACCCCGTGCACGGCCGAGACCTCGAGGCCGGCGCCGGAGACGAAGTCGGTGAGCTGCTCGGCGGTGAAGCGGCGGGTGAGCGGGTCGCCGGCGCCCCAGCGCCCGGCGGGGTCGGCGAGGGCCTCGCGCGCCTCGGTGAAGTGCCCGGCGAGGGCGCGGGCGAGCACGGCGCCGCCGAGTCCGGCGGCGAGCAGGCTGAGGGTGCCGGCGGGGCGGAGGGCGGCGACCGCGTTGCGGACGCTCTCGGCCGGGTCCTCGACGTACTCGAGCACGCCGTGACAGAGCACGACGTCGAAGCCGTCGCGCTCGACGACGTCGAACAGGCCGTGCGCGTCGCCCTGGACGCCCCGGACGCGGTCGGCGACGCCGGCCTCGGCGGCCCTGCGCTCCAGCGCGAACAGCGCGTTGGGGCTGGGGTCGACGACGGTGACCCGGTGGCCGAGCCGGGCGAGCGGCACCGCGAACTTGCCCGAGCCGCCACCGGTGTCGAGCACCTCGAGGACGTCCCGACCGGCGGCCTTGACCCGGCGGTCGAGGGCGTCCCGCAGGACCTCCCAGACGACGGCGGTGCGGAGGGAAGCCCGGGGGCGCAGGGGGTCGGACACGGCGAGTGGCTCCTCGGGGATGACTGACGTCGGCGGGCCCCAGCCTAATGGCCGCCGCCCGCCCGGCACCGACGACCTGCCCCAACGGCCGCCGCGCGCTCCCCGCCGACGGCCTGCCCCGGCCTCCGCCCCCGGCCCGGGCGAATTCGGCGCCGGCCGCCCCGGGTTGACCGCCACGGGTTGGCCGCTCCGTGTTGACCGCCCCGGGTTGACGGAGGAGGGGCCCCTTCCGCCATACTTTTTGCACTGACCGGTCAGTCTAAGACTGTTGGAGGTCGCGTGGACGGCACCCCGCACGTGGACGACATCCCGCACGAAGCCGCTGACGACACCGCACACGAAGCCG
>KL569557.1:2172-2392 GCA_000715685.1 Streptomyces lilacinus
CCCGCGGCCGCCGTGTCGGCGGTGGGCCTCGGCGTCAGAGGGCCGCGCGGCTGGGTGTTCCGCGCGGTGGACGTCGCCGCTCCGCCCGGCGCGCTCGTCGCCGTCGAGGGCCCTTCCGGATCGGGCCGCACCTGTCTTCTGCTCACCCTCACCGGTCGTATGCGCCCCACCGCCGGAAGCGCCGAGGTCGGGGGCCTGCCGCTGCCGAAGAAAATGGCGG
>KL569557.1:2668-3881 GCA_000715685.1 Streptomyces lilacinus
GCCGCTGCCGAAGAAAATGGCGGCCGTACGGAGGATGAGCGCGCTCGCCCACGTCCCGGGCGTCGCCGAGCTCGACCCGGCGCTCACCGTCGCCGAGCACCTGCGGGAACGGGCGCTGCTGCAGCGGCGGTTCGGCGGTTCCCTCCGCGCGCTCCTGCGCCCCCGGGCCGAGCGTGCCGCACAGGCCCGGGCCCGTACGGACGCGGCCGTCGCCGCCGCCGGCCTCGACCTCGCCGCGCTGCCGAAGGGCGCGCGCACGGCCGTGCGCGACCTGGGGCGGCTGGAGGCGCTGCGGCTCTCGTTGGCCCTCGCCCTGATCGGTCGGCCGCGCCTGGTCGCGGTGGACGACACCGACCTCAAGCTCTCCCCGGCCGAACGTGACCGGGCCTGGGCGCTCCTGCGGTCGGTCGCCGCCGCCGGGACCACGGTCCTCGCGGTGTGCGCCGAGGCGCCCGAGGGCGCGGTCGTCGTCCGTACCGGCCTCGACCTGCGGAAGGGAGCGGCGGATGCGCTCGCCCAAACTGGCCGCGCTTGAGCTGAAACGGTTCGGCAGGGGCCGGCTCCCCCGGGCCGCGCTCGTCGCGCTCCTGCTGCTGCCCCTGCTCTACGGCGCCCTGTACCTGTGGTCGTTCTGGGATCCGTACGGGCGGCTCGACAAGGTGCCCGTGGCGCTCGTCAACGCCGACCGGGGCGCCACCGTGGACGGCGCGCGGCTCGCCGCCGGCGACACCATCGCCCAGGGCCTGCGCGACAGCAAGTCCTTCCAGTGGCACGAGACGAGCGCGGCCGACGCCCGCAAGGGCGTCGAGGACGGCCGCTACTACCTGTCGCTGACCATCCCCGCCGACTTCAGCACGCAGCTCGCCTCCAGCTCCGGCAGGACGCCCGAGACGGGCGCGCTCCAGGTGCGGACGAACGACGCGAACAACTACATCGTCGGGCAGATCTCCCGCACCGTGTTCTCCGAGGTCCGCGCCGCGGCCTCCCGCAAGACCTCGCGCTCCTTCTACGACAAGATCTTCGTCTCCTTCTCCGACCTCCACGACAAGACCAAGGAGGCGGCGGCCGGCGCCGATCGGCTCGGCGACGGCATCGGCAAGGCGGAGAAGGGCGCCGGCGACCTCAAGGACGGGCTCACCCGCGCCCGGCAGGGCAGCGGCGAGCTCGAGGCCGGCGTGGACAAGCTGCACAGCGGCGCCGGCACCCTGGACAC
>KL569557.1:4169-5045 GCA_000715685.1 Streptomyces lilacinus
ATGTGTATAAGAGACAGGGTCAACGGCGCCGCACGCGAGGGCGGGGCCTTCGTCAAGGACAACGCCCAGGCGATCGGCCGCACCGCCCGTGCCGTGGCCGCCGCGGCGCAGACCCTCCGCGACCACCTCGACGACCTGCCCTCCCCCGCCACCACCGCCGCCCTCGCCAAGGGCAGCCGGGACAGCGCGAACGCCCTGGCCGCCGCGTACGAGCGGACCTGCACGACGCACCCCGCCGACTACTGCCCCACCCTCAAAAAGGCCGTCTTCGCCGCCGAGAGCTCGGCGGCGGGCGCCGAGCGCCTCAACGACCTCGTCCAGAACAAGAACGGCGAACTGGACAGGCTCCCCGGCCGCCTGGACGCGCTCCACACCTACGCCGTCCGCCTCGCCGACGAGGCCCCGAACCTCGCGCGCGACATCGACAGCGCCGTCCGCAACGTCAACGCCCTCAACGACGGCGCCCAGCGCGTCGCCGACGGCGCCGGCCGCCTCCACACCGGCGCCGGCACGCTCCACAGCGGACTCGGCACCGCCAAGGAGGGCGCCGCCGAACTCGACGGCGGTATCGGCAAGCTGCGCGACGGCGCCGGCACGCTGCAGGGCGGCATGGTCAAGCTCTCCGACGGGTCCGCCAAGCTCGCGGGCGGGCTGCACGACGGCGCGGCGAAGATCCCCGACTACGACAAGAAGGACCGGGACGCCCGTACCGAGGTCATGGCCGACCCCGTGCGGCTGGCCTCGCAGGCCCTGCACAAGGCGCCCAACTACGGCACCGGCTTCGCCCCTTACTTCATCCCGCTGTCCCTGTGGGTGGGCGCGATGGTCTCGTACATGCTCATATCGCCGCTCAACCTGTCTCTTATACACATCTCT
>KL569557.1:5219-7566 GCA_000715685.1 Streptomyces lilacinus
GCCCCTTACTTCATCCCGCTGTCCCTGTGGGTGGGCGCGATGGTCTCGTACATGCTCATATCGCCGCTCAACCGACGCGCCCTGGCCGCTGGCGCCTCCGGCCGGCGGATCGCCCTGGCCGGCTGGCTGCCGGTCGTCGCGATCGGCGCGCTGCAGGTGGGCGCGCTGCTGGCCGTCCTGCACTGGGCGGTGGGCCTGCGGATGGAGCACGCGGCCGGCACGGTCGGCTTCCTCGTCCTCGTCGCCGCCTGCTTCGCCGCGATCGTGCAGTGGCTGGGCGCGCGCTTCGGGCCGGCCGGCCGCATCCTCGTCCTCGCGCTGCTGATGCTCCAGCTGACCTCGGCGGGCGGCACGTACCCCGTGCAGACCAGCCCCGGCTTCTTCAACGCCATCCATCCCTTCCTGCCGATGAGTTACGTCGTCGACGCGCTGCGCCGGCTCGTCACCGGCGGCGGGCTCGGCCCGGTCTGGCAGGCGTGCGGCGTCCTGGCGGCGTTCACCGCCGGGGCACTGGCGCTGACGGCGTGGGCCGCGCGGGGCAAACAGGTCTGGACCGTGGACCGGCTCCACCCGGAGCTGAGTCTGTGAGCGCGAGCACTCCCGGTACGGGGAGAATCACTCTCATGGACAGCAGCGGTACACGCCGGCAGAACACCCGGCGCAGACTCTTCGAGGCGGCGGTCACCCTCATCGCCGAGCAGGGCTTCTCCTCCACCACGGTGGACGAGATCGCCGAGCGCGCCGGGGTGGCGAAGGGCACGGTCTACTACAACTTCGCCAGCAAGACCGTCCTCTTCGAGGAGCTGCTGCGGCACGGCATCGAGCTGCTGACGGACTCCCTGCAGGCCGCCGCCGACGAGACCGCCGAGCGCGGCGGCAGCCGCGTGGACGCGCTGGACGCGATGATCCGGGCCGGCCTCGACTTCATCACGCGCTATCCCGCGCTGATGCAGCTGTACGTGGCCGAGCTCTGGCGCACGAACCGGGCCTGGCAGTCGACGCTGATGCAGGTGCGGCAGAAGGCGATCGCCGTCATCGAGTCCGTACTGCGGGAGGCGGTGGCGACGGGCGAGCTCAGTGCGGAGCTCGACATTCCGCTGACGGCGTCGGCGCTGTTCGGGATGGTGCTGGTCGCGGCGCTGGACTGGCAGTCGTTCCAGCCGGAGCGGTCGATCGACGAGGTGCACTCGGCGCTGTCGCGGCTGCTGCAGGGGAGGGTGAGCGGCGTGCGCCCGTGAGCGGCGCGGTCGTGAACGGCGCGCGGTCATGAACGTGCGCCGTCCCGGTGCGGACCGATCCCCCTCGGCCCGCACCGGGACGGTGTTCCCCCGGTTTCCCCCGGTTCCCCCGGGTGTTCCCCCCCGGTCGGTCCCCCCGTACTCCCCCGGTGCGCGTCAGGGCCGCCGTCCGCCTGTTCCGCCGCCCCGTGTCGGCGGTGCGGGCCTCGGGCGGGTCCCTTTCCGCGAGCACCACTCTTCCGTGCGGGCGGGGGGTGCCCCATCCGCGCGCGTACTCATCTCCGGTTCTGAGTACGGATACTCAGACGCGGTGCCGCACGCGGATACGATCGGGCGAATGTCGGTGCTTCCCTTGGTATTCACGAGTGGCTGGGCGAGCGGGATCAACGCCTACGCCGTGGTTCTCCTGCTCGGCCTCTTCGGCGCGACCGGTGTCAGCGACGACGTCCCCGGCGCGCTCCAGCGCCCGGACGTGCTGATCGCGGCCGGCGTGCTCTTCCTCTGCGAGGCCGTCGCAGACAAGATTCCCTACGTCGACACGGTCTGGGACGCCGTGCACACGGTCGTACGGCCCGTCGCGGGCGGCGTGGTGGGCGCGCTGCTCGCCGGGCAGAGCGGCTCGCTGCCGGACCTGGCGGCGGGGGCGGTGGGCGGCTCCGCCGCGCTGCTCAGCCACTTGGTGAAGGCGGGGACGCGGATGGCCGTCAACACCTCGCCGGAGCCGGCCAGCAACATCGTTCTGAGCCTGGTGGAGGATCTGTCGGTCGCGGCGCTGATCATCTTCGCGCTCTTCCATCCGGTCGCTGCCGCGATCATTGCGGGCACGCTGCTGGCTCTGGGCGTCACCCTGGTCCTCTTCCTGGTTCGCCGCATCCGCGCGTTTTTGCGCACGAGGCGCGCCCGCCGGGCCGGCCGCGAAGCGGCGACGGCCACGCTTTCGGGCTGACGCCGGTTCGGCACCGCCGGGCTCCACCGCGGTGGCTGCGCGCCGCTGCGGCGGAGGGAGGGGGCCCCAGTCCCGCCCTTTCACCGTTTCCCGGGGCAGAGCCCCGGACCCCGAGCCACGGGCTCGCAGGGCCGCGGGGGCTGGGGCTTCGCCCCAGGAAACG
>KL569557.1:7748-9096 GCA_000715685.1 Streptomyces lilacinus
GCCCCAGGAAACGGTGAAAGGGCGGGGCCGGGGCTCCCCCTCCCCGCCGTCGCGGCGGAAAGGGCCGGGCCCCGGCCCCGGTAGGGTCAGTGCGCATGGGACGGGTTGTGGTGATCGGCGCCGGAATGGGCGCCATGGCGGCCGCCGCGCGCTTGGCCGTTGCCGGGCATCGGGTCGCGGTGTACGAGCGCGCCGAGACGTACGGCGGCGCCGTCGGGCGGTTCGAGCGGGACGGGTTCGTCTTCGACACCGGGCCGGGGCTGCTGCACCTGCCCGCCGTCTACCGCGACCTGTTCGTCAAGACCGGCAAGGAGTCGCTGGAGCAGAGCCTGGACCTGGTCCAGGTCGACCCGGCGAGCCGTCATCTCTTCCCGGACGGCACGGACGTCGCCCTGCCCAACGCCTCGCGCGCCGGCGTCGTCGCCGCGCTCGACGCCGCCGTCGGTGCCGGCGCGGGCGAGCGCTGGAGCGAGTTGGTGAACCGCGCGCGCGAGGTGTGGGACGCGACGCGGCGCCCCCTGCTGGAGGAGCCGCTGCGCCCCGAGCGCGTCGAGGCCCTGGGCCACGACCCGTACCCGGCGGTGCGCCGACGCGGCCTGTTCCGGCGGAACGTGCCCGCCACCCTGGCCTCCGTCGCCGCGCGGGAGTTGAAGGACCCCCGGCTCGTCGCTCTCCTGGAGAGCCACGCCCTCGCCCACGGCCTCGACCCGCGCCGCGCCCCCGCGAGCGCGACCGTGCTGCCGTACATGGAGCAGACCTTCGGCAGCTGGTACGTGCGCGGCGGCATGCGCGGGCTGGCGGACGCGCTCCACGAGCGGTGCGTGGCGCGGCGCGTGGAGTTCTTCTTCGGCGCGGAGGCCGTCGGCCTCGTCGAGAAGGACGGCCGGGCGGCCGGGGTGCGGCTGGCCGACGGGACCGTCGCCGAGGCGGACTTCGTCGTCGCCGGGGTGTCCCCGACGCGGCTGGCGGCGATCGCGCCGGAGGCCGTGACCGAGGAGCGGGACGTGCCGCCGGCCCGGTTCAGTGTCCTCCTCGCCCTGTCCGGGCCCCGCCCGGCCGGCACCGCGCACCGGACGGTGGTCCACACGGACGACCGCGGCGCCGAGTTGGCCGCGATCTTCGACGCGCGGGCCGGCGCGGCCCACCGGCCGACCGTCACCGTGCTGCGCCCGGACGACCCGGGCACCCGCCCCGACGACGGGCACGAGGCCGTGACCCTCACCGCCACGGTCGCCCCGCACGGCGCGGGCGTGGACTCCGCGTTCGCGGACCGGATGATCCGGGCCGCCGAGGCGGCGGTTCCGGGGCTGCGGGAGCGGTTGCTGTGGCACGAGACGTACACCCCGGC
>KL569557.1:9374-9566 GCA_000715685.1 Streptomyces lilacinus
TGCCCGGCCTCCACCTGGCGGGCGGCTTCGCCCACCCGGGCGGCGGGTTGGCCCACGCCGGGATGTCCGGCGCGCTGGTGGCCGGGCTGATCGTGGAGGGCGCCGACTGGCGCGGCTCCCAGTGAGCCCGGCCCCTCCCCGAGGTCAGGAGCGTCAGTAGCGGTAGCGCTGCTGCTCGTCCCAGCCCTGCCC
>KL569557.1:9860-13754 GCA_000715685.1 Streptomyces lilacinus
GGGCGGGATCTCGTCGTCGCGCTGCTGCGGCACCCACACGCCGCCCGGCGGGGTGTCCATGTCGTAGCGCTGCCCGCCGTACGCCTCGGTGCCGTAGCCGCCACCGGTGCCGTACTGCTGCTGCGGGTAGGCGGGCTGCTGCTGACCGTACGCGTCGTACGTCTCGTAGGACGGCGGCCGGTTGCCGATGTACGGGTCGGAGTACGAGGCGTACTGGCCCTGTCCGTAGTCGAACTGCCCGGCGTAGGCACCCTGCGCGGGCGCCCCCGGCGGCTCGGGGGCCGCGGCGGGCTGCCGGCCGAAGGGGTCGTAGCCGAAGTCGCCGCCCTCGCCGTAGACCGTGGCGGAGTGCTCGGTGGTGGGCTGCTGGGGGACGTTGGGCATGAGCTCCGTGGCGGCGTCCGCCACGGCGGCCCGGGCACCGGCGTCCGGGGCGGGGACGACGCCGAGGGCGTCGGGCCCCGAGGCCGGGAGCGTCATGTCGGGTGCGGAAGCGGGCGCGGCCGGGGCGGCCGCGGGGCGCTCGCCCTTGCGGCGGCGCCCGGCGCCGCGCGACCTGCCGGCGGCCGGGCCGGCGGCCTTGCCCTTGCTCTTGCCCGTGCCCTTGGCGGCGTCGCCCTCGGGCTCCTCCGTGCGGCGCAGGGCCCAGCCCCGGGAGAAGCCGCGCCGGAAGGAGAGCGTGACGAACGTCTGCCCGACGGCGAAGGCGACGGCGCCGACGATGATGACCGCCACGGACGGGACGACCACGCCCGCGACGACGCCGAGGAAGCCGACGAAGGCGAGCAGCCGCCAGCGCAGTCGTGCCTTGTACTGCAGCAGCACTTCCGCGAGCAGCCACAGCGCGACGACACCGAACGCGATGTAGAGGACCGTCCAGCCCATTAACGCCCCTCTCGTTCGGCCGCCGCTTTTCGGCCGGCCTTCAGGACCGCTGGTGCAGTCCCAGATTCTCGTAGATTTCCAACGTGGCCGTGGAGTGGTTCAGGGTAATGAAGTGCAACCCGGGAATCTCCTCGGCCATCAATCGGGCACACAGGTCCGTCGCGTACTCGATCCCGATCGAGCGTACAGCGGCCGTGTCGTCCTTCACCGCGAGGATCCTCTCGGCGAGGTCCGAGGGGAAAGCCGCGTTGCTGAGCTGTGCGAACCGCTCGATCTGGCGGACGTTGGTGACCGGCATGATCTCCGGAATGATCGGGGTGTCGCAGCCCGCCGCCGCGACCCGGTCGCGCAGCCGCAGGTAGTCCTCGAGGTGGAAGAACATCTGGGTGATCGCGAAGTCCGCGCCCGCCCGGCACTTGTCGACGAAGTGCTTGACGTCCGTCTCCCAGTCGGTGGAGCGGGGGTGCATCTCGGGGAACGCCGCGACCCCCACGCAGAAGTCGCCCGACTCCTTGATGAGCTGCACCAGCTCGGCGGCGTAGCGCACGCCCTGGGGGTGGCGCACCCACTCGCCCATGGGGTCGCCGGGCGGGTCGCCGCGCAGGGCGAGCATGTTGCGGATGCCGACGTCGGCGTACTGCCCGATGACGTTGCGCAGCTCGGCGACGGAGTGGTTGACGGCCGTCAGGTGGGCGACGGGGGTGAGGGTGGTGTCGGTCGCGATGCGCTCGGTGGCGCGGACCGTGCCCTCGCGGGAGGAGCCGCCGGCGCCGTAGGTGACCGAGACGAAGGTCGGGGCGACGGCCTCGATGCGGCGGATCGCGTTCCACAGCGTCCGCTCGCCCTTCTCGGTCTTGGGGGCCGCGAACTCGAACGAGTACGAGCGCTCGCCGGAGGCGAGCAGCTCACGGACGGTGCGCGCGTGGTCTGTCCTGGTGGAGGCAGTGCCAAGGGCCATACCGGCAAGTTAACCAGCGCCTCGGGGAGACCCCCAACCAACTGTTGCGTTATGCCCTTTTCGCCCGGTGGTCCGCGGGTGGCCGTCCCACTCCTCGGACAGCGGGGCGGTCCCCCGTCCCTCTACGCGTCGTACGCGCGGACGCGCGCGGCGAGGCGGGCCGCGGCCTCGCCGGGGTCGTCGGCCTCGGTGATCGCGCGGACCACGACGACGCGGCGGGCGCCCGCCTCGAGGACCTCGTCCAGATTGCCGGCGTCGATCCCGCCGATGGCGAACCAGGGGCGCGCGGGGCGCAGGGCCGCCACGTAGCGCACGAGGGACAGGCCGGGGGCGTGGCGGCCGGGCTTGGTGGGGGTCGGCCAGCAGGGGCCGGTGCAGAAGTAGTCCACGCCGGGCTCGGCGACGGCGGCGTCGACCTCGGCCTCGGCGTGCGTGGAGCGGCCTATGAGCACGTCGTCGCCGAGGAGGGCCCGCGCGGCGGGCACGGGCAGGTCGCCCTGGCCGAGGTGGAGGACGTCGGAGCCGGCGGCGTGCGCGACGTCGGCGCGGTCGTTGACCGCGAGGAGCTTGCCGTGGCGGCGGGCGGCGTCGGCGAAAACGGCGAGGTGCTCGAGCTCCTCGCCCGCCTCCATGCCCTTGTCGCGGAGCTGGACGACGTCCACACCGGAGGAGAGGACCGCGTCGAGGTACTCCGGCAGGTCGCCCTGGCGCCGACGGGCGTCGGTGCACAGGTACAGCCGGGCCTCGGCGAGCCGCTCGCGTGCGGTGACGGACATCGGGTGTCTCCCCCGGGTCGGCGGTGCGGCGGGCCGGGGACGCGTCGTGCGTCCCCGGCCCGCTCACCGGACGGTGTTCTCCTTCGGCGCGGCCGCGCCGAGGGTCAGACGGCGAGCGCCTGGGCGCGGCGCTTCACCTCCGTGCCGCGATTCTCCCGCAGGGCGTCCGCGGGGGTGCCGGGCAGGGTCGGGTCGGGGGTGAACAGCCACTCCAGCATCTCTTCGTCGCTGAAGCCGTCGTCCCGCAGCAGCGTCAAGGTCCCGGCCAGGCCCTTGACCACCTTGCCCTCGCCGATGAAGGCGGCGGGCACCATGAGCACTCGGTTCTCGCCACGGCGGACGGCGATCAGCTGGCCCTCCTTGACCAGCTGCCGGACGCGCGTCACCTCGACATCGAGCTTTTCGGCGATGTCGGGGAGGTTGAGCCAGGCGGGGACGAGAGCATCGATCTTTGCGTCAATCTCGGTCACGGGACAAGCCTGCCATCCGGGACTGACAGCCGGTAGCCGGGTTGACCCGAGCCGGGCCGGGAAGCCCTCCCGAGGTCACCCCACCGGGTGCGTGACAGCCCCCGGGAGCGGCCTCGAGCCCCGCCTCAGAGGACGGCGGCCTTCAGCGGGACCGACGCGTCCGCGGCCTTCGCGCGGTCGAGGGCGGCCCCCTGCTCGATGAGCTTGCGCCCCTGCGCCAGGTCGCGCGGGCGCCCCACGGCCAGCAGGGCCACCAGCACGCCCGCGCGCAGCCAGCACACCGACCACGCCGCGCCGGACGGGTCGCCGCGCCACAGCAGCTCGTCGGCGGCCCGGTGGTGCCCGGCGTACTGCACGAAGCGCCCGAACTGCTCGGACCAGAAGTACGGCACCGGGTCGTAGACCGGGCTCTCCTCCGGGCCGTGGACGACGTTCTCCGCGACGGTCCGCGGGCCCTGCAGGGCGTTGTCCCAGTGGTGCACGAGCAGCCGCTCGCCGTAGCGGGCGGAGGGGAAGGAGGCGCAGTCGCCGACCGCGTAGACGTCCGGCAGCGAGGTGCGCAGCCGGTCGTCGGTGACGACGGAGCGGTCCTCGGCGAGCTCGATGCCCGAGCCGGCGAGCCAGCCGGTGGCGGGCCGCGCGCCGATGCCCACGACGACCGCGTCGGCGTCCAGGCGGGTGCCGTCGGCGAGGACGACCGCGCCGGGCTCGACGGCGGCCACCCGGGCGCCGGTGATGAGCCGGGTGCCGCTCTCGGCGTACCACCCGGTCATGTGCGCGGCCACCTCGGCCGGCACGGCGCCGG
>KL569557.1:14013-15059 GCA_000715685.1 Streptomyces lilacinus
GCGGTGGCGAACTCGGCGCCGATCCAGCCGGCCCCGACGGCGACGATGTCGCGCCGCTCGCCGAGGAGCGGGCGGAGCCGCTCGGCGTCGTCGACGGTGCGCAGGACGTGGACGCCGGGGACGTTCTCGCCGCCGGGCAGCGCGAGGGGCTCGGCGCCGGTGGCGACGACCAGGACGTCGTAGGGCAGGGGGCCCTCGGCGGTGTCCAGGACGTGCTCGGCGGCGCGCAGGCCGGTGGCCTCGACGCCGAGCCGCAGGTCGATGCCGAGGGTGGCGAAGTCCACCGCGAAGGCGGAGCCCTCGGCCTTGCCGAGCAGGACGGCCTTGGACAGCGGCGGTCGGTCGTAGGGCTGGTGGGGCTCGGCGCCCAGCAGGGTGATCGCGCCGTCCCAGCCCTGCTCGCGCAGGGCGACGGCGGTCTGCACACCCGCCATGCCGGCGCCGACGATGACGACGCGGCGGTCGCCCGAGGTGTTCGTCTGCTCACTCACACGATCAACTGTAGGCCGCGCGCCCCGCTCCGCCGGAGCACTCGGGAACGAGACGTCTGACACAGCGTCACCGCTCGGCGCGGCCCGGCCACCTTCCGGGCGGTCCTCGGGCCGTACTAGGGTGGCATGTTGCAAGCACTCGCGGGAGCCCGGACGGACCGGGCTGAGAGGGAGGCTGGACGGCCTCCGACCGTACGAACCTGATCCGGGTCATGCCGGCGAAGGGAGGGGCTGGACGCCCATGCACGCGCACCGCACCCCCGCGGATCGAACACCGGAGCACCGAACACACCCGACCCCCGCGCACCACGCGTACGACGTCCTCGTCGTCGGCGGCGGCATCATCGGCCTGGTCACCGCCTGGCGCGCCGCCCAGCGCGGGCTGCGCGTCGCCGTCGCCGACCCGGCGCCCGGCCGCGGGGCGGCGTGGGTGGCGGCCGGGATGCTGGCCGCCGTCACCGAGCTGCACTACGGCGAGGAGACGCTGCTCGCCCTCAATCTCGCCTCCGCCCGGCGCTATCCGGCGTTCACGGCCGAGCTGGAGGAGGCCAGCGG
>KL569558.1:0-2055 GCA_000715685.1 Streptomyces lilacinus
CCCGCTGCCGAGCCTGGTGGCCCTGGCGGGCTGGCTGGTCATCTACGGCTTCGCGGACCGCAACGCGCCGGGCCAGCACCCGATCGAGTGGTCGCTGGCCTGGGTCGCGGCGGGCTGTGTGGCCTTCGTGCTGTGGGCGGCGTACGAGAAGGAATGGCCGTTCGGGCCACGGGAGATCAACGAGGAGTACCTGACGGAGGCGGTCGCCGCGGCGCCGGAGGACACCGCGGTCGAGGGCGCTGCGGTCAGCGGTCCCGGCGGCGCTCCCGACCAGGGGCCCGAGGGCGATCCCGACGGTGACGCCGGGCCCGGCACCGTCGGGTGCTGCCTGACGGCTCCTCGGGTGCTGGCGGCCGGTGGTCGTACTTTCGGCAACGCGGCCGAACGGTGATAAAACGGCACCCATGCCCGTGACCACTGTCCCTCCGCCCGCCCCCGCCGCGAAGCCGCGCAAGCTGCTCTGGCACCGCCTGATATTCGGGCTCTGGTACCGGCCCGTCGAGGTCCTCGACGAGTGCCGGGACCGGAGCGTCTGGGGCGCGGCCGCCTTCCTGTCCCTGCTGTGCGGGGCACTGGGAACGCTGGCCAAGGACTCCTTCTGGGGGCAGTGGGGCGTCAGCCCCGTGCTGGCCCTCGAGGCGATGGCCATCGGCTCCGTGGTGATGCTGCTCGCCAGCCTGCTGCTGGGCGCCGCCACCCACGCCATCGCGCGCCGCCTCGGCGGCAACGGCAGGTTCGCCCCCACGACGAGCCTGTTCGTCGTGCTGTTCTGGGCGAGCGACCTGCCCCGGCTGGCCCTCGACACCTGGCTGGTGTCCGACTCGGTCCCGGTGCGGGCCGCGGCCTCGGTGACGGCCGCCTTCGGCTGCGCGCTCGCCACCCTGCTGATCCGCGGTCAGCACCATCTGCCGACGCACAAGGCGGTGGCCGCGGTGAGCATCCAGATGCTGGCGGCGGTGGCTCTGCTGAAGTTCCCGCCCGGCAGCGGCTGAGCCGAGGCCCTGGGTGAGGGACTGAGCCCGGCCCTGGTGAGGGACGGGCCGGATGGCGAAGGCCCGCCCGGTGCGACGGGGGATGCACACCGGGCGGGCTCGAGGACAGTTCTACCTCATCAAGGATGGGTTATGCATCAAAAACGTGTTCGGCTCGCGGTGGACCAGCGAACGGGGAGCGAATTCAGGCCACGCGCCCGGAGGCTCGGACGCCAGCTGAGCGACTCCCTCGGAACGTCGAGTTCCAGATCGTCGAAGCGCTCCAGCAGCGCCGCGAGCGCCGTCTCGGTCTCCATCCGGGCCAGCGGCGCACCCAGGCAGTAGTGGATGCCGTGCCCCAGCCCGAGGTGCCCCGAACGCTCCCGTCGCAGGTCAGGGCGGTCGGGATCGGGGAACTGGCGCGGATCGCGGTTGGCGGAGGCGATCGACAGCAGCACGGTCTCGCCCGCCGGCACCCGCACCCCGCCGATCTCGACGTCCTCCAGCGGAAAGCGCCGGATCGCCAACGGAACCGGCCCGTCCCACCGATTGAGCTCCTCCACGGCCGCTCCGAGTCCGTCCGGATTCGCTCGCAGCTCGCGCAGCAGTCCGGGGCGGTCCAGCAGGGCGAGCACCGCGTTGGCGATGAGGTGGACGGTGTTCTCGTAGCCGGCGAAGAGGATGAGGAAGGCGAGCGAGGTCAGCTCGTCCCGGGAGAGGGCGTCCCCGTCGTCCTGCACCGCGATCAGGTCGGAGAGCAGATCGTCGCCGGGCGCGGCGCGCTTGCTCTCGATCAGCCCGGTGAAGAAGCGCATCATGCTCACGACCGCCTCCTTCGCCAGGTGCGGCCGCTCACGGTCCGGCGTGACCAGGGCGTCCGTCCACACCCGGAAGTCCCGCCGGTCGCCCTGCGGCACGCCCAGCAGGTCGCAGATGACGACGACGGGCAGCGGACCGGCGTACGTGGCGAGCAGGTCCGTGCGTCCCTCGGCCTCGACGGCGTCCAGGAGTTCGTCGGCGACCGCGCGCACCGGCCCGCGGAGCTTGTCGACGCGGCCGGGTGTGAAGGCCTTCACCACCAGCC
>KL569558.1:2370-2495 GCA_000715685.1 Streptomyces lilacinus
ACGTGTGGTCGGGCGGGTCCATGTTGAGCAGATTCGCGTCCAGCGCCGGGGGCAGCGCGAACCCGCTGTAGTTACCCGGCAGGGCGTTGCGCTTGTCCAGCGACAGGCGGGGATCGGCGAGCGCC
>KL569558.1:2784-3578 GCA_000715685.1 Streptomyces lilacinus
TGTCTCTTATACACATTCGTCGTAGCGGGTCACCAGCCAGGCGGGCCGGCCGTCGGGGCCGGTGAAGCGGTGCACGGGGCCGGCCTCGCGGAGGACGGCGTAGGTTCCGTAGGGGTCCGCGATCAGTGAGGCGACGTCGACGCTCTGGTCGGTGGGCTGGTCTGTCGGCTGCATGTTCCCGACTCTAAACGGGCGTTCAATCCTTGCTGCCTGGTCCGCCGGGGAGGCGGTGCGCACTGGCGACGCCGGATCCGTACTGATCGTCGATCCGTACGGATCCGGCGCCGGCCTGTGTCGCGGGCGGCCGTGACCCCCGTCCATGGCCGCCTCGTCGTGGGCCGCACGCCGTCAGGGACGGCGCGCCGCGCTGATCTCTCGTAGTTCGGTGAGCACGGCGTCGACCAGCGGGTCGTGGTAGACGTCGGCGACGCGCGCCAAGTGCTCGTGTTCCTCCGCAGGGTCGGCGCTGACGGTGACGACGACGCTGTCGGCGTGCGGCGCCGCGACATGGCCGACGACCTGGTTGGCCAGGCCCCTGCGGAGCGCGGTGGCCTCCACCACGGCGGCGCGGCGGTGCTCGTCGAGGCCGGCGTCGGACGCCTTCCGCCGGGCCAGGTCGATGGCGAGGGGCTCGACGTGGCGGCGGACGCCGCGCTGGATGTCGCGGATCTCCGCCATCTGCCGGTTGGCCCGCCACTCCAGGTCGGCGAAGGGCCAGCCGGCCGTCCAGCGGGCGGTCCAGCCCGACTCGGCGATGGTGACCTCCGGGGCGTGGGCCTGTCTCTTATACACAT
>KL569558.1:3864-7737 GCA_000715685.1 Streptomyces lilacinus
GAGATGTGTATAAGAGACAGAAGCCGAGGAGGACCAGCAGCGCGGCCACCGAGGCGCTCAGGGGGGCGACACCGTTGGAGAGCCAGTACACCTCGTGACCGGTCCAGCTCAGCACGAACCCGACCAGCTTGCAGGCGCAGTAGAGCAGGCCCAGCCAGCAGCCCGCCGCGAGCGTGCGCAGCCCCTTGGAGAGCCACGAGCGGCCCAACTGGGCCGCGTAGCGGGGGCAGAGCGTGCCGAGGCCGGCCAGGCTGGTGCCGAAGATGGCCAGGTAGAGCATCAGGAAGGCGACCACGCCGGGCGCGTCGGCGTAGGCGGTGCTGAAGTCGCGGGGGTGCTCGACGTCGTCGGGGCGCCCGAGGAGGAAGCAGACGATCGCGACCGCCCAGGCGACCGCCACCGCGGCCACGGCGAAGCGGGAGCGGGCGGCGGCGCGGGCGTGCGCGGCCTCGTCGCCGCGGCTGGTCCAGCGCAGGAGCAGCACGGTGGCGCCCGAGGCGAACAGCACGACGGCCGAGTAGAGGAAGACCATCGCCAGGTTCGCCACGCCGGTCAGCCGGTCGAAGGCGCGGTAGACGCTGGGCGCGGAGAAGAGGAAGACGATCGGCACGCCGGAGGTCATCAGGGCGGTCAGGCCCAGGTCGACGTTGCCCCGGTCGCGGAACCAGGCCCGGGTCTTGTAGCCGACGATGGCCCAGGTGACGGCGCTGAAGGTCAGGTAGAGGACGTCAAACACCGGCGCCCCCGCGAGGATTGGCGCCGCTGTCCTGCAGCTGCCGGCGCACGTGCTGCAGCGCGGGGCCCAGCGACGCGGCGAGCTCGGCGGCCTGGCCCTCGAGCACGACGTCCTGGCCGGGCGGCGGGGGCACGACCCGCGCCATCAGGAGGGTGCCGAGGATCTCCGTCTCGCGCTCGGTGAGGTTGTCGTAGCAGTGGTGCCGCGCCAGCCCCATGGTCAGGCCCATGCGGCGCATGGCGGTGGCCACGTCGACCGACGGCGTCCACACCTTGAGGGCGTCCTCGGTGACGGCCGGGTCCTGGTCGTGGCCCAGCAGCAGGTGGCCGATCTCGTGGAGCACGATGTGGACCTGGTGCCAGGGCGAGGTCTTCTGCTCGTAGACGATCCAGAACGCGTCGTCCGTGGTGGCCGTCATGCCGGAGACGACGCCGTCCAGGCTCATCGGCACGAGGTGGATCGGCCGCCCCACGCGGCGGGCGACGGCGTCGCACATGCCCTGGAGGTCGCTGGACGCGGGCAGGGCGAGCTCATGGATGAGCTGCTTGCAGCGCCGGCGAATCCGCCCCACCCGCATGCTTGCACCGTCCTCGTCCTCGGTACGCCGCCAGTAGGTGAAGAGGCCGTCCTCCGCGATGACGGTCACGGGCGCTCCTCACCCCCCGCGCCGGGCGGGTCGGTCGGAAGGTTCATCTGCTGCCGGAACTGCGAAATGATCGTGGTCAGGCTGTCCTGCACCTCCGGTGGCAGCCCCACCGACCGCAGGGCGATCGCCCGTACGCGCTGGTCCCTCATCGCCACGAGGAAGCGGACCTCCTCCTCCACCCGCTCGGACTGCGACTCCGTCAGGTCGCCCATCAGGTAACCCACGGGCACGGCGAAAAATTTCGCCAGCGCCCGCAGGACGTCCGGGCTCGGGTTGGCACGCTTGCCGTTGCGCAGCATCGACAGGTACTGCTCGGTGAGCGTGACCCCGCCGTACTCCTCCCCCCGGCTGATCTCCTCGGCCACGTGGCCGTTGGTGTACGGCGCGCCCGGCGGATGCATGTTCGCGAACAGGTAGTTGAGTCGCCGCGCGAGCGGGCTGCCCGCGTCACCTGCCGGCCTGTCCCCCCCGATTGCCATCTGCCCCGTTCCTTCGAGCGCGCTGTGTCACACGGCTTCGTGGTCCTTCACGGCCAGTTAAGCCCGTGCCGCGGCCGCACAGGCATCCTGTCATGGGAGCCCGGTCGTGCACTAGTCCGCGCAGGGTTACGAGGAGATGAAGGGACTTAACTGGAAGTTGAGACGGCGCGCCGGCCGGCAGCCGAGGCATCACCGCCCGATCGTGAAGTCCCTGCCCTGGTAGACGGTCGTGGCCTCTCCCGAGAAGGTGTTGTTCACCGTGCTGTTCTCCACGGACAGCAGCGCCGAGCGGGCCTGCCGCTCCCACTCCCGGTACTCGGCCTCGAAGCGCGGATCGCCGTAGGCCCGCCCGTAGATCAGCGCGGCGAGGGACTGGACCTGCTCTCGCCGCGGCGGAAGGCGCGGCGGGTCAGCTCGGCGAGGGAGTCCCAGACCCGACGGCCCGCCTCCGTCCCCACCGAACTCGCGGCCGCCGTCACCGCGGTCGTGATCGCACCCAACGACACCGGATCGACCATGGTCAACTCCCCCTCGTCAGCGGGGCGTCACGGCCGTCCGTACGCCCCTTGAGCCTTGTCCCCCACTGTCGGTGACAGGCTAGCGCCCGCCTCTGACAGCCGGGTCCGTCCGTCCCGGTGAATCCTGACGCGTCGGCCTCTCACCACGGCGGTCCCGGCCGTAGGACGATGACACGCTCGCCTCGTACGTGCCGATCGCTCCGCCCGTCACCGCACATCCGCTCGTCACCGCACACCACGGAGGAACTGCTCATGCGCGTCAAGCACAGACCCGGCCGCTTCCCCATACGCGGTGTCCTCGTCCTGCTCGCCGGTCTGCTCGGCATCACCTCGGTCCCGGCGACCGCGGCTCCCACGACAACTCCCACCGCCACCGCCACCGCCACGTCCGCGGACGCCTACTGGACGCCGCAGCGGATGCGGGAGGCGCTGCCGGCCGACGGGAAGCGACGGACGACGCCGGCGGCCGACGAACCCGTGCCGCCGAGCCGGCCCTTCGACGGGCTCCCCCAAGTCGGCACGTTCTTCTGGACCGACGGCCAGAACACCGGCCGCTTCTGCGGCGGCACCGTGATCCGCAGCCCGCACCGCGACCTCGTCGTCAGCGCCGCCCACTGCCTGCGCTCGCCCGACCCGAAGAAGCGGCTGTCCTTCGTGCCGCAGTACCACGACGGCCTCAAGCCGCACGGCGTCTTCCCGGTCGAGCTGATCTACATCGATCCGCGCTACTACGACCTCGGCACCGACGGCGGCGCCCGTTGGGACTTCACGGTGGTGCGCGTCGGCCCCCGCGCGGACGGCAAGGAGGTCCAGCGGGCGGTCGGCGGCTTCGACCTCGCGATCCGGCCCGGCTACGACCACGGTGACGTGCGGCTGATCGGCTACCCGGGCAGCAGCGACGCCACGCACCCCAAGCCGCTGGACTGCCGCTCCTCGACGCACCGCTACACCAGCACGGACCCCAAGGCGCCGGGCGACTTCCTCGAGATCGCCTGCGCCGGCTACATCGGCGGCACCTCGGGCGGCCCGTTCCTGGTGCGCGGCCCCGTCGGGTACCGGGTGATCGGGGTCATCGGCGGCTACCACACCGGGGGCGACACCCCGGACATCTCCTACAGCTCGTACTTCACCGAGGACCTGCTCGAGCTGTACCTGCGGGCCGTCGACGGCGAACCGCCCGTCGGCGACTGACACGGCGAAGGCCGCACCCCCGCGCGGGGGTGCGGCCTTCGCCGTGTCAGTCGCCGACGGGCGGTTCGCCGTCGACGGCCCGCAGGTACAGCTCGAGCAGGTCCTCGGTGAAGTACGAGCTGTAGGAGATGTCCGGGGTGTCGCCCCCGGTGTGGTAGCCGCCGATGACCCCGATCACCCGGTACCCGACGGGGCCGCGCACCAGGAACGGGCCGCCCGAGGTGCCGCCGATGTAGCCGGCGCAGGCGATCTCGAGGAAGTCGCCCGGCGCCTTGGGGTCCGTGCTGGTGTAGCGGTGCGTCG
>KL569559.1:0-1894 GCA_000715685.1 Streptomyces lilacinus
GCGCCACCCAGCGCTTGGTCTGCCGGGGCACGCCGCCCGACAGGGCGGGCGAGAGCCCGGTCGCGGCGACCGTCGGCGGGCCGGGCGGCTCCGCGACCGCCCTCGGCCGCCTCGGCTCCGGCCTCCTGGGCTCGGGTCTCGGCCGGACCGGCTCCGGTCCGACCACCGCCGAGGCGGAGGAGAACCGCTCGTCGAGGCTGTCACCGCCGGCGCTGCCGCCCGTGTCGGGTTCGCTCCTGCCGTACAACTCGCGCCACCAGGCGTCCTCTTGTTCGGCGTACTGGTCCCCCTGCTGACTCATGCCCTTATTGTCCACACTGCGGGGCATACGGGAAGAGTGCACGGCGAACACCACCCCAGGGATGATGTCCCGAGTTCGCACAGCGGTTGCGGGAATGGGGAGGGAAGTCGCGTGCTCGGTTCGATGGGTGTGGACGCCATCCGGCAGACGGCGCACGGGGAAAGCCCAGTGGAGCGGCCTGTCGGACAGGGCGCGGTGGAGGTGGTGACGGGCACCGAGGCGGTCGCCCGGCGGCTGCTCCGGCTGCGGCTGAGCGCGGCGGAAGAAGTGTGCGTCATGTTGACGGACAGACGCGGGGTGTTGACGGACGGACCCGTGCCGGACCCCGACGCGGTCCCTCACCGCACCGTCGTCGAGGGCACCGCGCCGGCCGTGCGGGGCGGCCGGGTCCGGGTGGTCGACCGCATACCCGCCGAGCTGGTCATAGCCGACCGCACGGTCGCGATGCTGCCGCTGGCCTCGGGCATCGCCGACGCGGCGGCGCTGGTCGTGCACCCGGGCACGCTGCTCGACTCGCTGGTCGACCTGTTCGAGGACGTCTGGCACGAGGGCCGCCCGCTGCGACCGGGCGGCACCCGCCCGGGCCACGTCCCCGACCCCGTCGACCTGGAAGTGCTCGCCCTGCTGCTCGCCGGCCTCACGGACGCGAGCGTCGCCAAGCAGCTCGGCCTGGGCCTGCGGACCGTCCAGCGGCGGGTCAAGCGCCTGATGGAACTGGCCGGGGTCACCACCCGGCTGCAGCTGGGCTGGCACGCCGCCCGGCACGGCTGGACCGCGCGGGGCTGACCGACCGGGACCGCGCCGGGTCGGCCGGACTCAGCGGCCCGGCGCCGCGCCCTCCAGTGCCAGCAGGTGCCGCTTGCGGTCCAGGCCGCCCGCGTAGCCGGTCAGCGAGCCGTCGGCGCCGATGACCCGATGGCAGGGGCGCAGCACCAGCAGCGGGTTGGCGCCGATCGCGCCGCCGACCGCCCGTACCGCGGCGCGCGGTGCGCCGATCCGGGCCGCCAGCTCCCCGTACGTGCTCGTCTCTCCGTACGGGACGGCGTCCAGCGCCTCCCACACCTTGCGCCGGAACTCCGTGCCGCCCACCGCGAACTCGAGGCGGAAGTCCTGCGACTCCCCCGCGAAGTACGCCGCGAGCTGCCGCTCGGCCTCCGCGAAGGCCGCGGGGTCCCGCGTCCAGTCCGGCCCGGGGACGGGCGCGGTCTTCTGTCCGGGCACGGTCAGCGAGGCGATCGCGGTCCCGCCCGGTGCCGTCGCGGACGGCCGTCCGGTCAGAAGCAGGGGGCCCAGCGGACTGTCGATGTCGGTGTACAGCATGATCATGAGCCCTTCGGTGCGTTCCCTACATAGTGCAGTGCGTACGAGCGCCAGGGGCGCCACGCCTCCGCCTCCGCCGCCGACACGCCCGCGGCGGCGGCCCCCGGGAGGAAGACGTCCGGGTCGCCGAGCGCCCGCATCCGTACGTGGCCGGCCGTCGCCGGGCCGACCCCCGGAAGCGCGAGCAGCGCCCGCTCGGCGGCGTCCCGGTCGGCGCCCGGGTCGAGCCGTAGCGTGCCGTCCGCCAGCGCCGCGGCGACCGCCCGCACGGTC
>KL569559.1:2108-4344 GCA_000715685.1 Streptomyces lilacinus
GCGCCGCGGCGACCGCGCGCACGGTCCGCCGGCGGGCGTCCGGCACGCCCAGCTCCTCCAGCCCGGCGTCCGCGAGGGCCGCGGGCTCGGGGAAGACGTGGGTCAACCCGCCGTCGGGCGCGGGCAGCGGCTTGCCGTACGCGGCCACGAGCGTGCCCGCGAGCCGCGCGGCGGCGGCCGTCGACACCCCCTGCGCCAGCACGGCCCGCACCGCGAGCTCCGCGCCGTCCACCGCGCCGGGCGAGCGCACCCCGGGCGTGGCCGCCACCAGCGGGCCCAGCCGCGGGTCGGCGCCGAGGTGCTCGGCGACGGCGTACGGGTCGGCGTCCAGGTCGAACAGGCGCCGCACCCGGTGCACGGCGGACGACAGGTCGCGGAGGTCGGCGAGGCGCAGCCGGCACTCGAGCCAGTGCCCCCGGTCCCGTCGGCCCCCGGTGCCCGGCTCGTGGACCTCGACGATCCCCGTGCCGTACGGCAGGGCGAGGGTGCGGCGGTGGACGCGGGCGCCGGGGGCGCCGAGCACCTCCTCGACGCCGGGCACGGCCCGCCGCTCGAGGAAGTCGAAGACCTGGCGCGCGGCGTACGGTCCGCGGTGGGCCAGCCGCAGCGGGATCCCCGCGGAGTCGGCCCCCTCGGCCGGGCGGCGGCGCGCGGGCGCGGTCCGCAGCTCGCTGGGCGTGCAGGCGTGGACGGCCCGGATCGTGTCGTTGAACTGCCGGACGCTCGAGAAGCCGGCGGCGAACGCGATCTCGGTGACCGGCAGGTCCGTCGTCTGCAGCAGGATCCGCGCTGTATGGGCGCGCTGCGCCCGGGCGAGGGCGACCGGGCCGGCGCCCAGTTCCTCGGTGAGCTGCCGCTGCACCTGCCGGGAGCTGTAGCCCAGGCGCGCGGCGAGCCCGGCGACGCCCTCGCGGTCGACGACTCCGTCGCCGATCAGCCGCATGGCGCGGCCGGCGAGGTCGGCGCGCACGTCCCACTGCGGCGGAGCCGGGGCTGGCGTCGGGCCGGCACCGCTTGCAGGCGCGGAAGCCGGCCTGCTGGGCGGCGGCCGCGCTGGGATAGAAGGTCATGTTCCGGTCCTTCGGCGGCATGGCCGGGCAGCTGGGTCGGCAGTAGATGCCCGTGGTCAGTACGGCGGTGAAGAACCAGCCGTCGAAGCGCGCGTCCTTGGAGCGCACGGCCCGTACGCAGCGGTCGAAGTCGGTGTGCATGCCTCCAGCATCCGGCGGGGAGGGGGCCGAGGTCTCGCGGAAATCCGACATCACAGAAAGAGGTGTCAACCGTGGTTGACACCTACTCGGCTGTCATCCTAAGTTGACAGCATGGCCGGAACGGAAGCGAAGGACGCGGTCGGTACCACCGAGGCCGCCATGGACGCGGACCCGCGGGTGGGTCTGCGCGCCGTCGCCGCGCTGCGCAGGCTGGTCGAGCACCTGGAGGCGCTCCAGGTCGACAGCGCGCGTCGGCAGGGGTGGTCCTGGGAGGAGATCGGGGCCGCGCTCGGGGTCAGCAGGCAGGCAGTCCACAAGAAGCACGCCAGGAGGTAGACGGGCATGTTCGAACGGTTCTCCAAGGACGCGCGCGCCGCGGTCGTCGGCGCCCAGGAGGAGGCGCGCACCCTGGGCCACGCGCGGATCGGCACGGAACACCTCCTGCTGGCCGTCGTCGGCCGCACGGGCGCGCCGGGCGCCACCACGCTGGCCCGCCTGGGCATCACTCCCGAGGCGTGCCGGGCCGCGATCGCCTCGACGGCGCCGCCGCCCGGGGACGGGCACTTCGACGAGGACGACGCGGAGGCGCTGCGGGTTTTCGGCATCGATCTCGAGGCGGTGCGGGGGCGGGCGGAGGACACCTTCGGGCCGGGCGCGCTGGACGCGCCGCCTCCGCCCGAGGCGGGGCCGCGGCGTCTCTTCCGCCTCGGGCGCAAGCCGGCCGAGGGCGGGGGCAGGCCCCACGTTCCGTTCGCGCCGCGCGCCAAGGAGGCCTTGAAGGGGGCCCTTCGCGAGGCCGTGGAGCTGCGGTCCAACCGAATCGGCATCGAGCATGTGCTGCTCGGGGTTCTGGCCTGCGATGACACCGTCACGTCCGATGTCTTCCGCCGGCTCGGGGCCGACCGCGAGGCCGTACGGGCCGACGTGCTGGCCGATTTGCGGCGCGCGGCGTAGCCACCGGGTTCCCCGGCGGGTGGTTCTTTCCCCAGTCCCGCCCCTTCCCGAAACTGGGGCTCCGCCCCAGA
>KL569559.1:4555-8359 GCA_000715685.1 Streptomyces lilacinus
CCGGGGGTTCGGGGGCGGAGCCCCCGAGCAACGGCGCTACGCGCCGCGCAGGCGGCGCCAGACCGCCCGGGCTGCGTGGTGGCCGGACATGCCGTGGACGCCGGGGCCCGGCGGCGTGGCCGAGGAGCAGAGGAAGACCGCCGGGTGGGACGTGGCGTAGGGGACGCGCGCCAGCTTGGGGCGGATCAGCAGGCGCAGGCCCGCGACGGAGCCGATCGCGATGTCACCGCCCACATAGTTGGCGTTGCGCGCGGCGAGCTCCGGCGGGCCGGCCGTCGCGCGCGCCAGGACCACGTCGCGGAAGCCCGGCGCGAAGCGCTCGATCTGACGCTCGATCGCCTCCGTCGCGTCCCCCTCCCAGCCGCTGGGCACGTGCCCGTACACCCAGAAGGTGTGCTTGCCCTCCGGGGCCCGCGTGGGGTCGGCGATGCTGGGCTGGGCGGTGATGAGGAAGGGGACCGCGGGGTCGTCGCCCTCGAGCGCGGCGCGCAGGGCCTCGCCGATCTCGGCGTAGGTCGGTCCGATGTGGACCGTGCCGGCCCGGCGCGCGGCCTCGGCCGTCCACGGCACGGGCTCCGCCAGCGCGTAGTCGATCTTGAAGACGCTGGGGCCGTAGCGCACGCCCGCGTACGCGCGCCCGAGCCCGGCGATCCGGGCGAGGGCGGTCGGCGAGGTGTCGAAGAGGAACGCCCGCGCCGGCGGCAGGTCGTCGAGGTGCTTGACCTCGAAGCCGGTGTGGACCACTCCGCCCAGCTCGCGCAGGTACGAGGCGAGCGCGTCGGCGATCGCCTGCGAACCGCCGCGCGGCACGGGCCAGCCGCACTCGTGGGCGGCCAGGGCGAACATCAGCGCCATGCCGCCGCTGCCGAAGCCCGTGAGCGGCGCGATGCCGTGCGCGGCGAGTCCGGCGAGGAGGCCGCGGGCCTTCTCGTCCCGGAAGCGGGTCCTGGCCAGGAGCGCCGCGGACTGCGCGGCGACCATGCCGAAGCGGGCGAAGGTGACGGGGTCCCGGGGCAGGCCGTCCCACTGGGTGCGCAGGAAGTCCGCGGCCAGCGTGTCCCATCGGCCGTGGAAGGGGGCCAGCAGGCGCCGGTAGGCTCCCCCGTCCCGCGGTCCGAGCGAGCTCGCGGTCTCGCCGACGCGCCGGGAGAGGACCGCGGCGGTGCCGTCGGGGAAGGGGTGCGCCATCGGCAGCCGGGGGTGGATCCACTCCAGGCCGTGCCGGTCCAGCGGCATCGCGGTGAAGGCCGGGGAGCGCACGCCGAGGGGTGCACGGCGGAGCAGGGGTCGTGGCGGAAGCCCGGAAGCGTCAGCTCCTCCGTGCGGGCGCCGCCGCCGATCCCGTCGGCGGCCTCGAAGACCTCCACGCGCAGGCCCCGGCGGGCCAGTTCGACGGCGGCGGTCAGCCCGTTGGGGCCGGCGCCTACTACGACCGCGTCGAGCATGGTGGCCACCGCACGGGCTCCCCTCGTCGTACCTGGCGTCGCGTGACGCCACGTCAGCCGGCGGACGCCAGCAGATCAAGGATATGCCGCAGCGTCGCCGCGTCCCGCGCCGCGCTGAAGGGCAGCGCGTTGCCACCCGTGATGCGGAACGGCTCGCCCGCCACCGTACCGCTCGCCCCGCCGGCCTCCGCGACCAGCAGCAGGCCGGCGGCGTGATCCCAAGGGTTCTCCCACGAGAAGGCGAGCGCGTCCAGCGTGCCCTGCGCGATCTTCAGGTACTCCAGCCCGGCCGAGCCGCAGGGGCGCGGCGCCACGCCGTCCGTCAGCAGCGCGGCCAGGACGCGCTTCTCCTCGTCGGTGGTGAAGTCGTAGTGCGATATGGCCACTTCCAGGTCCCGCCCGGGCTCGGGCGAGCCGGCCGTCAGTCGGGCGCCGTTGAGCTCCGCTCCCCCGCCGCGCCGCGCGATCGCCATCAGGTCGAGGGCGGGCGCGTAGGTCCACGAGGCGAGCAGCTCGCCGCGGTGGGCGAGGCAGACGAGGGTCGCGAAGCCGGGGTCGCCGTGGACGAACTGCCGGGTGCCGTCGACCGGGTCGACGATCCATACGGGCGCCTCGCCGCCGAGCGAGGTGAGCACGCGGGGATCGGCGTGCACGGCCTCCTCGCCGACCACGACCGATCCGGGCAGCAGGGCGGTGAGCGCGCGCGTGAGCTGTTCCTCGGCGAGCCGGTCGGCGACGGTGACGAGGTCGTGCGGGCCGTTCTTCTCGACGATCTCGTCGGCGGCGAGCTGCCGGAAGCGCGGCACGATCTCGGTGGCGGCCGCCTTGCGGACCGCCTCCTCGACGTCGCTCAGATCACCTGCGAGAAATGTGTCGACCATGTGAACCATACGAACATCGAACCACGTCGCACCGACAAACGGGGGTGTGGCGATGGCCTCACCACGACGCCCCGGTGAACGGCCGGTGCGTCCTCTGCCGCGGCTCCCTTCACCTCCCCACCGCGTACCCCTGCATCCCCCGGGGATTGGCCGCCGCCGACAGCAGGCCCGTCCCCGGGTCGCGGGCCACCGCGCACAGCCGGCCCTCCGACCAGGGCCCGCCGACGGTCACGTCGTGGCCGCGGGCCCGCAGCCCGGCGACGACCCGCCGCCCGATCCGGGACTCGACGGTGACGCTGCCGGGCCGGGCCGTGCGCGGGTGGAAGGAGCCGGGGAAGCCGTCCTGGTGCCAGTTGGGCGCGTCGATCGCGCCCTGCAGGTCGAGGCCGCCGCGCACCGGCGGTCGCAGGGCGAGGGCGAGGAAGAAGTGCAGCTGCCACTGGTCCTGGCAGTCCCCGCCGGGCGTGCCGAAGGCGAGAACGGGCTCGCCGTCGCGCAGGGCCAGGGAGGGGCTGAGGGTGGTGCGGGGGCGGCGGCCGGGGGCGAGCGAATTGGGCAGCCCCGGCTCCGCCCAGGCCATCTGCAGGCGCGTGCCGAGCGGGAAGCCGAGCTCGGGGACGACGGGGTTGGACTGCAGCCAGCCGCCGCTGGGCGTGGCGGAGATCATGTTCCCCCAGCGGTCGACGACGTCGACGTGGCAGGTGTCGCCGGTGGTCGCGCCGTCCGCGGCGACGGTCGGCTCGCCGGTCCCGGCCGCGGGACCCGTACCGGGGTCGGCGACGTCGTACGCGGCCAGGCGCGGCGTCCGGCCGTCGGGGTCGCCGGGGCGCAGGGCGTACGAGGCGGTGTCGTCGATCAGCGCGCGGCGGGCGGCGTTGTAGTCGGCGGAGAGGAGCGCGGCCAGCGGGACGTCGTCGCCGGCGTCGCCGTACCAGGCCTCGCGGTCGGCCATGGCGAGCTTGCCGCCCTCGACGAGGGTGTGGACGTACTCGGGCGTCCCGTACTCGAGCCGTTCGGGCAGCAGGGCGAGTTGCTGGAGGAGAACCGGGCCCTGGGACCAGGGGCCGGCCTTGCAGACGGTCCAGCCGTGCCAGTCCAGGGTGACCGGGTCCTCGTAGGAGGCCCGGTAGCGGGCGAGGTCGTCGCCGGTGAGGGTGCCGGCGTGGCGTTCGCCTGTGGTGTCGAGGGTCGGGCGCGCGGCGGCGCGGACGAGGGCGTCGGCGACGAAGCCCTCGCGCCAGATCCGGCGGGCAGCCTCGATCTCGGCCTCGCGGCCCCCGCCGGCGGCCCGTGCCCCCTTGCCGGCTTTCCCCGCCTCGGTGATCAGGCGACGCCAGGTGGCGGCCAGGGCGGGGTTGCGGAAGAGGACGCCGGGGGCGGGGGGTCTGCCGCCGGGCAGGTAGAGCGCGGCGGAGGCCGCCCACTCCGGCTGCGTCGTGAACATCTCCCGGACCTGTCTCTTATACACATCTCTGATG
>KL569560.1:0-3802 GCA_000715685.1 Streptomyces lilacinus
GTGTAGATGACGTACGCCAGGTCGTCCCCGCCGCCGACGACGGGCGGCAGCCCGCCCTCGCGCAGGGCCTCCTCGCGCAGGGCCTCCTCGAGCCGGAGGACGGTGACGTCGGTGCCGGCCACGGCCCGCTCGGCGAGGGCCTCGTACCCCCGCCCGACGAGCAGGCGGCCGGCGCCGCTGTCGGCGAGCAGCCCGGCGAGGCGGGCGACGGGGGCGGCGGGGTCGAGCGGCAGCCAGGCCCCGCCGGCGCCCAGGACGCCGAGCGCGGCACCGATGAAGGGCGCGCCGGGGTCGGCGAGGACGGCGACGACTGAGCCCCGGGCGAGGCCGGCGGCGGTCAGGCGCTCGGAGAGGCCGCCGGCGCGGCGCACGAGGTGCCCGTAGGTCACGCTCTCGGCGCCGTCGACCACGGCGATGGCGTCCGGGGTGCGCTCGGCGACGGCGCGGACCCGCTCGACGACGTCGTCGAAGCCGCCCTCGGCCGCGGTGGACGTCCACTCGGCCCGGGCGCGGGTCAGTTCGTCCGCCGACAGCACGTCGAGGCGGCCCAGGGGCACGTCGGGGGCGAGGGAGACGAAGCCGTGGAGGAAGTGCTCGAAGCGGGTGAGGTGGGCCTCGAGCTCGTCGGAGCGGTAGAGCGCGGGGTTGCCGTTGAGGTGGAGGTCCGTGGCGCCGTCGGCGGCGTTCAGGACGGTCATGATGAGGTCGTTGACGATGCCCGTGGACAGGTTGACGACCGTGGCCCGGCAGTCGCCGAGGGGCAGTTCGGGATCCTGCTGCAGGACGTTGACGAAGGGGCCGAAGGGGCGGCGGTCGTCGGCGCGCAGGCCCATGTCCCGGCGTACGCGGTCGCCGCGGTGGCGCTGGTGCCGGAGGGTCTGGGCGACCTCGCGGAAGGCCGAGCGCAGCAGCTGCGCGCGCGTCATGGCGGGGGTCACGGGGACGGCCAGCGGCAGGTAGTTGGCGACCATGCCGGGGATCTCGCGGGTGACGGCGCCCACGCGGGCCGTCACCGGCAGCGTCAGCATCGGTTCGGCGGCGCCGGTGAACCGCTGCACGTAGGCGGCCATCGCGGCGACCATGACGACGGGCAGCGTGACCTTGGCCTCCAGGGCGACCGCGCGGAGCCGCTCGGTGGTGGCCGGCGCCAGGCGGGTGCTGTGGCGCAGGATGCCCTGGCCCGGGGCGGGTTCGCGGGCGGAGAGGGAGTGCAGCTCCGGCGTGGTGGGGAAGCGGCGCGCCCAGTGGGCTCGGTCCTTCTCGGCGTGCGCGGAGGCCAGGTAGTCCCGCTCGGCCTCGAGCAGGCGGCGGAACGGCGGCAGGGCGCCGGCGCGCAGCTCCTCCTCGCCCTGCCCGGCGGCGAGGGCGGTGTAGATGGCGGCGAGGCGCGGGTAGAGGACGACCCTGCTGTAGCCGTCGGCGAGGATGTGGTGCATGCACTGGTAGAGCAGGTGGTGCTCGGGACCCAGCTTGATCAGCGCGAAGCGGAACAGCGGGAAGTCGGTGACCTTCAGGGCGTCGCCCAGGTCACCGTCCATCCACTTCTCCGCCGCCGCCATCGGGTCCGGCTCGGCGGAGAAGTCGACGACGCTCAGGGGCAGTTCGCGCAGCGGCTCGACGGTCTGCACCGGGGTGCCGTCCCGCTCGCCGAAGCGCACGCGCAGGCCGTCGGCCTCCTCGCCGAGCAGGCCGAGCGACCGCCGCAGCAGGGCCGTGTCCAGCGGACCCCTGATGTCGAAATAGTCCGCCATGTTGTAGGCCAGCGGCCCGGTGGCGAACTGCTCGTCGAACCAGATCTCGGTCTGCGCCGCGGTGAGCGGGAGGGCGGAGCCCTGAACGGTCGTCATCGCAATGCTCTCCCTCAACCGGAAACGACCTGCAGGTCGCCCGGAACCTCGTTCCCCACAAGAGCGGAACCGAATGAGTCCCAGACCCATTCGCCGCGATAAACAGTGTCGATGTAGCGCTCACCCATATCGGGTGAAATGGTCACCGCGGTGACGTCGCCGTCCGGATGATGCGCGGCGAGCCACGTGAGCGCACCACTGACGGCGGTGCCCGTGGAACCGCCGAACAGGAATCCGTGCCGGGTCATTTCACGGCACACGCGGATGGTCTCGATCTCCGGGACCATCACCACGTCGTCGATCAGGGACTCGTCCAGCAGCGGTGGGCGCCGGCTCGCGCCGAGCCCGGGGATGAGCCGGCGGCCGGCCGGGCCGCCGAAGGTCACCGAGCCGACGCTGTCGACGGCGACGATCTTCACGTGGGGGCGCGTCTCGCGGAAGTAGCGGGCGCAGCCCATGAGGGTGCCGGTCGTGCCGGCGCCGATGACGAGCACGTCGAGGTCGGGGAACTCCTTGGCGATGGCCGGGGCCGTGGTCCCGTGGTGCGCCATCCAGTTGCCCGCGCTCAGGTACTGGTTGAGCCAGACCATCTTCTCGTCGGCCGCGCACAGCGCCTCGACGTGGCGCAGCCGCGCGCCGAGGAGGCCCTCGGTCTCGTGCGGCTCGGTGACGACGTGGACCTCCGCGCCGAACGCCTCCATCATCCGCCGGGTCGCGGCGTTGCACCGGGAGTCGGTCACGCAGACGAAGCGGTAGCCCGCACCGGCGGCCAGCATGCTCAGGGCGACGCCCATGTTGCCGGAGGAGGACTCGACCAGGGTCGCACCGGGCGTCAGCACACCCGAGGCCTCGGCCTGGGCGATGATCTCCCGGGCGGCCTTGAGCTTGATGGATCCGGCGAAGTTGAAGCCCTCGACCTTCAGAAAGAGCCGGCGCCTGAAGACGGGCTGAAGATTTACGAATAGGTCGCTGACATCGAACTCGTGCGACTTGGATATAACTGGCACGGGCGACTCCTGCGAAGGCGACGAATTTGCGTCGCAGCAAGACTCACCAATCGCGCTGACCATCGACTGACGCGCCGCTGACGGCCCCCGTCGGGTGCCGGGCCGCGCGGCGGAAGCGGCCGGTGGTCGGCTCTTCGTCAGTCCCTCGTCAGCTGGACGTCAGCGGCGCGGGCGACGCTGACTCCTTGAATCCCCCTCACCTGTACCCCATTTCGCGGCACCGCGAATCCTTTTTCCGCAGGAAGATAAATAGCAAGGGCCGCGGAGCATCCGCAACGGAAGCACGAACAAGCGCGTGAGGAGCACCGGCTTGAAACGGTCGTCCACCATCAGTGAAGTCCTGCCGCTGTCGCCCCTCCAGCAAGGACTGCTGTTCCTTTCCGACTACGACCGCGACGGACTCGACGTCTACACGCTGCAGTTCGTCGCCGACCTCGTGTCGGTGGACGTCCCCGCGCTGCGCGCGGCCTGCGCCGCGCTGCTGGAGCGCCACCCCCACCTCAAGGCGTGCTTCCGCCACCGCAAGACCGGCGACGCGGTGCAGGTGATCCCGGTCGCCGTGGAACTCCCCTGGCACGACGTCGACTTGTCGCACCTCGCCGGCGAGGAGCAGGCGGCCGCCCTCGAGCGGCTCACGGACGAGGACCGCACCCGCCGCTTCGACCTCGCGCGTCCCCCGCTGCTGCGCTTCACCCTGATCCGGCTCGGCGACGAGCGGTACCGGCTGCTGTGGACGGTCCACCACATCCTCGTCGACGGCTGGTCGATGGCGATGCTGGCCCGCGAGCTCATGGACCCGACGCCCGCCGCGCCCGGCGGCGCCACGGGCGCGCCCTTCCGCGCGCACCTCGCGTGGCTGGGCGCGCAGGACAAGGACGCCGCCCGCGCGGCCTGGACCGAGGCCCTGGCGGGCCTGGAGGAGCCCACCCGGCCCTGTCTCTTATACAC
>KL569560.1:4093-4389 GCA_000715685.1 Streptomyces lilacinus
CCCGCCGGCGCGTCCCTGCCGGGGACGGCCTCGCTGGAGCTGTCCCCCGCGTCGACCGCCGCGCTCACGGACTTCGCCCGCGGCCGCGGCCTGACCCTCAACGCGGTGGTGCAGGGCTGCTGGGGCCTGCTGCTGAGCAGGCTCACCGGCCAGGAGGACGTCGTCTTCGGCGCCGTGACCTCCGGCCGGCCCGCCGAGATCCCCGGCGTCGAGTCGATGGTCGGCCTCTTCGCCAACACCCTTCCCGTCCGGGTGGCGGCCCGCCCCGGCACCACGCCGGCCGAGCTCTTCGCCGT
>KL569560.1:4663-5545 GCA_000715685.1 Streptomyces lilacinus
CATAAGAGACAGCCCCTCGCCGACGTGCAGCGGCTCTCCGGCGTCCGGGGCGAGCTGTTCGACACGGCGGTGATGTTCCAGAACTACCCGCTGGACCCCACGGTCCCCGACGCCGCCGGGCCCGGCCCGCGGGTCGCGCACGCCGAGATCCGCTCGGCCACGCACTACCCGCTGACCCTCACCGTCTTCCCCGGCCCCGCGCTGGCCCTGCGCGTCTCCCACATGCCCCACGTCGTCGGCCGCGCCGAGGCCGAGCGCCTCGGGCGCCGCTTCGTACGGCTGCTGGAGGCCGCGGTCGCGGCGCCCGACCGGCCCTGCGGCGGCCTCGACATCCTCGACGAGGCCGAGCGCGCCCGGCTCCTGACGGACCGCAACCGCACCGCCGCCGACCTGCCGGCGACCTCCGTCGTCCCACTGATCCTCGAGCAGTGCGACCGCGCCCCCGACGCCGTCGCCGTGACCTGCGGCCCGGACGCCCTCACCTACCGCGAGCTGCGCGAGCGCGCCGGCCGCCTCGCCACGGCCCTGCGGGCCGCGGGCGCCGGCCCCGAGCGGGTCGTGGCGATCGCCCTGGACCGGTCGGCGGACCTGGTCGTCGCCGCCCTCGCCGTGCTGATGTCCGGCGCCGCCTACCTCCCCCTCGACCCCGACTACCCCGCCGACCGCCTCGGCCACATGCTCGAGGACGCCGCCCCGGTGATCACCCTCGCCGGCCGCCGCGTCGCCCCGCTCCTGGACCGCCCGGCCGCCGGCCGCGTGCTCGTCCTGGACGACCCCGAGGTCCGCGCGTCCCTGGCCGCCGCCGAGCCCGCCGCCGCGCCGGAGCCCCACCCCGACCACCCGGCCTACGTCATCTACACCTCGGGCTCCACCGGCCGCCCC
>KL569560.1:5814-6725 GCA_000715685.1 Streptomyces lilacinus
TACGTCATCTACACCTCGGGCTCCACCGGCCGCCCCAAGGGCGTCGTCGTCCCGCACGGCGCGCTCGCCAACCTGGTCGTCGACATCCGGGCGCGCTTCTCCGTCGGCGCCGACGACCGCTTCCTGGCCGTGACGACGTTCGGCTTCGACATCGCCAACCTCGAACTGTTCGTCCCGCTCGCCGCCGGGGCCCGGCTCGTCGTGGCCGCCCGCGACACCGTGCGCGACCCGGCGGCGCTCGCCGGCCTGATCCGTTCCGCTGGCGCGCCCTCGTGCAGGCCACGCCGAGCCTGTGGCAGGGCCTGGTCGCCGGCCACGCCGCCGACCTCGCCGGGCTGCGCGCCCTGGTCGGCGGGGAGGCGCTGCCCGAGCAGCTCGCCGACGCGCTGCTCGAGCACACCGTCGGACTCACCAACCTCTACGGCCCCACGGAGACCACCATCTGGTCCACCGCGGCCGCCCTCACCGCGGGCCCCGGCGGCCCGCCGCCGATCGGCGTCCCGCTGGCCAACACGCAGGTGTACGTGCTCGACGGCGCCCTGCGCCCGGTGCCCGAGGGCGCCTTCGGCGAGCTCTACATCGCCGGCACCGGCCTCGCCCGCGGCTACCACGACCGTCCCGGCCTGACCGCGGAGCGCTTCGTCGCCTGCCCGTACGACCCGTACGGCAGCCGCATGTACCGCACGGGCGACGTCGTGCGGTGGCGGGAGGACGGCACGCTGGAGTACGCGGGCCGCAGCGACCACCAGGTGAAGATCCGGGGCTTCCGCATCGAGCTCGGCGAGATCGAGTCGGTGCTCGACGAGCAGCCCGACGTCGACCGGGCCGTCGTCGTCGCCCGCGCGGACACCGCCGGCGACCCCCGACTGGTCGCCTACGTCGTACCCGCCGACGTCGACCTCGACCGGCTG
>KL569560.1:6982-7230 GCA_000715685.1 Streptomyces lilacinus
TCAGAGATGTGTATAAGAGACAGAGCCCACATGGTGCCCTCCGCCCTCGTCGCCCTCGACGCGTTCCCCCTCACCCCCAACGGCAAGATCGACCGCAGGGCGCTGCCCGCGCCGGAGCCGCGCGGGGGCGCGACCGGCCGGGACCCCCGCGGGCCGCGCGAGGAACTGCTGTGCCGGGTCTTCGCCGAGGTCCTCGGACTGCCGCGGGTCGGCGCCGACGACGACTTCTTCGCCCTCGGCGGCCACTC
>KL569560.1:7492-9371 GCA_000715685.1 Streptomyces lilacinus
GGCCACTCCCTGTCCGCCACCCGCGTCACCAACCGCCTGCGCTCCGAGCTCGGCACCGAACTGCCCGTCCGGGCCCTCTTCGAGGCGCCCACCGCCGAGGCGCTGGCCCGGCGGCTGGACGCCGGCGCCGAGGAGCCCGCCGACCGACCCGCCCTGCGCCCGGCCACCCGCCCCGACCCGCTCCCCCTGTCGTACGCCCAGCAACGGCTCTGGTTCCTCAACCGGCTGGACGCGCCGGCCGGGACCTACAACATCGCGCTCGCCGTCCGGCTGACCGGCCGCCTCGACACCGCCGCCCTCGCCGGGGCGCTGCGGGACGTCGTCGCCCGGCACGAGAGCCTGCGCACGGTCTTCCCCGAGACCGGCGGGCTGCCGGCGCAGCGGGTCCTGCCGGCCGACGAGGCCGCCCCGGGCCTGCCGGTCGTGCCGGTGTCCGGGGCCGGGCTCGCCGCCGCGCTGGCCGCCGAGGCCGACGCGGGCTTCGACCTGGCCCGCGACCTCCCGCTGCGCGCCCGGCTCCTCGCCCTGGGCGCCGACACCCACGTCCTGAGCCTGGTCGTCCATCACATCGCCGCCGACGGCTGGTCGCTGGAGCCGCTGTTCCGCGACCTCTCGCAGGCCTACGGCGCCCGCGCGGCGGGCCGCGCCCCCGACTGGGCGCCGCTGCCCGTGCAGTACGCGGACTACGCGCTGTGGCAGCGCGAGACGCTCGGCGACGCCGACGACCCCGGGAGCCGGCTCGCGACCCAACTCGCGTACTGGCGGGAGGCGCTCGCCGGGCTGCCCGAGGAGATCGCCCTGCCCACCGACCGCCCGCGGCCCGCCCGGGCCGGCCACCGGGGCGCGTCGGTCGCCGTCGCCGTGCCCCCCGCGGTGCACGCGCGACTGGCCGAGCTGGCGCGCGACGGCGGCGCCACGCTCTTCATGGCGGTCCAGGCCGGGCTCGCCGCGCTGCTGACCGGCCTGGGCGCCGGCGAGGACATCCCGCTGGGCAGCCCGGTGGCGGGCCGCACGGACGAGGCCGTCCAGCAGCTCGTCGGCTGCTTCGTCAACACCCTTGTGCTGCGCACCGACACCAGCGGCGACCCCGGCTTCCGGCAGCTGCTCGCGCGGGTGCGGGAGACCGACCTGGCCGCCTTCGCCCACGCCGACGTGCCGTTCGAGCGCCTGGTGGAGGAGCTCGCCCCGGCGCGGTCGACGGCCCGGCAGCCGCTGGTCCAGGTCGTGCTGGCCTTCCAGAGCGCCGTGGACCCGGTCGTCGCCGTGCCGGGCCTCGAGGCCGCGCCCGAGCCCCTGGAGTCGACGACCGCCAAGTTCGACCTCGCCTTCCAGGTGACCGAGAAGGCGGCCGCGGGTGGCCTGGACGTCCTGATCGAGTACAGCACCGACCTGTTCACCGGGCCGACCGTCGAGCGCCTGGGCGAGCACCTCGTACGTCTGCTGGAGGCCGTGACGCGGGACCCGGACGCCCCCGTCGGCCGCCTGGACCTCATGACCCCGGGCGAGCGCGCCGCGCTCCTCGCGCAGGGCACGGGCGCCCGGCGCGACCTGCCCCCGGTCACGCTGCCGGAGCTCTTCGCCGCGCACGTGGCCCGCGACCCCGGCCACCCCGCCGTGGTCACCGCCGACGGCGACGTGCTGAGCTACGGCGCGCTCGACGCGCGGGCCGACCGTCTCGCCCGCCTGCTGGTCGGCCGGGGCGTGGGGCCCGGGGCCGTGGTGGCCCTGGCCCTGCCCCGCTCGGCGGAGGCGGTCGCGGCCGTGCTGGCGGTGCTCAAGGCCGGTGCCGCTTATCTGCCCGTCGATCCCGAATACCCCGCCGAGCGCGTCGCGTTCATGCTGGAGGACGCCGCGCCGGCCGAGATCGTCACCACGGCGG
>KL569560.1:9646-10101 GCA_000715685.1 Streptomyces lilacinus
CGCGCCATCAGAGATGTGTATAAGAGACAGCGCCCGAGGTGCTCGCCGCACTGGCCGCCGACGCCCCCGCCGCGCAGGACCCGACCGGTCCGCCGTCCACCGGGCATCCCGCCTACGTCATCTACACCTCGGGCTCCACCGGCCGCCCCAAGGGCGTGGTCGTGCCGCACGCCGGCGCGGTCAACCTCGCCCTCGACCAGCAGAGCCGCCTCGGCACCGGGCCCGGCACCCGCACCCTGCAGTTCGCGTCGTTCAGCTTCGACGCGGCGGTGTGGGAGCTGTGCGTCTCGCTGTACACCGGGGGCACGCTGGTGCTGGCCGACGCCGAGAGCCGGCTGTCGGGCGAGCTGCTGGCCGGGCTGATCGCCGAGCGCGGGGTGAACCTCGCGCTGCTGCCGCCCACGGTCGCCGCCCGACTGCCCGCCGACCGGCCGCTACCCGCCGACATGCGCCTG
>KL569560.1:10322-11409 GCA_000715685.1 Streptomyces lilacinus
GCCCGCCGGAGGTCGCCGCCCGCCTCTCCGCCCGGTACGTGCTGCTCAACGCCTACGGCCCGACCGAGACGTCCGTCGTCGCCACCATGAGCCCCCCGCTCACCGGCGACGGCAGACCGCCCATCGGCGGCCCGCTGGACAACGTCCGCGCGCACGTGCTGAACGCCGCGCTCGCCCCGGTCCCGCCCGGCGTCCCCGGCGAGCTGTACGTCGCCGGCCCCGGGCTCGCCCTCGGCTACCTGGGCCGCCCCGGCACCACCGCCGAGCGCTTCACCGCCGACCCGCTCGGCCCGCCCGGCTCCCGGATGTACCGCACCGGCGACCTCGTACGCCGCCTGCCCGACGGCCGGCTGGACTACCTCGGCCGCACGGACCAGCAGATCAAGCTCCGCGGCTTCCGCATCGAGCCGGGCGAGATCGAGGCCGTGCTCGCCCGCCACCCCGTGATCGACCGGGCGGCGGTCGTGCTGCGCGAGGACGCGCCCGGCGACCCGCGCCTCGTCGGCTACGTCGTCCCGGTGCCCGGCGTCGCCCTCGTCGACGCGCGCCACCTGCGGGAGCACGCCGGCCGGGAGCTCCCCCGGCACATGGTGCCCGCGGCGATCGTGACCCTGCCCGAACTGCCGCTGACCGCCAACGGAAAGCTCGACGTCAAGGCGCTGCCCGCGCCCGAGGACGAGGCCCCGACGGCCCCCGGCCGGGCGCCCCGCACGGCGAACGAGCGGGTCCTCCTGGACGTCTTCCGCGAGGTCCTCGGCCGCGAACGCCTCGGCGTGGACGACGACTTCTTCGACCTCGGCGGCGACAGCCTCCGCTCGGTCCGGGTCGTCGCCCTGGCCCGGGAGGCGGGCCTGGAGATCGCGCTGTCCGACGTCTTCACCCTCAAGACCGTCGAGCGACTGGCCGCCGCCGCGACCGGCTCGGCCGCGGACCCCGCGCGGTCGACGGCCCGGCGCCTGCGCACCGACCTGGACCGGCTGGGCTCGGGCGACGCCGGCTTCGACCCGACGGGCCCGGTCCTCGCGATCCGGCCGTCCGGCGCCGGGGCCCCGCTGTTCTGCGTCCACGGCCTGTCTCTTATACACAT
>KL569560.1:11702-12164 GCA_000715685.1 Streptomyces lilacinus
GCCATCAGAGATGTGTATAAGAGACAGGGCCTGACCGACCATGTGGCCGCCCGCCACCCGGTGTTCGCCCTGCAGTCCGACGGCATCGCCGACGGGCCCTGGGCACGCCCCGCCGACCTGCGGGAGCTCGCCGCGACCTACGTCGAGCGGGTGCGCCGGATCCGGCCGCACGGCCCGTACCACCTGCTGGGCTGGTCGTTCGGCGGGCTGGTGGCGCACGAGATGGCGGTACGGCTGCGGGCGGCCGGGGAGCAGGTCGCGTTCCTGGGCATCCTCGACAGCTTCCCCGTCGCGCCGGACGACGTCCTGCCCTCCGACGAGGAGAACCTCCGCAACTTCCTCGAGCACTTCGGCCACGACCCGGCCGGCCTGCCGGCGGGCGGACTCACGGTGCCGGAGGCGGCCGCGCTGCTGCGGTCGGCCGGCAATCCGCTGGCCGACCTCGGCGAGGAGCGGCTCCCC
>KL569560.1:12432-12695 GCA_000715685.1 Streptomyces lilacinus
GATGTGTATAAGAGACAGCCGTCGACCTGCACGCGGTGCCCTTCGGGCACGAGCACATGCTCGCGCCGGGCGCGCTGGCCCGTATCGGCGCGGTGGTCGACAAGGCACTGGGCGACTGACGGCCCGCCCGCCCGGGGGCGGCGGTGTCACGGCACCGGCGCCCCCGGGCGGGCCAGGGCCTGTCCGGGGGGTCGGAGGCGCGCTGTCGGCCGTGGGGGCGCCGCCCCGGACCCCGGGGGCCTGGGGGCGGAGCCCCCGGTTAC
>KL569560.1:12981-14806 GCA_000715685.1 Streptomyces lilacinus
GGAAGAACCCACCGGACACACCCCACGAGGACTGTCACGGCACCGGCGCCCCCGGGCGGGCCACCGTGCCCAGCCAGAGGCTGTCGCGGGCCCGGGTCATGGCGACGAACAGCTGGGTGCGCTCGAGCTCGTCCCGCTCGCCGACGACGTCCTCGTCAGCGGGCCCGGGCTTCCGGGCGGGCACGTGGTCGGGCAGGTAGACGTGCTTGAACTCCAGCCCCTTGGCCCGCCGGTAGCTGCCCAGCTTCACGCCCGGCACCGGGCTCCCGTCGTAGCGCTCCAGCGAGCAGTGCGGGATCCCGGCCCGCTCGAGCAGCCGCTGGTAGTGCTCGGTCTCGCGCCGTTTCCGGCACAGCACCGCCGAGTCCGGCCAGCTCGCCGCGCCGCGCTCGCGCAGGGCCGCCAGCAGCGCCGCGTCGTGCTCGGCGGCCGTGCGGCAGACGGACCGGTCGACGTGGCCGCCGTGGTACGTGAGGTCGACGTCGCGCAGCCCGGCGGTGCGCGTGCCGTCGATGTCGTCGAAGGCGTCCTCGGCGACGACGGCGAGGGCGGTGTCGAGGATCCGCCGGGCGTTGCGGTAGTTGGTGCGCAGGATCTGCCCGCGGTCGCCCCGTACGTCGATGCCGGCGTCGGACAGCCGGAACCCGCCGGGGTAGACGGCCTGTTGGCCGTCGCCGACCAGCAGCAGGCCGTTGGGCGCGTCGCCGACGAGGGCGTGCAGCAGGCGCACCCCCACCAGGGTCAGGTCCTGCACCTCGTCGGCGATCACCGCGGCGTACGGGGAGCGGCCCGGGCGGGCGCGGGCCTCGGCGAGGGCGAGGCCGAGGATGTCGTTGAAGTCGTGCACGCCGTGCTCGACGCGCACCCGCTCGTACTCCTCGTACAGCGCCCAGACCGCTTCCCGGTGCGGGCGGCGGAGGTTGGTACGACGGCGGTGGCGCCGGAGGGTGGCGTACTCCTCGAAGCGGGTGATGCCGCGGCCCTTGATGACGCGGTCGATCTCCTCGCGCCAGTAGCGCGGGGAGGGGTCGAGCGCGGACAGGACGCTGCCGCGGCCCAGGCGCATCCATGCACGGCTGAAGGCGTCCTCGGCCCGGTCGCCGTGCAGCCGGTGCGGTATGCCGCGCTCGTCGAGGAAGCGCCGCGCCCACGCGTGCAGGCTGCGGAACTCGACCCGCTCGGCGACGGCCGGGGACATCGTCCGCAGGAACGTGCCCTGGACGCGGGGCAGGTTGCTGGCGAAGGTCACGTAGAGGATCCGCCCGGTCGTGCGCTGGGCGAGGTGGGCGGCGCGGTGCAGGGCCACGACGGTCTTGCCGGTGCCCGCCGGGCCGCTCACCCGGGCCGGGCCGGACCAGTTGCGCCGCACCAGGGCGAGCTGGGCGGGGTGGAGGAAGGTCATCCACTGCTCGATCGGCCCCCGGCGGGCGGCGTCCAGGGCTGCCTCGCGCAGCCCGTCGAGGTCGAAGAGGGCCTCCGGCTCCGCGGGCGCGACCGGCGGCCCGGCAGGGTGCCCGGCCGGCAGGGCCGAGTGCTCGTACGCCGGGAAGACCTGCGCGAGGTGCTCGGCGATCGCCCGTACGCCGGGCGGCGTGAGCCGGGCCCGCTCGGCCAGCAGCGCGGGCCCCACCTCGCGCTCGCCCAGCAGCCGCACCCGGCCCAGCTCCCCGCGGAAGGAGCGGCCCGCGAAGACCATCAGCGGCTGGACGGCCACCGGCGACATGCCGAGCTCCGCCACGGCCGACTCCGCCAGCCGCGTCACCGCCAGCAGCCTGCCCACCTCGCCGTCGCGCCGCTGCCGGCCGGCCGTGAGGTGGCCCTCGGC
>KL569560.1:15015-17204 GCA_000715685.1 Streptomyces lilacinus
GGCCGGCCGTGAGGTGGCCCTCGGCGGCGCCGGGCGGCGCCTGCCAGTTCTTCACGTCGATGACGAACACGCCACCGGGTCCCACCAGCAGCATGTCGACGTTGGCCGTGCGCGTGCCCGGCCAGCGCCGGTCCACCAACAGCCGCCAGCCGCGCCCGGTGAGCATCAGCAGCTGGGCCGCGACCTTGCGCTCGCCCTCGCTCGCCGCCTCCCACCGCCGGGCCTCCCGCTGCGCGGCGTGCAGCTGCTCGCGCAGCTCACGCTCGTGCCGCCGGGCCTCCTGCGCCCTGACCGATGCCGAACCCCCAGCCACCATGCCCGCCCCCCTTGCCTGCATACTCCCCCAGAACTTGCATATATACGCAAAGTGATGATCGCAATGCGCCGCGGAGGGGCGGATCGGGCACCGGGTATCGTCGGCGGACGTTCGATTCGCCGATTCGAGGAGCCGGGAGCCTTCATGCCGCACGTCCTGCTGCGGGACGACGCCGCGCGCTGGGCCACGGCCTCGCCCGCCCGCAGGGTGCTGGGCGTGATCCACAACGTCACGTCCGCGACACGGCTGTTGGACCTGATGGAGCCCTTCGAGGGCGACGACAGAGTGCAGGTGTTCTTCACGTGCACCGGGTCGTCTGCCTTCGAAAACGGAATACGGGAATTCGTGGCCGCCCGCCAACTCCCCTGGATATCCTGGGAGGAGGCGAAACGGGAGAAGTTCGACCTGGCGGTGAGCAGCAGCCGCGGCGGTGACCTGCAGGAACTCAACGCTCCATTGATCGGTGCCCCGCACGGCGCCGGCTACAATAAAAACTTGCCCGGAAACCGGAAACCGGAAACCGGAAACCGGAAACCGGAGGCCTTCGGCCTGGACGCCGAATGGCTCACGCACAACGGTGAGTTGATTCCGTCCGTCATCGTCCTCTCCCACGACGAACAGCGCGAGCGCCTGCGCCGCGGCTGCCCGCAGGCCGTCCCCCGCGCCGTCGTCGCCGGCGACCCCTGCATGGACGCCCTCCGCGCGAGCCGCCCCTTCCGCGAGGAGTACCGCGCCGCCCTCGGGCTGCGGCCCGGCCAGAAACTGCTCGTGCTCACCTCCACCTGGGGCCCGCACTCCCTCCTCGGCGCGCACATGGACCTCGTGCGCCGCGCCCTCGCCGAACTGCCCCTCGACGAGTACCGCGTCCTCGCCGCCGTGCACCCCAACGTCTGGTACGGCCACGGCGGTTGGCAGGTCCGCTCCTGGCTGGCGCCCTGGCTGCGGTCCGGGCTCCTGCTGCCCGCGCCGGAGACCGACACCTGGAAGGCCGCGCTGGCCGCGGCCGACGCCTTCGTCGGCGACCACGGCTCGCTGACCCTCTACGCCGCCGCGCTCGGCGTGCCGGGCCTGCTCGGGGCGTTCGGCGAGGAGGTGGTGGCGGCCGGCTCGCCCATGGACCGGCTGGGTGCGGCGCTGCCGCGCGTGTCCCCGTACGAGCCGCTGGGCCCGCAGCTGCGCCGGGCGGCCGCCGCGCAGGCCGACGACGAGCGACTGGCCGCGATCGGCGACCTCGTCACCTCCCGCCCGATGCGCGCCGCCGCGCTGCTGCGCCGCCTCTACTACGCGCGCCTGGAACTGTCCGAGCCGGACCGTCCGGCCGTGCCCCGGCCCGTGGCCCTCCCCCTGCCCCTGCCGGCCGAGCGCCACGCGCCCGTACCACCGGCGACGTTCGTCGACGTCCGCCCCGCCGCCGAGGGCACGGTGTCCCTGCGCCGCCACCTCGCCGAGCCGCAGGGCGCGCTGACGGCGCACCTCACCGACCCCCACCTCGTCGCGTCCGAGTCCGACCCCGACCCCCGCTGGCCGCGCACCGCCGACGTCCTCCTGGCCCGCGCGCCGTCTTCCGGCGAGCCCCTCGCGGACGCGGCGGCGCGGGTTTTCCGTAGCCACCCGGGGTGCGGGCTGGTGGCGTTCGCCGCCGGGGGCGCGGACTGCGTCGCGTTCACGCGGGACGGCGTCCGGATGACGGCGACGTGGGAGGGCCACGGCTGCACCGCGGCACTGGCAGCGTCGGCGCTGTACGCTGCGCCGGCCGCCGGCACCCTCCTGGTCGACGTGGCCGACGGCGCCGCACCGGCGGTGCTGGTCGTCGAGCGCGGCTAGAGCGGTGGTTGTTCCCCAGCCCCGCCCTTTCACCGTTTCTCGGGGGCTC
>KL569561.1:0-894 GCA_000715685.1 Streptomyces lilacinus
CCGTAGCGGAGCTCCGACGCTTCGCGCCGGAAGGGCGAGCCCTGTACGGCAGTCCGCGACCTCAGCGGGCGACGGCGAACCGCAGCTCCGGCCGCTCCCAGGCGACCTTCGGCGGCGACGGAGCGACCGTCCCCACCCGCTCGGCGCCCAGGCGGCGGTAGAACTTCTCGGCAGGAGGATGAGAGACCACGCGCACGTCACTCAACCCGGCCTTCTCCGCCTGCCTGATCATGTGCTCCACCAAGAGGCGTCCGACCCCGGTGCCCTGAGCGTCGTCCGCCACGAAGATCAGGTCCAGCTCCGGCGGATCAAGAACGAGAGCGTAGAAGCCCAACACTCGCCCGGCTGTGTCGACGGCCGCGAAGACCCGATGCCGGGCGATGTAATCGGCGGTGACCCGGTAGCCGGAGATGATCGAGGCGTACTGCCCCCGGTAGGCGCCGGAACCTTGGACCAGCGCCGTGAGGCGCTCCGCATCCTGCTCGACGGCACGTCTGATCATGGTCGACTGCATCCGCGCAGTCTAGGGGCGACACCGGATCGCTTCCGGCAGCGCATTCCTTCGCCCAGGGTCCCTTTTGCCCCGGCCGAGGTGGGGGATTGTGCTGCGGAAGCACCGCGAGGCCCGAGAGCCGACCCCTATAAGGGGAATTTCCCCCACAGTGCCGGGCTCCCGCGCTTCCGGCAGCAACATCCCGCGCAGCGAAGCGGAGCAAGCCGCCCACGAGTGCGGGAAACCGCTGCCTCGCCGGGCCGGCCCTTCCGGCGCGGAGCGTCGGGCCCTCGCTACGATCCCGCGCAGCGAAGCGGAGCGGCGGGCACCCACGAAAGAGGGCAACGCCCCAGTGCGGGCCCACATATTCCGGCCGCGAAGCGGGCGGCCTTCCGGGGCGA
>KL569561.1:1228-5011 GCA_000715685.1 Streptomyces lilacinus
CGCACACTCCGTATCGCTTCTCCCGCGCAGCGAAGCGGAGCGGCTCCGGCACCCACGAGGAACGGAACCGCCGCCTTGCCGGGCCGGCCCTTCCGGCGCGGAGCGTCGGAGCTCCCTTACGACCCCGCGGAGCGGAGTGCGAACCTACTCCTCCACCACCAGCACCGGCGTGGAGCGCGTCAGCACCTCGCCGCGGAAGAAGGCCGGGCTGCGGCGTCGCATGACCGCCATCAGGGCGAGGCCGAGCACCAACAGGCCGACGCCGATCACGAACACCGACCCCACCCCGAGCACCGCGCTGCCGCTGCCGTACGCCGGGTCCCACATGTCGTACAGCGTCTTGCAGAAGACGGCGGCCAGCAACAGCCCACCTGTTAGCGGGAAGACGCCCTTGAAACACAGATCCCGCACCGAATTCCGCAGCTCGGCCCGGAAGTACCACGCGCACGCGAACGCCGTGATCGAGTAGTAGAAGCAGATCATCAAGCCCAGCGCGTAGACCGTGTCGATCAGCACGTTCTCGCTGAGGTAGCTCATGACCGCGTAGAAGACCCCGGTGGCCACCCCGGCCGCCACGGTCGCGCGGCCGGGCGAGCGGAAGCGCGGGTGGATGCGGGCGAAGGACGGCGGCAGCGCCTCGTACGCGCTCATCGCCAGTACGGTCCGCGCCACCGGCAGGAACGTGGTCTGGAGGCTCGCCGCGGCGGAGGCCAGGACGGCGACGAAGAGGAGGACGCCCAGGGCCTTGCCCATGACGGGGTCGGCCAGGGCGGCGAAGACGTTGCCCGCCGTGTCGGGGTTGCCGAGGCCCGTTCCCTTGTCGCCGGTGCCGGCGAACATCTGCGCGGCGACGGCGGTCAGCAGGTACGAGCCGACCAGGACGACCATGGCCACCAGCGCGGCCCGGCCCGGGGTCTTCGCGCTGCCCGCGGTCTCCTCGTTGACCGTGAGGCACGCGTCCCAGCCCCAGTACATGAAGATGGAGAGCGACAGTCCTGCCGTGAAGGCGCTGAAGGACTCCACACCGAAGGGGTTCAGCCAGGTCCAGGAGAAGTGCATGGAGCCGGCGAGGTCGCCGGAGCGTGCCTTCGCGATCGCCATGGCGACGAACACCGCCAGTACGGCCAACTGCAGGCCGACCAGGGCGTACTGAACGCCCTTCGTCGCGGTCATGCCGCGATAGCTGACAGCCGTCGCGACGGCGATGAAGGCGAGGCACGTCGCGACATGGACCGGCCGGTTGTCGTCCAGGGCGGCCACCGCGTCGTTGCCCGTGATCTCGCCGAGCAACAGATAGAAGAAGGACGTCGCGACGCCCGCAAGGTTCGACAGCACGATGATGGTGGCGATGACCAGCCCCCAGCCGCACATCCACCCGATCCGGGGACCGAAGGCCCGTACTGTCCAGGTGAAGGACGTGCCGCAGTCGGGCAGGGACTGGTTCAGCTCGCGGTAGGCGAAGGCGACCAGCAGCATCGGGAGGAAGCCCGCGAGGAAGACGGCGGGCATCTGCACCCCGACCTGGCCGACGGTCGGGCCGAGGGTGGAGGTCAGGCAGTAGACGGGCGCGACGGTGGAGATCCCGATGACGGCGCTGCCCAGCAGGCCGACGGAATTCCCGCTCAGGCCCTTGGTGCGCACTTCCCCCGCGTCGCGGCCCGCGACGCCCATTACCGTGTCTCCGGCCCCCGGCCGCGGCTGTACCTGAACCATGGCGAGGACGTTAGGGGGTGCTGTTTCCGCAACCGGAGGAATGAACTCCGAGGCGTGGACTTTCAACAGCCACACAACAAGGGCCCGTTGACCTTGCAAACAAAGATCGCACCGCCGTTACGGGCGGTAACAGCAAGGCCTCACACCCTTCAGCCCCCACTACGGGAACCGCACCGCCGCCCCATTTGTCCCGGTTCAAAAATTTCCCGTCACGCCGTCCCCACCGTCTCCGTGTCCCGCCCCGACCGCAGCACCCGCCCCGGAACCGCGCCCGTGACCACGTCGTGCCGGACCGTCTCCACGCCGTTCACGCGGACGCTCACCACACCCACCGCTCGGGAGTCGAGGCGCGCCCCGTCGCCCGGCAGGTCGCGGACCAGCGTCGCGGCACCCGCGTCGACGCGCTCGGGGTCGAGGAGGACGAGGTCCGCGCACCAGCCCTCGGCGACGCGGCCGCGGCCGCGCAGGCCGAAAAGGCGCGCGGGGTCGTCGGTGAGCATGCGCACCGCCCGCTCCAGCGGCACGAGCTTGCGCCCGCGCAGGCAGTCGCCGAGGAAGCGCGTGGGGTAGGGGGCGCCGCACATGCGGTCGAGGTGGGCGCCGGCGTCGGAGCCGCCGAGCAGCACGTCCTCGTGGTCCCAGGCGGCGCGCCGCAGCTCCCAGCTGGCCGGGTCGTTGTCCGTGGGCATGGGCCACAGGACCGTACGCAGGTCGTCGGCGACGCAGATGTCGACGAGCGTGGCGAAGGGGTCGGTGCCGCGCTCGGCGGCGATGTCCTGGACGACGCGCCCGGTGAGGCCGTCGTTCTCCTTGCTGTACGTGTCGCCGATGACGTACCGGCCGAAGTCGGTCAGGCGGCGGAAGCCGCCCGCCTCGGGACTCGCCGCGCGGCGCAGCATGGCCGCGCGCACGTCCGGGTCGCGCAGTCGGGCGACGCGCTCCGGCAGCGGAAGCCCCAGGATCTCGCCCCAGCCGGGAAGGAGATTCAGGGCGCAGAAGGTGCCGAGCGACATGTTCATGGGCGTGAGGATCGGCATGGTGAGCGCCACCACGCGGCCGCCCGCCGCGCGGGCGCGCTCGCTGGTGGCCAGCTGGTGCGGCACGCGTCCGGGGGCGGCGGACTCGATGGTGAGGACGTTCCAGTTCACGGGCCGGCCGGCGGCGGCCGTCATGGCCACCAGGAGCTCGCTCTCCGCGTCGTCGAAGCGGTCGAGGCAGCCGGAGACGATGGCCTCGATCTGGGTGCCCTCGTGCTCGCCGACCGCGCGGGCGAGGGCGAGCAGCTCGTCGGGGCGGGCGTGGCGGGAGGCGACGGGCCGGCCGTCGCCGTCGGAGTGGGTGGTGGACTGGCTGGTGGACAGGCCCCACGCGCCGGCGTCCATGGCGTCGTGCAGCAGGGCGAGCATGTGACGCAGCTGCGCCTCGTCGGGCGTGCCGCCGACGGCGTCCGGTCCCATGGCGTACCGCCGCAGGGCGCAGTGGCCGGCCATGAAGCCGGCGTTGACCGCGATGCGCCCGTCCAGAGCGTCGAGGAAATCGCCGAAGGAGGACCAGTTCCAGGGCGCGCCGTCCTCGAGGGCGGCGAGGGACATGCCCTCGACCCTGGCCATCATGCGCCGGGTGTAGTCGGCGTCGGCCGGGCGAGCCGGGTGGAGCGGGGCGAGGGTGAAGCCGCAGTTGCCGCCGACGACCGTGGTGACACCGTGACCGAGGGAGGGCGTGGCGTACGGGTCCCAGAAGAGCTGTGCGTCGTAGTGCGTGTGCGGGTCCACGAAACCGGGGGTGAGGACGAGCCCGTCGGCGTTCTCCTCGGTCCGGGCCCGCTCCCCCACCCGGCCGCCGGCCTTCACGGCGGCCGGGGCCCGGTTGATCACCGCTATCCGCCCGTCCCGTATGCCGACGTCGGCGACGTACGCGGGTGCTCCGGTGCCGTCGACGACGGTGGCGCGGCGGATGAGGTGGTCGAGCACGGTGGCGGGTCCTCTCACTCGGCGGCGAGCGGGGGTGGGGCGTACGGGTACGGGTACGGCGGCGCGGGACGGGTCGGCTACGGGTGCGGCTGCGGGGGAC
>KL569561.1:5191-8413 GCA_000715685.1 Streptomyces lilacinus
GGGACGGGCGTACGGCACGGCAGGCCGGGACCCGCGAAAGCGCCCCGCGCCCGGGACCGGGGCGGCGGCCCGGGAGGCGCCGCCCCGGCGCGCGGGGGCGCCCGCTCAGGCGCGCGCGGCGGCCTGGCGGTAGCGCGTTGTGCGGTGGACCGGGTCGGTGTCGATCTTCGGTATGACGTGCTCGCCGATCAGCCGGATCGTCCTCATCGTGTCCTCGTACGGCACCCCGATCGGCAACCCGAAGGCGAGCTGGTCGGCGCCTGCCTGCTCCCAGCGCTTGCACTGCCGGAACACCTCGTCGGGGTCGCCGCAGATCATGAGTTCCTCGGCGATGAGCAGCTCGATGATCTCCTCGGTGTACTCGGGCAGCAGCTCGGGCCACTCGGGGATGCCCTCGGGGCGCGGGAAGGTGTCGTGGTAGCGGAAGAGAAGTGACTGGAGGTAGTTGAGGCCGCCGCCGACGGCGACCTCGACGGCCTTGGCGTGGGTCTCGGCGCAGATGGCGGTGGAGGTGACCATGACGTTGTCGTTGACGAAGTCGCCGACGGCCCGGGCCTCCGCGACGGCGGTCTTGTAGGAGTCGACGACCCACTCCATGTCGGAGACCTTCTGCACGCTGAAGCCCAGGACGCCCAGCCCCTTGCGGGCCGCCATGGCGTACGAGGAGGGCGACCCGGCCGCGTACCACATGGCGGGGTGCGAGGGCCCGTACGGCTTGGGCAGGATCTTGCGCGGCGGCAGGGTCCAGTGGGTGCCGGTGAAGCCGGGGTAGGTGCCCTCGCGCCACATCTTGGGGAACTCGGCGATGGTCTCCTCCCACATCTCCTTCGTGGCGTCCATGTCGGTGACGCCCGGGAGGAAGCCGAGGATCTCATGGCTTCCCGCGCCCCGCCCGGTGCCGAACTCGAAGCGGCCGCCGGAGAGGTGGTCCAGCATGGCGGCCTTCTCGGCGACCTTGGCGGGGTGGTTGACCTGGGGCAGCGGGTTGAAGATGCCGGAGCCGAGGTGGATGCGCTCGGTGGCGTGGGCGAGGTAGCCGAGGAAGACGTCGTTGGCGGAGAGGTGGGAGTACTCGTCGAGGAAGTGGTGCTCGGACGCCCAGGCGTACTTGAAGCCGGAACGGTCCGCCTGGACGACGTACTCGGTTTCCTCCATCAGCGCGTGGTGCTCGGCCTGGGGATCGGTGCGCGAGCGGCTCGCCGGTACGTAGCCCTGTACGAAGATCCCGAATTCCACGGAGGTCACCGCCTGCCTTCCGAGCCCATTTCTGACGTGCAGTCAGATCGAGTGCGACTGTGGCACCGGTCACATGCACCGTCAAGAGCACGACGGGCACCGGCAGGCGCTCACCCCGCCCACAGCCCCTCCGGCGTCAGCCCGAGCAGCTCGATCGCGTTGCCCCGCACGATCCGCTCCACGACGTCCGGCGCCAGGTGGGCCATCTGCTCCTCCGCCACCTGCCGCGACCTGGGCCAGGTGGAGTCGGAGTGCGGGTAGTCGGTCTCGTAGAGGACGTTGCCCACGCCGACGGACTCGAGGTTGCGCAGGCCGAAGGCGTCGTCGAAGAAGCAGCCGTAAACATGTCGCGCGAAGAGCTCGGAGGGCGGGCTGAGCACCTTGTCCGCGACGCCGCCCCAGCCCCGGTTCTCCTCCCACACGGTGTCCGCGCGCTCCAGGATGTACGGAATCCAGCCGATCTGCCCCTCCGCATACATGATGCGCAGGCCGGGGAACCGGTCGAACTTGCCCGACATCAGCCAGTCGGCCAGCGAGAAGCAGCAGTTGGCGAAGGTGAGCGTGGAGCCGACGGCGGGCGGCGCGTCCGCCGAGGTGGAGGGCATGCGGGACGAGGAGCCGATGTGCATCGCGACGACCGTGCCGGTCTCGTCGCAGGCCCGCAGGAAGGGGTCCCAGTCGTCGCTGTGGATCGACGGCAGCCCCAGGTGCGGCGGAATCTCCGAGAAGCACACCGCGCGCACGCCCCGCGCGGCGTTGCGCCGCACCTCCCGCGCGGCGAGGTCGGCGTCCCAGAGCGGCACGATCGCGAGCGGGATCAGCCGGCCGCCCGCCGCCGGGCCGCACCACTCCTCGACCATCCAGTCGTTGTAGGCCCGCACGCACAGCAGGGCCAGCTCGCGGTCGGCGGCCTCGGTGAAGGTCTGGCCGCAGAAGCGCGGGAAGGTGGGGAAGCAGAGGGCGGACTGGACGTGGTTGAGGTCCATGTCGGCCAACCGCTCGGGGACGCTGAAGGAACCCGGCCGCATCTGTTCGTAGGTGATTCCTTCGAGCCGGATCTCGTCCCTGGAGCATCCGACGGCGGTATCCAGCCGTGTGAGAGGACGGCGCAAATCCTCATAGACCCACCAGTCCGCCATCGGGCCGTCCTCGCCCGGGGCGCCCATCGCGGGCGTGAAACGCCCACCGACGAAGGTCATGCCCTTCACCGCGGCCCTGACGATCCGCGGGCCGACGTCGTGGAATTTCGCCGGTAGTCGGTTCCGCCAGACGTCGGAGGGCTCGACCGTGTGGTCGTCCACCGAGATTATCTTGGGGAAGCTCGCCATGGCCGACACGTTAGCGCCGATCTGACGCTTCGTCAGCAAACCGTCGGTAACCGTGCCCGACCGTCCCCGGCGGGCCTCGGCGGGCCTCGTGCAGAGGGCTGGACGCCTGCTGACGCGGAGCGCCCGGACAAGGCAGACTGGCCGGTGCGACCGAGCAGGACAGGCAGGGGGTCACGATGGCCGGCGACACAGGGCACGGGCTGCAGTTGCGCTTCACCGTGCTCGGCCCCGTCCGCGCCTGGCGCGGAGACGAACCGCTCCACACCGGATCACCCCAGCAGAGGGCGCTGCTCGCGGCCCTGCTGCTGCGCGGCGGACGCACCGCCACCGCGCCCGAGCTCGTCGACGCCCTGTGGGGCGAGGAACCCCCGCACGCCGCCCTGGCCGCCCTGCGCACCTACGCGTCCCGCCTGCGCAAGGCCTTCGGCCCGGACGCGGACACCCTGGTCAGCGAGGCCGGCGGCTACGCGATACGCGTACAGCCCGATGGTTTGGACATCGACGTCGCCGAACGGTTGGCCGCCGAGGCCGACAAGGCCCGAGCCGCCGGCGAGCGCACCCGCGCCCGCGACCTGATCAACCAGGCCCTGGCCCTGTGGGACGGCGAGCCCCTCGCCGGCCTCGCCGGCCCCTACGCCGACACCTGTCTCTTATACAC
>KL569561.1:8671-9546 GCA_000715685.1 Streptomyces lilacinus
TGTATAAGAGACAGGACCTGGACCTGGACGTCGGCGGCCACGCCGAGGCCGTCTCCGAGCTCACCGCGCTGACCGCCGCCCACCCGCTGCGCGAGCGACTGCGCGAGCTCCTCATGCTCGCCCTCTACCGCAGCGGCCGCCAGGCCGAGGCCCTCGCCGTCTACGCCGACACCCGCCGCCTCCTCGCCGACGAGCTGGGCGTCGACCCCTGCCCCGAGCTCTCCGAGCTCCAGCAGCGCATCCTCAATGCCGACAGCGGCCTCAACGTCCACTTCGCCTCGAGCGACCGCCCCAACGCCGGGCCCACCTTCGTCCGGCCCGCCCAGCTCCCGGCGACCGTGCCCGACTTCACCGGCCGCGCCGCCTTCGTCCACGAGCTCAGCGACCAGCTCGCCACCGCCGACGGCCGCATCATGGCCGTCTCCGCCGTCGCGGGCATCGGCGGCGTCGGCAAGACCACGCTGGCCGTGCACGTCGCCCACGCCGCCCGCCACCACTTCCCCGACGGCCAGCTCTACGTCGACCTGCAGGGCACCGGCCCCGTCGTCGCCGAGCCCGAGGCCGTCCTGGGATCCTTCCTGCGCGCCCTCGGCATCCCGGACTCCGCCATTCCGGACGGGGTGGAGGAGCGCGCCGCGCTCTTCCGCTCGACCCTCGACGGCCGCCGCGTCCTCGCCCTGCTCGACAACGCCCGCGACGCCGCCCAGGTCCGCCCGCTGCTGCCCGGCAACGAGGGCTGCGCCGCCCTCGTCACCAGCCGCTCCCGCATGGTCGACCTCGCCGGCGCCCACCTCGTCGACCTCGACGTGATGAGCCCCGACGAGGCCCTGGTGCTCTTCACCCGCATCGTCGGCGACGAGCGCGTCGACAGCGAG
>KL569561.1:9812-10207 GCA_000715685.1 Streptomyces lilacinus
CGCCCCGCCGCACCTGGACCGTCTCCGTCCTCGCCCGCAAACTCGCCGACGAACGCCGCCGCCTCGACGAGCTCCGCGCCGGCGACCTCGCCGTCAAGGCCACCTTCGAACTCGGCTACGGCCAGCTCGAGCCCGGCCAGGCGCGCGCCTTCCGCCTCCTCGGCCTCGCCGACGGGCCCGACATCTCCCTCGCCGCCGCGGCCGCCGTCCTCGACCTGGACGTCGACGACACCGAGGAGCTGCTCGAGTCCCTGGTCGACACCTCCCTCCTGGAGTCCGCCGCCCCGGGCCGCTACCGCTTCCACGACCTCGTCCGCCTCTACGCGCGTGCCTGCGCCGAACGCGACGAACAGCCGCCGGCCGAGCGGGACGCCGCCATGTCGCGGCTGCTGGAC
>KL569561.1:10479-10621 GCA_000715685.1 Streptomyces lilacinus
AGATGTGTATAAGAGACAGGCGCCATGTCGCGGCTGCTGGACTTCTACCTGGCGACGGCCGCGGGCGTGTACGTGCTCGAGCGCCCCGGCGACCAGCTCCTCGCCCACCTGACGCCCACCACCCACCCCGGCCTCACCTTCA
>KL569561.1:10919-12825 GCA_000715685.1 Streptomyces lilacinus
GATGTGTATAAGAGACAGACTCGCGTGCGTGCGCCAGCACGCCGCCACCACCGGGGAGACCCTTCGACGCGCGGTCGATCTGCTGCTGGCGGCGAAGGACCTGGCCGAGTCCGGCGCCGACTCCCGGCAGTACGAACAGGCCGCCACGGCCCTGCTGGCCGCCACCCGCGCCGCCGGCGACGGGCGCGCCGAGGGCCGCGCGCGGACCGTCCTGACGCACGTGCACAGCCTCGCCGGCCGCTTCGACGAGGCCGACGAACACGCCCGCCAGGCCGTCCTCCTCGGCCGCGCCAGCCAGGACCCCGTCCCCTGCGGCCACGCCTCCAACAACCGCGGCATCATCGCCATCTACCAGCACCGCCCCGAGGACGCCGAGGCCTACATCGGCCAGGCCCTCAGCGCCTTCCGCGCCGACGGCAACCGCCCGGGCGAGGCCAGCGCCCTGTGCAACCTCTCCCGCGCCCACCTCTCCACGGGCCGCGTCCAGTCCGCCGTACGCCTCGCCGAGCAGGCCATCGCCCTCTACCGCGACACCAACGTCTCCTGGCGGCTCGCCAACGCCCTCTACGCGTACGCCGTGGCCCTCACGAGCGCGGGGCGGCACGAGGAGGCCACGGCCAACCTCGCGGAGGCCCTGCCCGTCTTCCGGGACAACCGGCAGCGGCTGTGGGAGGGCATGACCCTCTTCCGCATGGCCGAACTCCACCTCGCCACCCACCAGCCGGCCAAGGCCGCCGCCCACGCCGAACAGGCGCTGGCCCAACTGCGCGGCATCGGCGGCGAATGGCGGCGCGGCAACATCCTGACGGTGCTGGGCCGGTGCCTGGACGCCTTGGGGCAGCCGGGGCGCGCCCACGCCTGCTGGACGGAGGCGCTGGCCATCTACGACCACCTGGGCGCCGCGGAGGCGGCGGAGGTACGGGCCCTGCTGACGCCGGTCGCGGCGGCGTAGGGGCGGCAACGGACTCCCGATCCCAGAACGGCACGGAGCAGACGAATCGCGCTGGGAAAAGGCCGTCGACGTGCCCGTTCATCGATCGTTTATCGTGACAGGTCAATCTAAGGGATGTCGATCCGTCGCGTCGGGGGGCAGGCGGGTCGTGGGTGAGGCCTCACCTCCAGGGTGAACAGCCCTGAAAATGCCCGTCCGGCGGTCCTCGGGGGAGTCGCCGGGCGGGTTCTGCAATCCTCCCCAGCCCGAACGACTCGCACTGACCATCGGAGTTGACACCATGAGCGATGACAACAAGCTCAAGCCGCCCGTCGTGGCCACGCCGCAGGACGACCACGCCACCGACGTCCCGCTGACGGCCAAGGCGAAGCTCGCCGCGGTGCCGGCCACGGGCGAGGGCTCGCTCGCACCGAGCGACGACCACGCGACCGTCCCGAAGCCGTTCGTGCTGAAGGACGACCACGCGACGATCGAGAAGCCGTTCTGACCAGCACCGCGCGCGGGGAGCTTCCGCCAACACATCGGCCGGAAGCTCCCGGAAACACCCGGTAACACGTCAGTCCCCCGGGCAACGGGGGTTGGACAGTCCTCATCGGACGCCGGACGGGGGTCCGGCAGGCAGGCCGACGGGCGCAACGGGGGAACCACGGGGGAAAACGGGGGACCCGTCGGCCCACCTGCCGGAAGAGCCGGCGGCTCGACCGAGGACATGGTTCAAGGGGGACTGGCACGGGGGCTCGACAGGGGCCGGCGTCGGCGGCGTGGAGGGGAAGCCGTCGACACCGGCCCCTTCGGCCGTTCCGGAACCCGGGCAACAGGCGCCCGCCGTGTGTACGTTCAGGACAAACACCACCGACCCACGCACCGCAACCCCCGAGCAGAGGAGTCGCAATGACCCGCATCAAAACGACCCGCACCACGGCCCGCGGCAGGACCGCCCTCGCCGTCCTCGGC
>KL569561.1:13124-13333 GCA_000715685.1 Streptomyces lilacinus
GAGATGTGTATAAGAGACAGCCACATGACCGGCCACCCCCGGATCAGCGCCTCGATACCGACGATCGGCGCGGACGACCACGCGATGGGCGGCTCCGACGACCACGCGAGCGACATGGACCTCTAGGGGCACGCATCGGACGGGCTGGATGTATCCAGCCCGTCCGGCGTTTGAGGACCCGGGGCCGAGGCGGGGCTGTTTTCAGCCCG
>KL569561.1:13629-15776 GCA_000715685.1 Streptomyces lilacinus
TTGAGGACACCGCGCGAAGCGCGGTCCGGGGGTTCGGGGGCGAAGCCCCCCGAGAAACGGCGAAAGGGTGGGACCGGGGCCTCCTCCCCCCACCACCGCCCCACTACCCCCGACCACGAAGCTCCCGCTTCAACACCTTCCCCGCAGCGTTGCGCGGCAACTCCGCAACGAACTCCACTTCCCGCGGCACCTTGTAGTTGGCCATCTCCCGCCGCGCCCAAGCGATGAGCCCCTCGGCAGTAACCAAAGGCGCCGCACCCGGCTCACCCCGCACCACAAACGCCTTCCCCACCTCCCCCAGCCGCCCATCCGGCACCCCGACAACGGCAACCTCGACCACCCCCGGATGCCGCCCCAGCACCCTCTCGATCTCCGCCGGATACGCGTTGAAGCCGCCGACGACGAACATGTCCTTCACCCGATCGGTGACCCGCAGATTCCCCCCGGCATCCAGCACCCCGATGTCCCCCGTCCGCAGCCACCCGCCGGGCCCGACGGCCCGCCCCGTCGCCTCCGGGTCCTCGAAGTAGCCGGACATCACCTGCGGCCCGCGCACCAGGATCTCCCCCGGCTCCCCCACAGGCAGGACCCGACCGTCCGCACCCACGACCCTGACCTCCGTGTCAGGAACCGCACGCCCCGACGTGCCGGCCACAACCTCCGGCGGGTCGCCGCGCCTGCACATCGTGACGACGCCGGTCGCCTCGCTCATCCCGTAGGCCGTGAGCACGGTGGCCACGCCCAGTTCCCCGCGCAACCGCTCGATCAGCGGCCGCGGCACCGCCGCCGCCCCCGTCACCACGACCCGCAGTGCCGACAGATCGTGTTCTGTCCGCGCCGGGTCGTCCAGGAGCGACTGCAGCAGCGTGGGCGGTCCGGGCAGGACGGTGATCCGCTCCGTCGCCGTCCGGGCCAGCACGCTCTCCGGGGTGAAGACGGGATGCGGCACCATCGTCGCGCCCCGCATCAGGCAGGCGATGATCCCCGCCTTGTAGCCGAAGGTGTGGAAGAAGGGGTTGACGATCAGATAGCGGTCTCCTTCCCGCAGCCCTGCCAGTTCGCTCCAGACGGCGAACGTGCGCAGCGTCTGCGCGTGGGTGATGACGGCCCCCTTGGGCTCGCCCGTGGTGCCCGAGGTGAAGATGATGTCCGACGGTGCCCGGGACTCGACGGCATCGGCCCGCGCCCGAACCTCCCGGACGGGCACCGGGTCCCCGGCGGCGAGGAACTCCTTCCACGTACGGAAGTCGGCGGGCGCGCCGTCGGCGAACACGACGACGTCGCGCAGGTGAGGCAACCCGGGCAGCGGCGCCGGCACCGGCGCCCCGGCTTCCACGGAGGGGGCCGCGTCGCGCACTCGCCCCCGCTCCCCCGCCGCGCTGCGCAGCGCGGCCACGTAGGACGTCCCCAGGAACGTCCCGGTGACGAAGAGCAGCCGTGCCCGCGTCCGCCGCAGCACCTGGACCGCCTCGGCGCCCTTGAAGCGGGTGTTGACCGGCACGAGCACCGCTCCGGAGGTGACCGCCCCGAGGGCGCTGACGATCCAGTCCAGGCTGTTCGGCGCCCAGACGGCGACCCGGTCGCCGGGCTCGACGCCCGCGGCGACGCACGCGGCGGCGGCCCGCTCCACGCGCTCGCCGAGCTCCCGGTACGTGACGCGGGTGCGGCCCTCGACCACGGCCTCGCGCTCGGCGTGACGCTCGGCGGCCGTGCGGACGAGCCGGGGGATCGAGACGAACTCCAGGTCACCGCGCATCGATCGGCCTCCCTCGACCGCGGCCGGCCGCGCATCCTCCGCGCTAGCTGACTCATCGTCAGATTAGCGATAGCCTTCCGCGCTGTCAGCATCGACAGCACGGAGGTGGCGATGACGGCAACGCTGAAGGACACCACCGCGATCGTCGGCATCGGTCAGACCCCTTTCGCTCGGCAACTCCCCGAATCCGAAAAGACATTGGCGTGCCACGCCATCCTCGCCGCGCTGGACGACGCGGGCATTCCCCCCTCCCAGGTCGACGCCTTCGCCTCGTACACCATGGAGGCGACGGACGAGGTCGAGGTCGCCAAGGCCGTCGGCGCGGGCGACGTGACCTTCTTCTCCCGCGTCGGCTACGGCGGCGGCGGCTCCTGCGCGACCGTCGCCCACC
>KL569561.1:16013-16714 GCA_000715685.1 Streptomyces lilacinus
ACCGTCGCCCACCTCGCCGCCGCGATCGCCACCGGCCGGGCGACCGTCGGCGTCGCCTGGCGCTCGCGCAAGCGCGGCTCCGGCCCCCGGCCCTGGCGCGACACCCGCGCCCAGCTCCCGACCCCGGCGCAGTGGACCCGCCCGTACGGCCTACTGCGGCCCGTCGACGAGATCGCGATGCTCGCCCGCCGGTATCTCCACGAGTACGGCGCCACCCGCGATCACTTCTTCAACGTCGCCCTGGCCTGCCGCAACCGCGCCAACCAGAACCCGGCCGCGATCATGCACGAGCGCCCGCTCACGCGCGAGATGTACATGACCTCCCGCTGGATCAGCGAACCACTCTGCCTCTTCGACAACTGCCTCGAGACGGACGGGGCCCTGGCCTGCGTCGTCGTCTCCGCCGCCCGCGCCCGGGACTGTCGACACACCCCGGTGTACGTGCACTCCGCCGCCCAGGGGCTGCCGGCCCAGCACCACGGCATGGTCAACTACTGGAACGAGGACCCGCTGGCCGGACCGTCCTGGACGGCCGCCCGACACCTCTGGAAGACCGCCGACTTCGGCCCCGGCGACGTCCATGTGGCGCAGATCTACGACGCGTTCACCCCGCTGATCCCGCTGTCCCTCGAGGGCTATGGCTTCTGCGGACGCGGTGAGGGCGCGGCCTTCACGGAAGGCGGTGCGCTCGAACTCGGCGG
>KL569561.1:17006-18222 GCA_000715685.1 Streptomyces lilacinus
TGTATAAGAGACAGGCTCAGCACCGGCGGCGGCGGTCTCAGCGAGGCTTACGTCCATGGCTTCAACCTCATCAACGAAGGCGTCAGACAGCTCCGCGGCACCTCCACCGCGCAGGTGCCCGGCGCCACGACATGCCTGGTCACGGCGGGCGAGGGCGTCCCCACGTCGGCACTGCTGCTGAGGAGCTGAGTGCTCATGTCCTCCATGATGAGGGGCACCACTGACAATGGCCTCCTGCTGCCCGTGCCGGACGACGACGGGCGCCCCTTCTGGGAGTTCGCCGCCCGCGGTGAGCTGCGGGTTCAGGCCTGTGCCGCGTGCCACCGACCGCGGTTCCCGCCCCGGCCGTGCTGCCCGCACTGCCAGTCCTTCGCCACCGAGTGGCACCGCACCTCCGGGCGCGGCCGCATCTGGTCGTACGTCCTGCCCCACCCGCCCCTCCTGCCCGGGTACGCCGAACAGGCCCCGTACAACGTCGTCCTCGTCGAGCTCGCGGACGTCCCGGGCATCCGTCTCGTCGGCAATCTCGTGGCCTCCCCCGACGCCGGACTCGATTCGGTGGACCCCTCCCGGCTGCGGATCGGCGCTCCCGTCAGGGTCGCCTTCGCCCGGATCGCGCCGGGCGTCACCGTGCCCCGCTGGCTGCTGGAGCGCTCATGACCGTGCGTACGGAGCGGCGCCCCGACGGCGTCGCGCTCGTCACCCTCGACCGGCCGGAACGGCACAACGCCATCGACCTGGCCACCGCCGAGCAGCTCGCGGCCGTATGGCGCGACGTGCGCCACGACGACTCCGTCCGGGCCGTCGTCCTGACCGGCGCCGGCGACGAGGCCTTCTGCACGGGCATCGACCGCTCGGTCCACGTCCCCCAGCCCGGCTCGCCGTACTCGATCGACGACCCGCTGCGGACCATCGGCCCCAAAGCCGCCGACCTGTGGAAACCCGTGATCGCGGCGGTCGGCGGCATGGCCTGCGGGGGCGCCTTCTACCTGCTGGGCGAGGCGGAGTTCGTCATCGCCTCCGAGAACGCGTCCTTCTTCGACCCGCACACCACGTACGGCATGGTCAGCGCTGTCTCTTGATGTGTATAAGAGACAGAATGGGCACCGCCGAACGCGTCTCCGCGCGCCGCGCGTACGAGACCGGGCTGGTCTCGGAGCTCACCCCGCGGGGCGGGGCCACGGCGGCGGCACTGCGGCTGTCTCTTATACACATC
>KL569561.1:18486-20020 GCA_000715685.1 Streptomyces lilacinus
GGGCCACGGCGGCGGCACTGCGGGAGGCCGCCGTCATCGCCGCCTGCCCGACGGAGCCGGTCCAGGGCACGGTACGCGCCCTGTGGGCGGCCAAGGAGGCCGGCCGCGCCCACGCGCTGTCCCTGGCGCCCCACCTGATCGCCCTGGGCAATCTCCCCCCGTCGGCCCAGGGCGCCCTCTTCGCCGGGCGCGGCCGCGACTACCGACTGCGATAGCCGGTGGTGGGCGCGGCCGCCCACCGTCCCGCGGTGTGCCGTGGCGCCTCAGCGCCGTGAATGACCCGTCCCCTTCGCGGCGTCCAACGCGTACACGCACCGGTCCTTGCTGCAGGCGTACACCACGCCCCCGGTGGCCACGGGAGATCCCGTGATCTCCCCGCCGGTGGCCAGCTTCCACCTGTCTCTTATACACATTAGAGGCAGTGGTCGGCGGACCCGAAGTGCACGCGTCCGTCGGCGACGACGGGGGCGCCGACGATGTCGCCGCCCGCGGCGAAGCGCCACTTGGGCGTGCCGGTGACCGCGTCCAGCGTGTACAGCGCGCCGCCGCTGCCCAGGTGCACGGCGCCGGCCGCGACCAGCACCGGCTCCGTGGACTGACGGGACTCGGTGGCGATGCGCCAGCGGTCCCGGCCGGTGGCCGCGTCCAGGGCGTAGACGGTGCCCAGGTAGTCGGCGATGTAGACGCCGCCACCGGTCACGGCCGGCCCGGGAGCGAAGGCCGGCGCGCTCAGGAAGACCGCGGGGGCCTCGAAGCGCCAGCGCACGTCACCGCGCGCCACGTCGATGGCGAGCACGCGCGTACCCGCCGCCACGTAGGCCACCCCGTCGGGCGCGGCCAGCAGCCGCACCGGCACTCCGCCGCAGGACGCCGCGTCGCCGACCGGGTAGGACCAGCGCTCCACGCCCGTACGGGCCTCGAGGGCGCGCAGCCGTGCGTCGGCCCAGACGTACACCGTGCCGTCGTGGACGGCGGGGCCGCAGTCGGGGGTCTCGAAGTCGGTCTGGGCGCCGCTCATCTCCCACAGCAGCTCGCCGTTGGCCGCCTCCCAGGCCTGGACGCCGCCGCCGCGGGTGCCCGTGACGATCGTGCCCCGGTCGGCCTTGAGCGAGTAGACCCAGCCGTCGGTGGCCAGCCGCCACCGCTCCGTGCCGTCGGCGGCGTCCAGCGCGTACAGCGTCGGCCCGTCGGAGGCGTGTATGCGGCCGTCCGCGACGGCCATCGCCCACGCCACGTCCCTGGTCTTGAACTGCCGGCGTCCACTGGCCACATCGAGCGCGTGCACTTCGAACGACGTGACGTACAGCAGGTCTCCCGAGACGACCGGCGTGCCCCACACGTCGTTGGACATGCGGAACCGCCACGGCCGCCAACGCCCGGCGTCTGCCTGCGCGTTGGCCGCGCCGTCGACCGACGGCGACGGCGCCGGAGCGGGGGCGGGTGCCGCGACCTGGGCGGGCAGGGCGGGGGCGGAGGCGCCGGCGGGGGGCCGGACCCAGCCGGTGGTGGCACCGGCGCCTGTGTGGGCGTGCGG
>KL569562.1:0-3004 GCA_000715685.1 Streptomyces lilacinus
CGTTTCCCGGGCAGTTGTCAGTACCCCTCGTCCCCTCATCCGTCTCCGCTGCCCCGGGGTGACCGTCCACGTCCACCCCGGGGCACCGGAACTCTTCCTCTGCTCCTCCTACGCGCCGCCACCCGCAGCCGCCGCCTGGGCGAGCTCAATGTCGAGGGATTCGCGGCGGATGCGCTGATCCATATACAGCAGCGCGGTAACGCCCGCCGTAATCGGCAACGTAAAGGTGGTGCTGATGACCGTGCTGACGCCGGTGAAGATCAAAGAAGTCCAGCTCGCAGCGTCGACATTCGAACCCCCCATCAAGATCGATTCAATGATCGAAACGGGGATCTGAACTATTGCACCGGCCATGAAAACAATAAAGCTGGCCAGGCTCTGTATTCCGAAGACCCGCCAGCCCGCTCCGTCCACCAACTTCGCCGAGCGACGCAGTGCCTTCGTCACCCCCTGCTTCTCGAGCATCAGAGCCGGCGCCGCCAGGCTGTATCGGGTCCAGATCCACGCACCCGCCGCCATGCCCATCAGCCCGCCGAAGAGCGTCAACGCACCGCCCACCCCGAGGAGATCTCCTCCCGAGATGATCAATCCGGGCGCCAGACAGACCGCGAAAGGCACCAGAATCAGCAGCGGCACCAGGCAGAACAGCCCGGTCAGCGCCGGCAGCTGCGGACGAGCGCCGCGCCAGGTGTCGCCGGCCGTCACCGCTCGACCCAGCACCGCGCGGCTGAAGACCACGGTCAGCATGGCCGCCGCGATGATCGAGCCGACGAGGCCGACGAGCGAGGTCACGGTCATGCCCGGCAGGCTGTCCTCGAAGGCGTGCAGCATCTCGTGGAGGCTGGTCGTCTGCGGATCGGCGATCTTGCTCAGGTCGGCCGACTCGCGGAACCAGATGCCCGTCACCGCGGTGGCCACCGCCTGCGTACCGAGGGCCACGGCGAGGGACACTCCGAGAACCGTCTGCCAGTGCCGGCGCATCGTGCCGATCGTGCCGTCCAGGATCTCGCCGACGTTCAGCGGCCGCAGGGGGATGACGCCCGGCTGAGGGGCCGGCGGCGCCGTGCGGGGCCACTGAGGCCCTCCCCAGTGGCCTCCAGGGCCTCCGCCCCCGTAGCCGCTGTGTCCGCTGTAGCCGCTGTATCCACCGCCGCTGTCGGCGCGGGCCCGGTCCCCGCCGGCCGGGGTCCGGCCCGGAGAGTCGTTCATCGTGTGTTGCTCCTTCTGATGCCCGTTTCGCCGTCCAGCGGCCGTTCGAGCGGTTGCCAGTCAGCCATCGTGTCAGGAAGAACCGACCGACCTCATAAGAGGGAGCCGGTCAGGGCAGCCCTTCAATACTTGGTGTGGGCGGGGCAGACTGGACTAATGGCTGATCAGTACGTGGCATCCACGTCCGGCACCGGATCCCTCCTACCTGCCCTGCGTTGGGAGGAGCCACCCGAGGGGCCCGTGATCGTCCTCCTGGACCAGCGCAGGCTCCCCACCGAGGAAGTCGAGCTCGTCTGCACCGACGTACCCGCGCTGATCGACGCGATCCGCACGCTCGCCGTCCGTGGCGCCCCGCTCCTGGGAGTGGCGGGGGCGTACGGGCTGGCCCTCGCGGCCGTACGGGGCTTCGACGTCGACGAGGCCGCCGAGATGCTCGCCCAGGCCCGCCCCACGGCCGTGAACCTCGCCTATGGCGTACGGCGTGCCCAGACCGCCTATCGCTCTGCACTCGGCGCCGGTGAGAGCTTCGACGAGGCCGCCGCGGCCGCTCTCTCCGAGGCCCGGGCCCTGCACCGGGAGGACGCCGAGGCCAGTGCCGGGATGGCGGCGCACGGCCTCGCCCTGCTGCAGGAGTTGCTGCCGGGCGGTGGTTTTCGCGTTCTCACGCACTGCAATACGGGGGCGCTGGTCTCCGGTGGTCAGGGAACGGCCCTCGCCGTGGCGGGGGCGGCTCACAAGATCGGGGAACTGCGTCGGCTGTGGGTTGACGAGACCCGTCCCCTGCTGCAGGGGACGCGGCTGACGGCGTACGAGGCGGCGCGGGCCGGAATGCCGTACACGCTCCTCACGGACAACGCTGCCGGTTCGCTGTTCTCGGCGGGCGAGGTGGACGCGGTGCTGATCGGCGCGGACCGGATAGCCGCGGACGGCTCGGTCGCCAACAAGGTGGGGAGCTATCCGCTGGCCGTGCTGGCCCGCTATCACCACGTGCCCTTCATCGTCGTCGCGCCGACCACAACCGTGGATCTGGCGACCGCGGAAGGGGGCGCCATCGAGGTGGAGCAGCGGCCCGCTCTGGAGGTCACGGAGTTCCCCGGAGATGTTTCGGGGAGGCCTGTCGCCCCCTTGGGCGCACAGGCTTACAACCCTGCGTTCGATATCACACCACCCGAGTTGGTGACCGCGATTGTCACGGAAAACGGTGTTCTTTCGCCCGTGACGGAGACAGGTTTGGCGGAGCTGTGTGCCAGGTCACGATCGGGTAATGGGATGATGTCGATATGAAGGGACGCGTCCTGGTCGTCGACGACGACACAGCACTGGCCGAGATGCTCGGAATCGTGCTTCGTGGTGAGGGTTTCGAGCCGTCGTTCGTAGCGGACGGCGACAAAGCGCTCGCTGCTTTTCGGGAGGCCAAACCCGATCTTGTATTGCTCGATCTGATGCTGCCCGGCCGTGACGGCATTGAGGTCTGCAGGTTGATCCGAGCCGAGTCCGGCGTGCCGATCGTGATGCTGACGGCGAAGAGCGACACGGTCGACGTGGTGGTCGGCCTGGAGTCGGGCGCGGACGACTACGTCGTCAAGCCGTTCAAGCCCAAGGAGCTCGTGGCCCGGATCCGGGCGCGGCTGCGCAGGTCGGAGGAGCCGGCGCCGGAGCAGCTGACGATCGGTGATCTGATCATCGACGTCGCCGGGCACTCGGTGAAGCGCGACGGGCAGTCGATCGCGCTGACGCCGCTGGAGTTCGATCTGCTGGTGGCGCTGGCGCGCAAGCCGTGGCAGGTGTTCACGCG
>KL569562.1:3310-5107 GCA_000715685.1 Streptomyces lilacinus
ATGTGTATAAGAGACAGCGTCCAGCGGCTGCGCTCGAAGGTCGAGAAGGACCCCGAGCGGCCGGAGATCGTGGTGACCGTGCGTGGTGTGGGCTACAAGGCCGGGCCGAGCTGACATGTCGGGCAACGGTGCCGCTCCGGAGCGGGGCGCGGGGCGGCCCGTCGACACGGCGGCGGGCGGCATATCTCTCCTCCGGCGCCTGTGGCGCGCCGGACGGCTGCTCTCCGACGGAGCGGGCGCCGCGCCGGTCCACCCGCTGCTGCGCCTGTACGTGCGCTGGGTGCGCCGTCCGCTGCTGCCCGCGATGCGCCTGTGGCGGCGGAACATCCAGCTGCGGGTGGTGGCCACGACCCTGCTGATGTCGCTGGGCGTGGTGCTTCTGCTGGGTCTGGTGGTCATCGGACAGGTGCGCAACGGCCTGCTGGATGCCAAGCGGCATGCTGCGCAGAGCCAGGCGGAGGGCGGGTTCAAGGCCGCGCGGGACGCGGCCGACCCCGGTGCCGACCATGCCCAGGACGGGTCGCCGTCGGGCGGCCGCGGGAATCCCGATTCGGGTGCCTGGCTGACGGCCCTGGTCCAGCAGCTCGCCAGTGGCGGGCAGGGCGTCTATCACGTGGTGGCGCTGAGCGCCGGTGACGGCGACACGTCGTACGTGGGCGGTACGCGCGGCCCGCGGGCGTCGGGGGACATCGATCCCGAGCACAGCGTGCCGCTCGATCTGCGCAGGCAGCTGGACGTGCGCACGGGCACCTTCGAGAAGCCCGGCACGATCAAGCACAGCGCCTCCGACGAGGGCGAGCCGGCGCTGATCGTCGGCAAGCGGCTGTACGACGTGAACGGCAAGCCGTATCAGCTGTACTACCTCTTCCCGTTCACCCAGGAGGAGAAGTCGCTGAGCCTGGTCAAGGGCACGCTGGCGACGGCCGGGGTGTTCGTGGTGGTGCTGCTGGGCGCCATCGCCTGGCTCGTGGTGCGGCAGATCGTCACGCCCGTGCGGATGGCGGCGAGCATCTCGGAGCGGCTGGCGGCCGGTGTGCTGCAGGAGCGGATGAAGGTCACCGGCGAGGACGACATCGCACGTCTGGGTGAGGCCTTCAACAAGATGGCGCAGAACCTCCAGGTGAAGATCCAGCAGCTGGAGGAGCTGTCGCGGATGCAGCGCCGGTTCGTCTCGGACGTCTCGCACGAGCTGCGGACGCCGCTGACGACCGTGCGCATGGCCGCGGATGTCATCCACGAGGCGCGCGACGACTTCGACCCCGTCACGGCGCGGTCGGCGGAGCTGCTGTTCGGGCAGCTGGACCGGTTCGAGTCGCTGCTGGCGGACCTGCTGGAGATCAGCCGGTTCGACGCGGGCGCCGCGGCGCTGGAGGCCGAGCCCATCGACCTGCGCGACGTGGTGAACCGGGTGGTCGACGGGGCGCTGCCGCTGGCGGACCGCAAGGGTAGCCGACTGTTGGTGCGCGGTGCCGAGCAGCCGGTGATCGTCGAGGCGGACGCCCGGCGCGTCGAGCGCGTGCTGCGCAATCTCGTCGTCAACGCGGTGGAGCACGGCGAGGGCAAGGACGTCGTCATTCGGCTGGGTGCGGCCGGTGGCGCGGTCGCGGTCGCGGTGCGCGACTACGGCGTGGGACTGAAGCCGGGCGAGGCGACGCGGGTCTTCAACCGCTTCTGGCGTGCCGACCCCGCCCGGGCGCGGACGACCGGTGGCACGGGTCTGGGGCTGTCGATCGCGGTGGAGGACGCGCGGCTGCACGGTGGCTGGCTCCAGGCGTGGGGCTGTCTCTTATACACATC
>KL569562.1:5444-6218 GCA_000715685.1 Streptomyces lilacinus
GCGGCTCGCCGATTCCGCTGGAGCCGGAGGACTCGCGCCGTCACCGTGGCGCCAACCCCGCCGCTGGCACCAGTGGGGCCAACGGGTCTGCTGCGACCCATGTGACGACCACGGGTGCCGGGCTGCCGCCGGTCCCTCCTGCCGGACGCGGAGTGCCGCCGGTGCCGCCGCACAGCAGAAATGTACGACCTACCGCCGACCCCACGGCGTTGCCGGGCAGCGGCGCGCGTGTGGTCGCGCGTCCCGGTGGGGCGCTGGCCGCCGAGAGGCCGGCCGACCATCAGGACGAGGCCGCCGAGGAGACCTCCACGGAGCCCGCCCGCGATGTTTCGGAGGAAGACGCCCGCAAACAGTCGGCGGAAGAGAACAAGCGCCAGAACAAGGAAAGCGGGACCGGAGGCGACCGTGACGGTCAGAGGTAAGCGCGCCGGCGGCCGCCTCCTGACGGGGCTCTGCGCCCTGGGCCTGAGCGGCACGCTGCTGGCCGGGTGCGCCTCGATGCCCGACAGCGGCGAGGTGAAGTCCGTGGACTCCTCGCAGCGTGCTGATGCCGACTCCCAGGTACGGGTCTACGGAGTGCCGCCGCGCAAGAACGTGCAGCCGCTGGAGCTCGTCACGGGCTTCCTCGAGGCGACGACGAGCGACGACCCGGACTACGGCACCGCCCGGATGTACCTGTCGAAGTCCGTGAAGCGCCAGTGGGACCCCTCGGCGACGACGACCGTGCTGTCCCAGACGCCGCAGGTACGGGTGACGCCTGTCTCTTATACACAT
>KL569562.1:6469-7663 GCA_000715685.1 Streptomyces lilacinus
ATGTGTATAAGAGACAGGGGCTACACGGTGACGCTGACCGGTCGGCAGATCGCGACCGTGGACGCGAAGCACGCCTACAAGTCCGACGAGCGCGACTACAAGGCCCAGCTGCACATGGCGCGCGAGGACGGCGAGTGGCGCATCGACGCGCTCGACGCGGGCCTGGTGCTGGGCGTCTCCGACTTCCAGCGCATCTACCGTTCGATCAACAAGTACTACTTCGCCGAGCTCGGGCCCGGCGGGGCCGGCAAGGGACGCGATGTGCTCGTCGCGGACCCGGTGTACCTGCGCAAGCGCATAGACCCGGTGACGTCGACCGTGAAGGCCCTTCTGGACGGGCCGACGACGTGGCTGGACCCGGTGGCCGCCACCGCCTTCCCGACCGGCACGCGCCTGGAGGACCAGCGCCTGGCGCTCGACGACTCCAACGCCCTGAAGGTGCGGCTGAACGAGCGGGCCTCCGGCGCCAACCAGGATCAGTGCCTGCGGATGGCGGCCCAGCTGCTCTACACCGTTCAGGAGTCGGCCAAGGTCACCGACGTGACGCTGCAGCGCGAGGACGGCTCCCGGCTGTGCGTGCTCGGCAAGGACCAGGCGAAGGAGTACGGCCCCGACGTGACCTCCGGACGGCCGGACCGGCAGTACTTCGTCGACGGCCAGCACAGGATGGCGAGCCTGGCCGACGGCGACGAGGAGCCGCGGCGTGTGCCGGGTCCGCTGGGCGCGGACGGTTCGGCTCAGCTGCGGTCGGTGGCGGTGGACCGGACGGAGCACCACGCGGCGGGCGTGACGGCCAACGGCCAGGCGCTGTACGTGGCGTCGCTGCAGGGCGGCGCGCCGCTGGGCGAGGCGCGACTGACCGTACGCGGCGGTACGGGCGCGAAGACGGGGCTGACCGCGCCGAGCTGGGACGGCCTGGGCGATCTGTGGGTCGCCGACCAGGATCCGGAGCGGCCGAGGCTGCTGCGACTGCCCGGTGGTACGGGCGCGCCGGAGGAGGTCCGGGTGCCCGGGCTGGACGGTCGGATCACGGGCCTGCGAGTCGCCGCCGACGGCGTTCGGATTGCGCTGTTGGTGACGAAGGGTGACCATACGTCCCTGCGTCTGGGCCGCGTCGAGCGGCACGGTACGGCGGCACGGCCGGCCCTGTCCGTTCAGGAGCTGCGGGCCGTGGCGCCCCGGCTGGAGGACGTC
>KL569562.1:7966-8782 GCA_000715685.1 Streptomyces lilacinus
AGCGCGAGCCGGCTGCTGGTCGCCGGGAGCGAGCAGGGCGGGCTGCAGCAGCTGCAGTACATCGAGACCGACGGCTCGCAGGCGAACGGTGCCGGCCTGCCGGGGATCACGAGCGTGCGCGGGGTCGCGGCCTCGGACAGCTCGGGCAAGGCGCAGGCGCTGCTCGCCGAGGGCGACGGCGGCATCGTGCGGCTGCTGCCGGACACCAATTGGAAGCTGGTGGTCAAGGAGGGCTCGGCGCCGGTCTATCCCGGCTGAGCTTTTCCGCAGGTCACGGCGTTGATCGTCGGGGTTTTCCACAGGGGTGGCGGGTCCGGGGCCGGCGCGCGACAGTGGATCCATGCGCGGGTTGTGGCAGGAGATCGTCGGCCTGGTCCTGCCGGCCGACTGCGCGGGGTGCGGCCTGCCGCGGTCCGCGCTGTGCGAGGAGTGCCGCGCGGCGCTGTGCGGTCGGGCGGCGCGCCGGGTGCGGCCCGATCCGGTGCCGGCCGGGCTGCCGCCCGTGCACGCGGCCGCGCGGTACGAGGACGCGGTGCGGGCGGTGCTGCTCGCGCACAAGGAGCGAGGTGCGCTGGCGCTGGCCGATCCGCTGGGCGCGGCGCTGGCGGGCGCGGTCCGGGCTGCCGGTGCAGTGGGCGAGGGGTGTGGTCCAGGGGGCCGGAGGGGCCCGTTGCTGCTCGTCCCGGTGCCGTCCAGGCGGCGGGCGGTGGCCGGGCGGGGACATGACGCGGGCCGGCGGATCGCGCTGGCGGCGGCCCGGGCGCTGCGGGGGTCGGGTGTGCCCGCGCGGGTGGCCGCCGTGCTGCGGCTGCGGCG
>KL569562.1:8992-12657 GCA_000715685.1 Streptomyces lilacinus
GATGTGTATAAGAGACAGGTGGCCGACCAGTCGGGGCTGGACGCCCGGCAGCGGAGGGCGAATGTGTCCGGGGCGATGGGGGTAGCGGCGGGGGTGGACCGGCTGTGGCGGTCCGGAGGGCCGGTGGTTCTGGTGGACGACCTGATGACGACCGGAGCCTCGCTGGCGGAGGCGGCACGGGCGGTGTCGGCCGCGGGCGGGGACGCGACGAGCGCGGCGGTGGTCGCCGCTGCTTCACGTTCTTTCGAAAATCTCCGGAACTGACGGGGAACGCCCCTCGTTCCCGAGGGAAACGGCAGGAAAACACCTGAATGGAGGTACGTGGCGATAGGGGGTACCGACGAGCTTCCGAGCGAGATATGTTCGGTTGTGAGGAAGGGCAGGAGCTATGCCTTGTATCTCCGATTGGCGCGCTTCGTACGCCTTCGCTGAAGCTTGAAGAAGTTCGCAAACGCCCGAAGAGGCGCGACGCCGGTGGGGTGTAGATCTTGTCGACGGGGGAGGAGGAGGTGAAAACCGCCTAGTCGGTGGCTCCGGGGATCCCCGGGGCTTGATGCAAGAGGGATGCGCTCCGCAAACCTTTCGGCGGAGCGATCCGGGAACGGAGTTCTGCGTGGACATCGTCGTCAAGGGCCGCAAGACAGAGGTCCCCGAGCGGTTTCGCAAGCACGTGGCCGAGAAGCTGAAGCTGGAGAAGATCCAGAAGCTCGACGGCAAGGTGATCAGCCTCGACGTGGAGGTGTCCAAGGAGCCCAACCCCAGGCAGTCCGACCGCTCCGACCGCGTGGAGATCACCGTGCGTTCCCGTGGACCGGTGATCCGGGCGGAGGCCGCAGCGACGGATCCGTACGCCGCGCTCGACCTGGCCGCGAGCAAGCTCGAGGCGCGGATGCGCAAGCAGCACGACAAGCGTCTCACCCGCCGGGGCAACGGCCGCATTCCGGCGAGTGGCGTCGGGGCGCTGGTGACCGGCGCCGCGGAACTCAACGACAGGGGTGAACTGACCGCGGACCAGGGGTCGGGCGAGGTGCCCGTCACCCACATGGGATCGCTGGAGATCCGGGGCGAGGGCCCCGTGGTGGTCCGGGAGAAGACCCACTCCGCGCCCCCGATGACGCTCGACCAGGCGCTCTACGAGATGGAGTTGGTCGGGCACGACTTCTATCTGTTCGTCGACTCCGAGACCAAGATGCCCAGTGTCGTCTATCGGCGGCACGCGTACGACTACGGTGTCATCCACCTGAACAGCGACCCCTTCTACACCGGGGAGCCGGGCGGCGCCGGCGGTGAGCTCGGCGGCTGACCCGTGGTGCCCCGACCGCGACGCGCGGCCGGAGCCCGGATGACAGCGAACCCGTGAAGGTGCCCCGGGAGCGCCGGCGCTCCCGGGGCACCACCTGTGCGGCCAGGGAAGCACTGACCGGCGGCCCGGCATGAAATCATGGTCGAGTCCAACCACCGGTCCGCCGGAATCGGTTGGAGCGGCGCAGACGGCGCGACCGCGAGGGGCCATGGCCTTCAGGGGGAGGAACAATGGCGGACAGGTTCGGGCCCATCAGCGGGCCCGACGAGGACGACGACCAGGGCACCCGCGCCGACCGGGGCGCCGCCCGCGAGGAGCCGATCCGGGTCCTCGTCGTGGACGACCACGCGCTCTTCCGCCGGGGACTGGAGATCGTCCTGGCGCACGAGGAGGACATCCAGGTCGTGGGGGAGGCCGGGGACGGCGCCGAGGCGGTGGACAAGGCGGCCGACCTGCTGCCCGACATCGTGCTGATGGACGTGCGGATGCCCAAGCGCGGCGGCATCGAGGCCTGCACCTCCATCAAGGAGGTCGCCCCCAGCGCCAAGATCATCATGCTGACGATCAGCGACGAGGAAGCCGACCTCTACGACGCCATCAAGGCCGGGGCGACCGGCTATCTCCTCAAGGAGATCTCCACCGACGAGGTGGCGACGGCGATCCGGGCCGTCGCGGACGGCCAGTCCCAGATCAGCCCGTCGATGGCCTCCAAGCTGCTGACCGAGTTCAAGTCGATGATCCAGCGCACCGACGAGCGCCGCCTGGTGCCCGCGCCCCGGCTCACCGACCGCGAGCTCGAGGTCCTCAAGCTCGTGGCCACGGGGATGAACAACCGCGACATCGCGAAGGAGTTGTTCATCAGCGAGAACACCGTCAAGAACCACGTCCGCAACATCCTGGAGAAGCTGCAGCTGCACTCCAGGATGGAGGCGGTCGTCTACGCGATGCGGGAGAAGATCCTCGAGATCCGCTGACCGGCGACCGGCGACCGGCGATCGGCCACCCGGTAACCGGCAACCGGCGACCCGGCAGCCTGTCACCGGCGGCCAAGCCTCAGCCGAGGGCGGCCACCAGGGCGGCGGCCAGCCCGGCGTCGTCGCAGCGCTCGACGCGCACGCTGTCGCAGCCCACCCACTCGGCCGCCTCCCACAGTGCCCGGGCCATGGGCTCCACCGCCTTCGGCCCCTCGAGCGAGACCTGCCGGGCCACCAGCGTCCGGCCCTCCCGCGCCGGATCGACCCGACCCGCCAGCCGGCCACCGGTCAGCAGCGGCATCGCGAAGTAGCCGTGCACCCGCTTGGCCTTGGGCACATAGGCCTCCAGCCGGTGGGTGAAGCCGAATATCCGCTCGGTGCGCGGCCGGTCCCAGATCAACGAGTCGAACGGCGACAGCAGCGTCGTGCGGTGCCGCCCCCGGGGCTCCTCGGCCAGCGCGGCGGGGTCCGCCCACGCCGGCCTGCCCCAGCCCTCCACCTCCACCGGCACCAGGCCCGTGTCGTCCAGGACCGCGTCCACCTGCTCCGCCTTGAGCCGGTGGTAGTCGGCGAGGTCCGCCCGGGTCGCCACCCCCATCGCCGCGCCCGCCTGGGCGACCAGGCGTCGTATGCCGGCGGTGTCGTCGACGTCGTCGTGGAACAGCGCGTCGGGCACGGCCCGTTCGGCCAGGTCGTACACCCGCTTCCAGCCGCGCCGCCGGGTGCAGACCACCTCGCCGGTGTCCAGCAGCCACTCGACCGCGATCTTCGTCTCGGACCAGTCGTACCACTCGCCGCCGTTCTTGGCGCCGCCCAATTCCGTGGCCGTCAGCGGGCCGTCGGTCTTGAGCCGGTCGCGGACGGTCGCGCAGGAGCCGTCGGCGTCCGCCATGATGTGCCAGCGGTGCCCGCGCTCCCGCATGGCCCGGCGGCGGAAGGCGAAGAGCGGCCATTCCTCGACGGGCAGGATGCACGCGGCGTGCGACCAGTACTCGAAGGCGTGATCGCCGCTCCAGTACGCCGACTCGACCGATTCGCGGCCGACGGCGCCCAGCCGTGCGTACGGCACCAGTTCGTGCGAGCGGGCCAGTACGGAGATCGTGTCGAGCTGGACCGCGCCCAGCCGCCGGAGCACCCCGCGCGTGCCGGCCCGCCGGTCCGGGGCGCCGAGCAGGCCCTGGGCGCGCAACGCCAGGCGGCGCGCCTCGTCGGCGGAGAGCTGGACCTCGGCCTTGCGGCCCTCGGCGGTGCGTACGGCGGTCGTACGGGCCTTCGCGCTGGCGGCAGTTGTCATGCCGACCACCCTAGAGGGGCCCACTGACAACGCCCGGTGGGCTCAGTCGCGGCCGGGGAAGGGCAGGTAGGCCGTCTCCTGCGGCAGGCCCAGG
>KL569562.1:12934-16486 GCA_000715685.1 Streptomyces lilacinus
GCCCAGGTCGGAGGGGAGGAGCGAGCCGATCCAGGCGTCGCGACGGGTGCCGTTGTAGGGGATCTTGGAGCGCAGCGTCCCCTCCATCCGGAAGCCCACCTTCAGGGCGACGCCGCGCGAGCCCTCGTTGCCGGCCTCCGCGTACCACTCCAGCCGCTCGACGCCGAGGTCCTCGAAGGCCCAGCGGCTCACCTCGCGGGCGGCCTCCGCGGTGTAGCCGCGGCCCCGCGCCTCCTTGGCCGTCCAGTAGCCGAGCTCGGCCTGGCGCTCGGAAGTGCGCAGCCCGGCGAGCCGGACGAGGCACATCGAGCCGACCAGCCGCTCCTCGTCGCGCGAGAAGAGACCGAACGTGTACATGGAGTCATCGCGCCAGCCGTCGGGGCAGGTCGTCCCGACGAACAGGCGGGCGTCCTCGAGGGTGTAGGTCGAGGGCACGCTGGTGTAGCGCGGGATCTCCGGGTCCTGGCAGGCGGCGTGCACCGCGGGGACGTCGGCGGAGGTGAAGGGGCGCAGCAGCAGCCGCTCGGTGCTCAGTCGTATGGGCTCCATGGGCGGAGTCTAGGTGCGGGCCCCGCGCGGTCGCGTGGATTAACGGCCGCCCCGGCACCTTCCGGGAGCGCCGTTCGTTCTCACGATGGGTGACACCCGGCCTGGGTGGTGACGGACCTCCCGGCGCGGTGGGGTCCTCGCTTACGATGGCCGTTGCGGCGGGGACTGCCCCGTCGTGCCCGCGCACCCCACCGTGCCCAGGCCCGACCGGCAAGGAGCCAGCCTACGTGTCCGTCTTCGGCAAGATCATGCGTGCAGGAGAAGGCAAGATCCTGCGCAAGCTGCACCGCATCGCGGACCAGGTCAATTCCATCGAAGAGGACTTCCTGTCCCTCTCCGACGCCGAGCTGCGTGCCCTGACCGACGAGTACAAGCAGCGGTACGCCGACGGCGAGAGCCTGGACGACCTGCTGCCCGAGGCCTTCGCGACGGTCCGCGAGGCCGCGAAGCGCGTGCTCGGCCAGCGTCACTACGACGTCCAGCTCATGGGCGGCGCCGCCCTGCACCTGGGATACGTCGCCGAGATGAAGACCGGTGAGGGCAAGACCCTCGTCGGCACCCTCCCGGCGTATCTGAACGCGCTGTCGGGCGAGGGCGTCCACCTGATCACGGTGAACGACTACCTCGCGGAGCGCGACTCCGAGTTGATGGGCCGGGTGCACAAGTTCCTCGGCCTCTCGGTGGGCTGCATCCTCGCCAACATGACGCCGGCCCAGCGCCGTGAGCAGTACAACTGCGACATCACCTACGGCACGAACAACGAGTTCGGCTTCGACTACCTGCGCGACAACATGGCGTGGTCGCAGGACGAGCTGGTGCAGCGCGGGCACAACTTCGCCGTGGTCGACGAGGTCGACTCCATCCTGGTCGACGAGGCCCGTACGCCGCTGATCATCTCCGGCCCGGCCGACCAGGCCACCAAGTGGTACGGCGACTTCGCCAAGCTGGTCACGCGCCTCACCAAGGGCGAGCCGGCGAACCCGCAGAAGGGCATCGAGGAGACCGGCGACTACGAGGTCGACGAGAAGAAGCGCACGGTCGCCATCCACGAGGCCGGCGTGAGCAAGGTCGAGGACTGGCTGGGCATCGACAATCTCTACGAGTCGGTCAACACCCCCCTCGTCGGCTACCTGAACAACGCCATCAAGGCGAAGGAACTGTTCAAGAAGGACAAGGACTACGTCGTCCTCGACGGCGAAGTCATGATCGTCGACGAGCACACCGGCCGTATCCTCGCCGGCCGCCGCTACAACGAGGGCATGCACCAGGCGATCGAGGCGAAGGAAGGGGTGGACATCAAGGACGAGAACCAGACCCTCGCCACGATCACCCTGCAGAACTTCTTCCGCCTCTACAACAAGCTGTCCGGTATGACCGGTACGGCCATGACCGAGGCCGCCGAGTTCCACCAGATCTACAAGCTCGGCGTGGTGCCGATCCCGACGAACCGGCCGATGGTCCGCAAGGACCAGTCGGACCTGATCTACCGCACCGAGGTCGCGAAGTTCGCGGCCGTGGTCGAGGACATCGCGGAGAAGCACGAGAAGGGTCAGCCGATCCTGGTCGGCACGACCTCCGTCGAGAAGTCCGAGTACCTCTCGCAGCAGCTGTCCAAGCGCGGCATCCAGCACGAGGTCCTCAACGCCAAGCACCACGAGCGCGAGGCGTCCATCGTCGCCCAGGCCGGCCGCAAGGGTGCCGTCACCGTCGCCACCAACATGGCCGGCCGTGGTACGGACATCAAGCTCGGCGGCAACCCCGACGACCTGGCCGAGGCGGAGCTGCGCCAGCGCGGCCTCGACCCGGAGGAGCACATCGACGAGTGGGCGGCCGCGCTGCCCGCCGCGCTGGAGAAGGCCGAGGCCGCGGTCAAGGCGGAGTTCGAGGAGGTCAAGGCCCTCGGCGGCCTGTACGTCCTGGGCACCGAGCGCCACGAGTCCCGCCGCATCGACAACCAGCTGCGCGGCCGTTCCGGTCGTCAGGGCGACCCGGGCGAGTCCCGCTTCTACCTGTCGCTGGGCGACGACCTGATGCGCCTGTTCAAGGCCCAGATGGTCGAGCGCGTGATGGCCATGGCCAACGTCCCCGACGACGTGCCCATCGAGAACAAGATGGTCACCCGTGCCATCGCCTCCGCCCAGTCCCAGGTGGAGCAGCAGAACTTCGAGACGCGCAAGAACGTCCTCAAGTACGACGAGGTCCTCAACCGCCAGCGCGAGGTCATCTACGCCGAGCGCCGCCGGGTCCTGGAGGGCGAGGACCTGCACGAGCAGGTCAAGCACTTCATGGACGACACCATCGACGACTACATCCGCCAGGAGACCGTCGAGGGCTTCGCGGAGGAGTGGGACCTCGAGCGGCTGTGGAGCGCCTTCAAGCAGCTCTACCCGGTCAAGGTCACCATCGAGGAGCTGGAGGAGGCCGCCGGCGACCGCGCGGGCATCACGGCCGAGTTCATCGCCGAGTCCATCAAGGACGACATCCACGAGCAGTACGCGGCCCGCGAGGAGCAGCTCGGCTCGGACATCATGCGCGAGCTCGAGCGCCGCGTCGTGCTGTCGGTCCTGGACCGCAAGTGGCGCGAGCACCTCTACGAGATGGACTACCTCCAGGAGGGCATCGGCCTGCGTGCCATGGCCCAGAAGGACCCGCTGGTGGAGTACCAGCGCGAGGGCTTCGACATGTTCACCGCCATGATGGAGGGCATCAAGGAGGAGTCGGTCGGCTACCTGTTCAACCTCGAGGTCCAGGTCGACCAGCAGCTCGAGGAGGTCCCCGTCGAGGAGGAGGCCGAGCGCCCGTCCCTGGAGAAGGTCCAGGACACCGTGCCCGCCGCCCGTCCGGAGATCCGCGCCAAGGGCCTCGACGCCCCGCAGCGCCCCGACCGGCTGCACTTCTCCGCCCCCACCGTGGACGGTGAGGCCGGCCTCGACGAGCGCGACCTCATGGGCGACGAGATGACCGAGTTCCGCTCCGAGGCGGACGGCCTGACCCGCGCCGAGC
>KL569563.1:0-853 GCA_000715685.1 Streptomyces lilacinus
AGCCCGTCCGGCGTTTGAGGACACGGGGCGGAGCGCGGTCCGGGGGTCTGGGGGCTTGCCCCCAGTTACGGGAAGGGGCGGGATCGGGGGAAAACCCCCACCCGATACCCTCAAGCCGTGGCGACGCTCAAGAACATCCCCGACCCCGGGTTCTCCGACGACGACGGCTCCGCCGACCCCGTACTGGCCGCGGCGCTCGCCGCGTGGGCGGGGGAGCGGTCGGGGGAGGCCGAGGGGCGGGTGCTGGCCGCGCTGCCGGACGCGCGGCTGCTCGTGCCCGTCGTCGCCGTGCTCGGCGAGGTCGAGGAGGGCCCCGACGGGCTCAAGCGCGAGAAGACCAGCGACATGGCCGTGCCGACCCTGCAGGCCCCCGACGGCCGCCGGGCGCTGCCCGCGTTCACGTCGACCGAGTCGCTGGCCCGCTGGCGGGCCGACGCCCGCCCCGTCGCCGTGCCGCTGCACCAGGCGCTGCAGGCCGCGGCCCACGAGAAGGCGGACACCATCGTGCTGGACCTGGCCGGTCCCGTGACGTACGCGCTCACCGGCCCGGCCCTGCTGGCGCTGGCCGAGGGGCGCCGCAGCGTCGACCCGCTGGCCGACCCCGCGGTCGCCGAGGCGCTGCGCGACCTGCTGGCGGCAGAGGAGGGTGTGCTGCGGGCGCACCTGACGCCGTCCGCCGAGGCGGACGCCACCCTCGCCCTCGTCCTGGTGCCGGGGGCGGAGGCCCCCGCGGTGGTGCGGCGCGTCGCGGAGGGGCTGGCCGGCGCCGAGGTGCTGCGGGCCCGGCTCGTCCGGGGCCTGGACCTGGCGCTGCTGCCGGCCGAGGCGAACGTTCCGGGGGAGCCCCTCTTCA
>KL569563.1:1070-1938 GCA_000715685.1 Streptomyces lilacinus
GATGTGTATAAGAGACAGCGACAATGCGTATGGATCGTCCACGAGATCCTCTGGAGGACGCCATGGACGCCTTGAAGAACGTGAAGCCGGCTCTGGAGCGCCTCGACCCCGTCACCGTACGGACCGTCGCCGCCGAGTTCCTCGGCACGCTCCTGCTGGTTCTCTTCGCCGTGGGATCGGTGGTGCTCGCCGCCGACTACATCGGCGTACTCGGCATCGCGCTGGCCTTCGGCTTCACTCTTCTGGCCCTCGCGTACGCCCTCGGCCCGGTGTCGGGCTGTCATGTCAACCCGGCGGTGACGCTGGGGATGCTGCTGCAGCGCCGCATCACGCTGCACGTGGCCATCGAGTACTGGATCGCCCAGCTGCTGGGCGGCATCGTGGGGGCGGCGATCCTCTTCCTGCTGGCCAAGCAGGTGCCGGGGCTCAAGACCCACGGCGCCTTCGGCAGCAACGGCTTCGGCGACCGCTCGGCCGTGCACCTGAACACGGGCGGAGCGTTTCTCGCGGAGGTCCTGATGACCTTCCTGTTCGTCTTCGTCGTGCTCGCGATGACCCACCGGGTGGCCGTGGTCGGCTTCGACGGGTTGGCCATCGGCCTGGCCCTCGGGGTGGTGCACATCGTGGGCGTCCCGCTGACGGGGACCTCCGTCAACCCGGCCCGGAGCCTGGGCCCGGCCCTCTTCGCGGGCGACGGGGCGCTGTCCCAGCTGTGGCTGTTCATCGTCGCCCCGCTGATCGGCGCCGCGCTGGCCGCGTACGCCCACCGGGTGACGCACCCTTTCCATAGCCCGGCCAACGTCGCGGACGACGTCGCCGCGCCCGAGCCGCTGGCCGGTACGGGCGAGGGCCTGTCTCTTATACACAT
>KL569563.1:2183-5787 GCA_000715685.1 Streptomyces lilacinus
CCGCTGGCCGGTACGGGCGAGGGCCGACCGGACCGGCCGCACTTCGGCGGCCGGGCCGACGAGGACGAGCCCGGGCCGGAGAAGGCGTAGCGCGGATCAGGCGCGGATCGGCGGATCAGGCGCGGATCGGCGGATCAGGCGTAGACCGGCCCGGTGAACTTCTCGCCGGGGCCCTGGCCCGGCTCGTCCGGCACGATCGAGGCCTCGCGGAAGGCCAGCTGCAGCGACTTCAGCCCGTCGCGCAGCGGCGCCGCGTGGAAGTTGCTGACCTCGGTGGCGCTCGCCGTCACCAGGCCGGCCAGCGCGGTGATCAGCTTCCGGGCCTCGTCGAGGTCCTTGTGCTGGTCGCCCTCCTCGGCCAGGCCGAGGTTGACCGCGGCCGCGCTCATCAGGTGCACCGCGACCGTGGTGATCACCTCGACGGCCGGGACGTCCGCGATGTCGCGGGTCATGGTGTCGAAGTCGGGGGCCGGGGCGCCGGCGGAGCCGGTCTCGTCGGCGTTGTCGTTGCTGGTGGGGGTCGCGTCGCTCATGGGCGACACGATACGTCCCGCTGCCGTATCGGTTCTCCACCGGTTAGCACGCCTGCTCCCCAGCTGCTAAGGTTGTGCAACGACCGGCTGGACACCCACGTGTCCGGCCCACAAGTGGAGCTCCGATCTCCCACCTCGCCGATCACAGGTCGGCAGGTCTCCGGTCAGGCGGCCGCCATCGTTCCGTACGGACGATGGAGCTGCCCGATAGCGCCCCGCGGCTCGCCGTGGCGGTGTTCCGGTTTCATGGAGCCCCGCCTGTGCCCGTCGGGGCATTTTTCATGTGCCGGCGCGGTTGGTCTTTACGAAAAGACGTTGCGCGGTCCCCATGGGGGGCACCGCGTGGTGCTACCGAGGAGGCCCCATCAGCGCCGAGCCCCGCATCAACGACCGGATCCGCGTCCCCGAGGTGCGACTTGTCGGTCCCAGTGGCGAGCAGGTCGGCATCGTGCCGCTTGCCAAGGCCCTGGAGCTTGCGCAGGAGTACGACCTCGACCTGGTCGAGGTGGCGGCGAACGCACGCCCGCCGGTCTGCAAGCTCATGGACTACGGGAAGTTCAAGTACGAGTCGGCCATGAAGGCCCGTGAGGCGCGCAAGAACCAGGCGCACACGGTCATCAAGGAGATGAAGCTCCGGCCGAAGATCGACCCGCACGACTACGACACCAAAAAGGGTCACGTCGTCCGGTTCCTCAAGCAGGGCGACAAGGTCAAGATCACGATCATGTTCCGTGGTCGCGAGCAGTCCCGGCCCGAGCTGGGCTACCGACTGCTGCAGCGGCTCGCGGAAGACGTCCAGGAGCTGGGTTTCGTCGAGTCGAACCCCAAGCAGGACGGCCGCAACATGATCATGGTCCTCGGTCCGCACAAGAAGAAGACCGAGGCGATGGCCGAAGCCCGCGAGGCGCAGGCCGCTCGCAAGGCGGAGCGCCAGGGTGGAACCACCGCGGACGCCGCCGCCGAGGAGCCCGCAGAGGCGTGATCCCGGGGCCCGGGCGCCCCGGATCGCTCCGGGGCAGCCGCCCCGGGACACAACCCGAACAAGATGACGCTCTCGTGCGCCCGATTCCGGGCCGGGGGAGTGCCACCGACGAGGAGAGAACGGCGCTATGCCGAAGAACAAGACGCACAGCGGTGCCAAGAAGCGCTTCAAGGTCACCGGCTCCGGCAAGGTGCTGCGTGAGCGCGCTGGCAAGCGCCACCTGCTCGAGCACAAGTCGTCCCGCCTGACGCGTCGCCTCACCGGCAACGCCGAGATGGCCCCGGCCGACGCCGCGAAGATCAAGAAGCTTCTCGGCAAGTGACGTCCGGCGCCCCCGCGCCGAACGTCCGCACCGGGACCCAATCGTTTCCGGGCCGTGTGAGAACGCACCGCGGCCCCGCTACAAGGAGTTAACAAGTGGCACGCGTCAAGCGCGCAGTCAACGCGCACAAGAAGCGCCGGGCGATCCTCGAGCAGGCCAGCGGTTACCGCGGCCAGCGGTCGCGCCTGTACCGCAAGGCCAAGGAGCAGGTCACCCACTCCCTGGTCTACAACTACAACGACCGCAAGAAGCGCAAGGGCGACTTCCGTCAGCTGTGGATCCAGCGCATCAACGCCGCTGCCCGCCAGAACGGCATGACGTACAACCGCCTCATCCAGGGTCTGAAGGCCGCCAACATCGAGGTGGACCGCAAGATCCTGGCCGAGCTCGCGGTCAACGACATGAACGCGTTCGCCGCGCTCGTCGAGGTGGCCCAGAAGGCGCTGCCGGCCGACGTCAACGCGCCGAAGGCCGCCGCCTGATCCGGCGCCGCAAGGCACCGGCCGCACGGCCCTCCGACCGGACCCGCAGGCCCCTCGGCCTGCGGGTCCGATCGCGTCCGGCGCCGGAAACCCGGCGCACCCCCCACGCAACCGAAAGTGAGCCCATGGCGGCCCCCGAGCTGACCTCCCTGCGATCGCCCCGTGTCGTCGCGGCCCGTCGTCTCGCCAAGCGCAGCTTCCGCGGCAAGGAGCGCCGCTTCATCGCGGAGGGACCGCAGTCCGTCCGCGAGGCCGTGGACCACCTCATCGAGCTGTACGTGACGCCGGACGCCGCCGAGCGCCACGCCGACATCGTGGCCGCCGCGCGCGCCGCCGGGGTGCCCGTGCTGACCGCGACGGACGAGGTCGTCGCCGAGATGTCGGAGACGGTCACCCCGCAGGGCCTCGTCGGCCTGTGCCGCTTCCTGGACTCCCCCTTCGAGGAGATCCTTGCCGCCCGCCCCCGCCTCGTGGCCGTCCTCGCGCACGTCCGCGACCCCGGCAACGCCGGCACGGTGCTGCGCTGCGCGGACGCCGCCGGCGCCGACGCCGTCGTGCTCACCGACGCCTCCGTGGACCTGTACAACCCCAAGTCCGTACGGGCCTCCGTCGGCTCCCTCTTCCACCTGCCCGTCGCCGTGGGCGTCCCCGTCGAGCAGGCCGTGCGCGGGCTGAAGGCCGCCGGCGCCCGGATCCTGGCCGCCGACGGCGCCGGCGACCGCGACCTCGACGGCGAGCTGGACCGGGGCACCATGGGCGGCCCCACCGCCTGGATCTTCGGCAACGAGGCCTGGGGCCTGCCGGAGGAGACCCGGGCGCTGGCCGACGCCGTCGTGCGCGTGCCCATCCACGGCAAGGCCGAGAGCCTGAACCTCGCCACGGCCGCCGCCGTGTGCCTGTACGCCTCCGCCCGTGCGCAGCGCGCGTCCGGAGGGTGCCGCTCCGTGACCTCCAGCTAGTAGGGTGGCGCTCCGGGGGCTCGGGAGGGGGTGCGGTGTGAGGAACGTGAGGACTTCCGGGAGCGCGGTGGTCGGCACCTGTCCGGCCGCCTCCATGGCTGTCGCTCCGCGGGTACCGCCGGCGGCTTCGGCCTGCACGCCGACGACCTGCCCGACGGCCTGGTCGTCGCCGACGCCAAGGGCCGCGTGACCTGCTTCAACGCCGCCGCCGCCCGCATCACCGCGCTGCGCCCCGGCGACGCCCTCGGGCGACCGCTGGAGACCGCCCTGCCGCTGGAGGACCTCGACGGCCGCCGCTGGTGGGCCCTGACCGACCCCTACGGCGG
>KL569564.1:0-284 GCA_000715685.1 Streptomyces lilacinus
GGCCAGCACCACGCCGGCCGTCACCGGGTCCCACGTGCCCGCCCGGCCGACCACGCCGGGCTCGTCACCGATCCGTGCGCCCTTCACCACCTCGGCCCCCTCACCGCGTCAACCGCCTCACCGCTCCCTCCGCAGGGCGCTCGCCAGCAGGCCCATGCCGCCCACCACGCTCATCAGCAGCGGGGCGAACAGCGGGGGCCCGAGCTCGATGTTGTAGCGGGCCATGCGCCAGCCGCCGGGCTTCTGCGCGATGCCCCGCACGTGCAGGTACGTGCCCTGCAGCC
>KL569564.1:529-4128 GCA_000715685.1 Streptomyces lilacinus
CAGAGATGGGTATAAGAGACAGGCCCACGGGCCCGAGCAGCACCGGCCACCACATGACGCGGTTGCCGAAGCCGGCCCGGTCGTGCTCGAGGAAGATCTCCGCCGACGTCACCGCCGACCCGGCCGCGGTCAGCAGCGACAGCGACCGTTGCAGCCGGCCGTGCCGTACGTCGTACGCCGCGCGCCGGGACCGGCCGCCGCGCACCAGCGGCCGCCTCACTTCTCCGACTTCCCGCGACCGTGCCCGTGACCACGACCGTCCCCGCCCCCGCGCCCGTCGCCGTGCCCGTGCCCACCGCCCGGCAGGAAGTCCTGGATCTTCGCCTTGATGCCCTGCCGCAGCACGTGCTTGCGGTCGGAGTCACCCTTGAGGATCGCCGCCGCCGTCGCCTCGACCTGGTCCCAGTCCGCGTGCGGCGGGATGGGCGGCACCGCCGGATCGGTCATGAACTCGACCACGGCCGGCCCCTTCGCCGCCAGCGCCTCGCGCCACGCGCCCTCGACGTCCTCCGGCTTCTCCACCCGGATCCCGGTCAGCCCGAGCAGCTTGCCGAACTCCGCGTAGGACACGTCGGGCAACTGCTGCGAGGGCAGGAACTGCGGGGAGCCGCCCATCGCGCGCATCTCCCACGTCACCTGGTTGAGGTCGCGGTTGTTCCACACCGCCACGACCAGCCGCGGATCCTCCCACTGGTGCCGGTACTTGGCCACCGTGATCAGCTCGGCCATGCCGTTCATCTGCATCGCCCCGTCCCCGACCAGCGCCACCACCGGCCGGTTGGGATGCGCGAACTTCGCGCCGATCGCGTACGGCACGCCGCAGCCCATCGTGGCGAGCGTGCCCGACAGCGAGCCGCGCATGGTGCCGCGCATCGTGATGTGGCGCGCGTACCAGTTGGCCACCGAGCCGGAGTCGGAGGTGACGATCGCGTCGTCCGGCAGCAGCGGCGACAGGGCCCGCGCCACGTGCTCGGGGTTGATCGGATCGGCGCTCACCGCCGCCCGCCGCGCCATGATCTCGCGCCAGCGCTCGACGTTCGCGACGACCTGCGTCTGCCAGCCCCGCTTGTCCTTGCGGCGCAGCATCGGGATCAGCCGCAGCAGCGTGGCCCGCGCGTCGCCGATCAGGTTCACCTCGTACGGGTAGCGCAGCCCGGCCATGTGCGGATCGAGCTCGATCTGCACCGCCCGCGCCTGGTCGAACTCCGGCAGGAACTGCGAGTACGGGAAGTTGGAGCCGATCGTCAGCAGCGTGTCGCAGTCGCGCATCAGCTCGTACGAGGGCCGGGTGCCCAGCAGCCCGACGGAGCCGGTGACGTAGGGCAGCTCGTCGCTCAGCACGTCCACGCCGAGCAGCGCCTTCGCCACGCCCGCGCCCAGGATCTCGGCGACCTGCTCGACCTCGCCGCGGGCACCGCGCGCGCCCTGGCCGACGAGGATCGCCGGCTTCTCGCCCGCGTTGAGGATCTCCGCGGCGCGGGCCAGTGCGTCGTCCGAGGGCACCGCCTGCCAGCCGCTGCGGTCGATGCTGGAGGGCACCATCTTGAAAGCGTGCGTGGGCGGCGAGTACTCCAGCTCCTGCACGTCGGCGTGGACGATCACCGCGGTGGGCGCCCGGCGCGCGTAGGCGGTGCGCACGGCCCGGTCCAGGACGTTCGGCAGCTGCTCGGGGACGGTCACCGTCTCCACGAAGTCGGAGGCGACGTCCTTGAAGAGGGTGTGCAGGTCGACCTCCTGCTGATAGGCGCCGCCCATCGCCGAGCGGGCCGTCTGCCCGACGATCGCCAGCACCGGCACGTGGTCCAGCTTCGCGTCGTAGAGGCCGTTGAGCAGGTGGATGGCGCCCGGGCCGGACGTCGCCACGCACACACCCAGCCGCCCGCTGAACTTCGCGTACCCGACGGCCTCGAACGCCGCCATCTCCTCGTGCCGCGCCTGGATGAAGCGCGGCTGGTCGTCGGCGCGCCCCCAGGCCGCCAGCAGACCGTTGATGCCGTCGCCGGGATATCCGAAGACCCGGTCCACACCCCACTCGCGCAGCCGCGCCAGGATGTGGTCGGAAACCTGCTCGCCCATGCCTGTCCTCCTCCACCTGTCGCTCGTGTCGCGGACGCCCTCACTCGGCTCATCCGGTCAGCTGCGGCAGCACCTTCGTCCGGTAGAAGTCGAAGAAGCCCCGCTGGTCGGGGCCGATCTGACTGACGTGCACCCGGTCGAAGCCGGCGTCGGCGTACGCCCGCAGCGTCCGGACGTGCTCGTCGACGTCGTCCCCGCAGGTCACCGCCGAGGCCACCCGCTCGCGCGGGACCAGCTCGGCGGCCTGCCGAAAGTGGGCCGGGGTGGGCAGCACCTGGTTCAGCTCGCCCGGCAGATGCTCCACCGCCCACAGCCGGTGGGCGGTGTCGATCGCCTGCTCACGGTCGGTGCCCCAGCAGACCTTCACCCCACCCTGCACGGGCTTGGCCCCGCCCCCGCCGCGCCGGAAGCGCGCCACGGCGTCGGCGTCCGGCGTCATCGTCACCAGGCCGTCGCCGATCCGCGCGGCAACCTCGGTCGCCGCCGGTCCGAACGCCGAGACGTCGACGGGCACCGGCTCCTCGGGCAGGGTGTAGAGGCGGGCGTTCTCGACCGTGTAGTGCCTGCCGCGATGACTGACCTCCTCGCCCGTGAAGAGCTGCCGCATCACCTGGACGGCCTCCTCCAGCATCTCCAGCCGCACCGACGCCTCGGGCCAGGCGTCGCCCAGGATGTGCTCGTTGAGCGCCTCGCCGCTGCCCACGCCGAGGCGGAACCGGCCGTCCAGCAGCACGGCGCTGGTGGCGGCGGCCTGGGCGGTGACCACGGGGTTCAGCCGCATGGTCGGGCACGTCACCGCCGTCGCCACCGACAGCGACGTCGCCTGCGAGAGCGCGCCGATCACCGACCACACCAGCGGGCTCTGGCCCTGCTCCGCGGTCCAGGGGTGGAAGTGGTCGGAGATCCACAGCGAGGTGAAGCCCGCCTGTTCCGCCATCCGGGCCTGTTCGACGAGGGCGACGGGGGAGTGCTCCTCACAGGACAGGAAGTAGCCGTACTCGGTCATCGGGGTGGCACCCTCCGGGGGCCGCGCGGTGTGCTCTGTGGACTCCGCCTGCGTTTTCTGATCTCGGCGTGGTGGTCTCGGCGTGCGTTCCGTGATCTCGGCGTGCGTTCCGTCGGGACGGGTAACCCCGCGTCGCCGCGCCGAAACCTGCCGGTTCGCGCGGGCGCCCCCACCGGGACGCCCCGACACGCCGACACGCGACGCTCCGACACGCCGACGCCCCGACACGCCGGCCGTCGGCTCGCCGGACGCCCGGCGGCGATGGCTGATAATCGGGACATTTCCAGCACGGGTGGGAGCGGGTGGAGGTGGAACGACGGTGCCGGCCGCAGCGGAGATCCTCGCGTGGTGGGCCGGCCTCACCGCGCTGTGGGCCGTGCTCATCAGCTCCCTCGACCCCCTCGACCTGGCCGTCGGCGCCGCCGCCGCGCTCCTGGCCGCCGCGGCCGCCCGCGGGGCACGCCGCGCGGCCCACCGGACCCGCCGCGGCGCCCACCGGCCGGCCGGCCGGTGAACG
>KL569564.1:4389-5671 GCA_000715685.1 Streptomyces lilacinus
GGCTCGGCCCGTGCCTGTGGGCCGCCTCGCGCGGCACCGCCGGCCGGCGCGTCGTCGCCCAGAACATGGCGACGCTGCTGCTGTGCCTGGTCTTCCTCCTGCTGGCGCAGGGCTACGGGCGCCCCTCGTACGTCGACCTCGCCCTCGTCGTCTCCGTCCTCGGCCCCGCCGGCACCCTCGTCTACGCCCGCCTGCTCGGCGAGGAGATCGAACCCGACCCGCCCGGCGTCCGGCTGCTCACCCCCGCCGTCGCGGTCGGCACGCCCGTCACCGTCGTCCCCCTCTGCGTCGCCACCGGCCCCGGCCGGGCCCTGGTCAAGCTCCTGGTCATCGGCGCCCTCCTGATGGTCGGGGGCGTCGTCACGAGCAAGGCGCTGAGCCGTGCGTGAGGCCCTGGACGACACGCTCGTCGTACTCGCCCTGCTGTTCGTCGCGGCCGCCGCCGGCGCCGCCGTCCTCAACCGCGACCCCGCCCGCCAGGCCGTCGTGCTCTCCCTGCTCGGCCTCGGCCTCGCCCTGCTCTTCACCGTCCTGCAGGCACCCGACGTGGGCCTGTCGCAACTGGGCGTCGGCTCGGCCGTCACCCCGCTGATGGTGCTGCTGACGGTCCGCAAGGTCCGCCGCCGGAAGCGGCGCGAGTGACCCGCCGAACCCGGCTGTGGGTGCTCGCCGCGGCCTGCCTCGGACTGCCGCGCTTCGGCGGCGACCGCCACCCGTACGGCGACCGGGCCGTCGCCGCCTCCTTGCTGCGGCGCACCGCCAACACCGTCTCCTCCGTCAACTTCGACCAGCGCGCGTTCGACACCCTCGGCGAGGAGAGCATCCTCTTCGCCGCCGTCCTCGGCAGCGTCGTCCTGCTCCGCCGCACCCCCGACGAGCGCCGCACCGCCCCCCGCCCCGCCGACGTACCCCCCGCACTGCGCCGCTACGGCACCCTCGTGCTGCCCGTCACCCTGCTCATCGGCCTCTACGTCGTCGCCCACGGCCAGCTCAGCCCCGGCGGCGGCTTCCAGGGCGGGGTCGTCGTCGCCACCGCCCTCCACCTGCTCTACATCGGCGTCGACTACCCGGCGCTCGAGCGCGTCCGGCCCCTCGGCCTCCACGAACTCGTCGACGGCGCCGGCGAGGCGGCGTACGTCGTGCTGGGCGCGGCCGGACTGCTCGCGGGCTCCGCCTACCTGGCCAACACCCTCCCGCACGGCACGTTCAACACGATGGCGTCCGCCGGCACGGTCCCGCTGCTCAACGCCGCCGTCGGCATGGAGGTCGCCTCCGGCGTCGT
>KL569565.1:0-2240 GCA_000715685.1 Streptomyces lilacinus
GCCGCGGCCTGCGGGGCCGGGGCGGCGGGCGCGGGGGCCGCCGGGGCGGGGGCGCTCGGCGCGCTCACCGCCGTCGGCGGCGTGGCCGTCGCCGCCTGACCCGGCTTGTAGTCGGCGAAGAAGTCCCACCAGGCTCGGTCGACCGAGTTCGGGTCCTGGAGGTACTGCTGGTAGATCTCGTCGACGAGCCACTCATTGGGACCGAACACGTCGGCAGGACTCTTGCCCTGCCCCGCTTGGTCGGTCGAGACGCTCGAGGTGTTGGGGGACTGTGGCGACACGGCGGCAACCGCCCTCTTCCGCTTCCTAAGGTGGTGGACAGCGGGAATAAAGGCTACGCCTGTCGGGACCCTTAATGCAGGCCACCCCGGCCAGTCGTCGCCTAAGTCACACTCGACCCCGGGTTTCGGGGCACGATGGGCCGGGAAAACCCGGAGGTTCCGCTTCTCCCGGGCTCTCCTGGGTTCGCCGAATCCTGCCCCACATCCGGTCGGATGTGTGCTCCCACCAACGACCCTACGTCAACTCGCTTCGCGAGGTCCTCCTGGAAGAGTGACCCTGATGCGGCAGCCCCGGGGTGATTCGGCCACTCCTATGCTCCCGCCGTGCAGGTCGACCGCCCACCGGGCGATCGCCAGGCCCAGCCCCGTACCGCCGTCGCTGCCCGGCCCCTGCTGGCCGTACGAACCCCGGTTGAAGCGCTCGAAGACGCGGTGCCGCTCGGCCTCCGGGATGCCCGGGCCCTCGTCCAGCACCTCCAGCGCCAGCGACTGGGCCCCCTCGCCCCGCCGGGCGCGCACCGTCACCCGCCCGTGCGGCGGACTGTGCTTGACGGCGTTGTCCACCAGATTGGCGACGACCTGGTGCAGCCGCTCCGCGTCCGCGTGCGCCGTCAGCTCCGGGGGCGAGACGTCCAGGTGCAGGTGGACGTCCTTGCGGGCGCGCGGCGAGGAACCGCTGCCGTTGGCCATGCTGGCTTCCTTCAGCACCCCCGCGAGGTAGGGCCACACCTCGAAGCGTCGGGCGTGCAGCGGCACGACGCCGTTGTCCAGCCGGGAGAGGTCCAGCAGCTGCTCCACCAGTCGGCCCAGCCGCTCGGTCTGCTTCAGCGCGGTCCGCATCGTCTCGGGATCGGGCTCGGAGACCCCGTCGACCACGTTCTCCAGCACCGCCCGCAGACCCGCGATGGGGGTGCGGAGCTCGTGCGAGACATTGGCGACCAGTTCCTTGCGGTGGGTGTCCACCGCCTCCAGGTCGCCCGCCATCCGGTTGAACGCGATGGCCAGGTCGCCGAACTCGTCCCGCCGTCCGGCCCGCACCCGGCGGGTGTAGTCACCCTGCGCCATCGCGCGGGTGACCTCGGTCATCTCGTCCAGCGGCGCGGTCAGGCCGTGCGCGACGAACTGGGTGATCAGCAGCGAGGCGATGATGGAGAAGACGGTGATCACCCGGAGCTCGGTCGCGGAGTGGATCGCGACGAAGACCAGGAAGGTCGTGATCACCACCGACCCGATGACCAGCGCGCCCAGCGCCGCCTTGACCGACCGGTAGGGGTCCAGGGGCCGCAGGGCCTCCCAGACCCGGCTCCAGAAGCCGGGGGCCGGAGGACTGCCGTTGTTCATGCCGCGTCTTCGCTGTTCATGCGGTGTCTTCGTTCATGCCGTGTCTTCTTCGATCGCTTTCCGCGCCCGCGCTCACGCGGCGGGCGTCTCCAGCGCGTAGCCCACGCCGTGCACGGTACGGATCCGCTCCGCGCCGATCTTGCGGCGCAGCGCCTTGATGTGGCTGTCCACGGTCCGGGTGCCCGAGGCGTCCGCCCAGTCCCACACCTCCGCCAGCAGCTGCTCGCGCGAGAGCACCGCGCGCGGCGTGTTGGCCAGGCAGACCAGCAGGTCGAACTCGGTCGGCGTCAGGTGCACGTCCGCGCCGCGCACCCGCACCCTGCGCTGGGCGTGGTCGATCTCCAGCTCGCCCAGCCGCAGGATGCCGCTGCGCGGCGTGTGCGCGGCCAGCGTGGCTCTCTCCACCCGGCGCAGCAGGACGTGCACCCGGGCCGCCAGCTCCCGCATCGAGAACGGCTTGGTCATGTAGTCGTCCGCACCCACGCCCAGCCCGACGAGCATGTCCGTCTCGTCGTCGCGCGCGGTGAGCATCAGCACCGGGACGGGCCGCTGGGCCTGGACCCTGCGGCACACCTCCAGGCCGTCGAAGCCCGGCAGCATGACGTCCAGGACTGTCTC
>KL569565.1:2472-4136 GCA_000715685.1 Streptomyces lilacinus
CCAGCAGGTCCGGCTGCCACGCCTCGGCGGTGTCCACGGCCGAGGGCCCGTCGCCCGCCGTGCGCACCTGGAACCCCTCGGCCCGCAACCGGGCCGCGATGGCGTCCGTGATCGTCCGGTCGTCCTCGACGATCAGCACCCGGCGCTGGGCCCCGGCGGAGGCCGCGGCGCCGCTCGGGCCGATGTGTGTCTGCTCCATACGCCCCGCCCCTAGCGTCTTCCCGTGCCGGTCACCCGGCCAGTCCTGCAACTGTGGAAGGCAGGGTACGGGCACCCGGCGGACCTCGGCTACGCGGCGCTGATGCCGAGGTGGACGACGTCGGGGACGCCTCGGGCAACGGTGATCTCTTCAGTTGTTACCCCGGCGAATCCGGCATTGCGAAGGGCTTGTTCGAACGCCGGAGAGGGCTGCGCGGACCACACCGCGAGCACTCCGCCGGGCCTCAACCGGGCCCGGCAGGCGGCGAGTCCGGCGGGGGAGTAGAGGCCCTCGTTGTCCTCCGTGACGGTCCAGTCGGGGCCGTTGTCGATGTCCAGGCACAGCGCGTCGTACGCGGGCCCCCGACCCCGCAGCCACCCCACCAGATCGGCCTCGACGATCTCCGTGCGCGGGTCCGCGAGCGCCGGCCCCGACACCGCGTCCAGCGGCCCGGAGCGGTGCCAGCGGACGACCGCCGGCTCGCGCTCGACGACCGTGATCCGGCCCCAGCGCGGCTCCGCGGCGGCCCGCGCGAGCGAGAAGCCGACGCCCAGCCCACCGATCAGCACGACGGGCTCCGGCCGGCCCGGCGGCAGGGCGGCGAGGGCCGCGTCCCCCAGCAGCCGCTCGGAACGGCCGTCGGAGGTGTCCATGAGGAAACAGCCGTTGGCGATGATCTCGAAGTGCTCCCCGCGCCGGCGCAGCACCACTTCCCCGTACGGACCGTCGTGGCGCTCGATGACGATGGGCGAATCGTTCATGTGCGGCTCCTCGCGTAGTCGACGCACCGGCCGACGCCGGCGCGCGTCAAGAGGTTGACAAAGGTGACCGGAGTCACGGCCAGAGGTTGATTCGGCGCCCGGCCGTGCACCTTAATGTTCAAAGCCCGGGGGAAGTGCGCGGAAAGGGGCTTGCCCGAGTGACTGCGGTTGACGCCGACGAGCCCGCCCACGCGCCCGGCCGGGCGCGCAGGACGCTCCGGACCCTCGGCGGGCTGCTCCCCACCCCCCTCGGCACGCCGTTCACGTTCTTCTACGGCCTGATCCTGATCGCCACCGCCGTCTACGCCGACCACGGCGACCCGGAGACGGTCGATCAGCTGCTGCGCGACTCCAGCACCGACGCCGCCCACCTCGCGGACCGCCCGCTGTTCGTCCTCGTCGCCAGTGCCCTGTGGGTGGCCGGCGGGCTGAACTCCGCGTACGGGCCGGTCTTCGCGCTCGTCCTCACCGCGCTCGAGCGCCGCGTCGGCGGCGCCCGTACCGCCGGCGTCTTCCTCGTCGGCCACGTCCTGGCCACCCTCGCCACCGAGCTGCCGGTCGCGGGCGCGGTCGCCGCCGGCCGACTGCCGGAGGCCTCCCTGCACCGCCTCGACTACGGCATCAGCTTCGGCCTGATGGCGTGCGTCGGCGCGCTGTCCGGGCTGCTGCGGCCGTGGGGCCGGTGGGCCCTGCTGGGCGTGGCC
>KL569565.1:4324-4590 GCA_000715685.1 Streptomyces lilacinus
AGATGTGTATAAGAGACAGGCCTGATGGCGTGCGTCGGCGCGCTGTCCGGGCTGCTGCGGCCGTGGGGCCGGTGGGCCCTGCTGGGCGTGGCCGGCGCGATGTGCGCGCAGGACCTCGTCGAGCTCGTCGACCCGCTGGCCAGTTGGGGCCACCCGATAGCGCTGCTGACGGGCGTCGCGTGCCTGCCCCTGCTCCGCGACGGCCTCCGTCGGCCGGGCCGCGCGGACGCGCGGCCCGCGGCGGACGACGCTCCCGTGCCCCTGCC
>KL569565.1:4919-8470 GCA_000715685.1 Streptomyces lilacinus
GTCTGGGCAAGGCCCAGTTTCGGGAAGGGGCGGGGTGGGGGCTAAATCCCCAACGGCCGCGCGCGCACCCTCGCTGATCGCTCACAGCGAACACCAGCCCGGGAACATCCGAGCCCTCCCGGACATTGAGTCGGCATAGCTCAACTTGCCTGCCGAAGGGGAGATCATGGCTTCGACGTCCGCACCGCTCACCCTGCCCGTCCTGCCGCTCGACGACGAGGTGGTCCTGCCCGGCATGGTCGTCCCGCTCGACCTCTCGGACGCCGAGGCCCGCGCGTCCGTCGAGGCCGCCCAGGCCGCGGCCACTCGGGGCAACAAGCCGCAGGTCCTCCTCGTTCCCCGCGTCGACGGCACGTACGCCGGCGTCGGCACGCTCGGCACCGTCGAGCAGGTCGGGCGGCTGTCCGACGGCGACCCCGGCGCGCTGATCCGCGGCGTGCGCCGGGTGCGGATCGGCGCCGGTACGACCGGCCCGGGGGCCGCGCTGTGGGTCGAGGGCACCCCGATGGAGGAGATCACCCCCACTGCGCCTGATTCAAAGACGGGCCTCCCCGGCGCGGTGACCGAGCTGATGAAGGAGTACAAGGCCCTGGCCACCAGCTGGCTGCGCAAGCGCGGCGCCTGGCAGGTCGTGGACCGCGTCCAGCAGATCGACGACGTCGGCCAGCTCGCGGACAACTCCGGCTACTCCCCCTTCCTCACCGTCGCCCAGCGCGTCGAGCTGCTGGAGACCACCGACCCCGTGGCCCGGCTCCGCCTCGCCGTGAAGTGGCTCGGCGACCACCTCGCCGAGCAGGACGTCGCCGAGTCCATCGCCAAGGACGTCCAGGAGGGCGTCGACAAGCAGCAGCGCGAGTTCCTGCTCCGCCGTCAGCTGGACGCCGTCCGCAAGGAGCTCGCCGAGCTCAACGGCGACCCGGAGAGCGAGTCGGAGGACTACCGCGCCCGCGTCGAGGCCGCCGACCTGCCGGACAAGGTCCGCGAAGCTGCCCTGAAGGAGGTCGACAAGCTCGAGCGCGCCTCCGACCAGAGCCCCGAGAACGGCTGGATCCGCACCTGGCTCGACACGGTCCTGGAGATGCCGTGGAACAAGCGCACCGAGGACGCGTACGACATGCCCGGCGCCAAGGCCGTCCTCGACCGGGAGCACGCTGGTCTGGAGGACGTCAAGGAACGGATCACCGAGTACCTGGCGGTGCGCAAGCGGCGCGCCGACCGGGGGCTGGGCGTGGTCGGCGGGCGGCGCGGGGGCGCGGTGCTCGCGCTCGTCGGCCCGCCCGGCGTGGGCAAGACCTCGCTCGGCGAGAGCGTCGCCCGGGCGATGGGCCGCGATTTCGTCCGCGTGGCGCTGGGCGGCGTCCGCGACGAGGCGGAGATCCGCGGCCACCGGCGTACGTACGTCGGCGCGCTGCCCGGCCGCATCGTGCGGGCCGTCAAGGAGGCCGGCTCGATGAACCCGGTCGTCCTGCTCGACGAGATCGACAAGGTCGGCTCCGACTTCCGGGGCGACCCGGCAGCGGCCCTCCTCGAGGTCCTCGACCCCGCGCAGAACCACACCTTCCGGGACCACTACCTGGAGGTCGAGCTCGACCTCTCCGACGTGGTCTTCCTCGCCACCGCCAACGTCCTCGAGGCCATCCCCGAGGCCCTGCTCGACCGCATGGAGCTGGTCCGCCTCGACGGCTACACCGAGGACGAGAAGGTCGTCATCGCCCGCGACCACCTGCTGCCCCGGCAGCTGGAGCGGGCCGGCATGGAGCCGGGCGAGGTCGTGCTCGAGGACGAGGCCCTGCGCAAGCTCGCCGGGGAGTACACCCGCGAGGCCGGCGTGCGGAACCTGGAGCGCGCGGTGGCCCGGCTGCTGCGCAAGGTCGCGGCGAAGCACGAGTTGGGCGAGCAGGAGCTGCCCTTCACCATCGGCGTCGAGCAGCTGCGCCCGCTGATCGGCCGGCCCCACCACACGCCGGAGTCCGCGCAGGACCCGGCCGAGCGCCGCACGTCCGTGCCCGGCGTGGCCACGGGCCTGGCGGTGACGGGCGCGGGCGGCGACGTCCTCTTCGTCGAGGCGTCCCTGGCCGACCCGGAGACCGGCGGCGCGGGCCTGACCCTCACCGGCCAGCTGGGCGACGTGATGAAGGAGTCCGCGCAGATCGCGCTGTCCTTCCTCCGCTCGCACGGCGCCGAGCTGGAGCTGCCGGTCGGCGACTTCAAGGAGCGCGGCGTCCACCTCCACGTGCCGGCGGGCGCGGTGCCGAAGGACGGCCCGAGCGCGGGCATCACCATGACGACCGCCCTCGCCTCCCTGCTCTCCGGCCGCCAGGTCCGCCCGGACGTGGCGATGACCGGCGAGGTGTCGCTGACCGGCCGCGTCCTGCCCATCGGCGGCGTGAAGCAGAAGCTGCTGGCCGCGCACCGGGCGGGCGTCACCACGGTGATCATCCCGAAGCGGAACGAGCCGGACCTGGACGACGTCCCGGCCGAGGTGCTGGAGAAGCTGGAGGTCCACCCCGTCTCGGACGTCCGCCAGGTGCTGGCGCTGGCCCTCACCCCGGCGACGGCCGAGGTGGCCGTCGCGGCGTAGCGGGGTATCGCTGTATCGGCGGCGGGCCGTCATCTCTGCGGGGAACACGTGGAGGTGACGGTCCGTTATGTCACCATGACCGACTCGCGACAGTACGACGACGCACGACTCCGGCGCCCCACGGGCATCCGCTCCCTGCGGCTGGGCGACATCACTCTCACGTACGTGCCCGACGGTGTCGCCCAGCTCTCGCCGCGCGGCTGGCTGCCGACCACGACGGACGAGATGTGGGCCGCCCATCCGGAATACCTCGACGCCGACGGACACCTCGTCGCGAGCCTGGGCGGGCTGCTCGTCGAGCACGACGGCCGGGCCCTGCTGATCGACGCGGGCTTCGGCCCCCTGTCGCGCTCGGCCCAGCCCGGCAGCCCCATCGCGGCGATAAGCGGCGGCGCCCTGGTCGACAACCTGGCCCGCCTCGGCCACACCCCGGCCGGCCTCGAGGCCGTCGCCATCAGCCACCTCCACCCCGACCACATCGGCTGGGCCGCCTACCCCGCCTTCGCCGGCGTCCGCTTCCTGATCAGCGAGCCGGAGTGGACCGAGCGCCACCTCGCCGAGGAACACGGCATCCCCAAGGAGACGCTCGCGACGCTGGAGCCCGGCGTCGTCACGGTCGCCGACGGCGAGGAGATCTTCCCCGGCGTCCGCGTCCAGCTCGTCCCGGGCCACACGGTGGGCCACACCGCCTACGTCATCACCGGCGGCGGCCGCCGCCTGATCGCCTTCGGCGACGCCCTCCACACCTCGGCCCAGGTCGCCCACCCCGAGTGGTCCGCCGTCGTCGACCGCGACCCGGAGCACGCCGCGACCTCCCGCCGGCGGCTGGTCGAGGAGTTGACCGAACCGGACACCCTCGGCTTCGGCATCCACTTCGCGGACGTGCCCTTCGGCCGGGTGCGGCGGGACGCGGACGGGGCGACCGACTGGGAGCCGGTCGACGTGTGACGCGCGTCTCAAGGCCTACGGC
>KL569565.1:8721-9757 GCA_000715685.1 Streptomyces lilacinus
AGAGATGTGTATAAGAGACAGGGGGAGGAGCGCCACGGTGACCATCACACTGACCGACAGGACCGCGATGGCTGACAGCGGCGAGCAGAGCTTCGACGACATGTTCGAGCTTCTCTACGAGATCGTCCCCGAAGGCTATAAGGGCGAGATCGTCGGGGGGGCCATCCACATGTCACCGCAGCGGAGCACGCACTGGGCAGTCATCAAGGCCGTGCTGCTTCAATTGGTGGATCGTTTCGGAGCGGACAGCCTCATCGAGTGCGACGTCCGCCTCGATCTGCCGGGCTACCGCAACGGCTTCGTGCCGGACCTCTACAAGCTGTCCGACGGCGCCGAGATGGACGACAAGGGGAAGTGGCGTTACCAGGACGTCGAGTTCGTCTTCGAAGTCATCTCACGCGAGACCGCCGACAATGACTACGGCAAGAAGAAGGTCGCCTACGCGGCTGGTGAGGTCCCGGTGTACGTCATCGCGGACCCGTGCACCGGACAGTGCCACGTGCACACCGTCCCGAAGGACGGCGAGTACCGCACCAACCGGACGCTCGACTTCGGCGAGCCCATCGACTTGACCGACACGGTCCTCGGGATGACGCTTTCCACCGACAAGTTCCCGCGGGATTAGTGCTCCCCCTAGTAGGCCTGCAGCTCGACGGACCGACCGCGTAGGCCCGTCCCGTAGGCACAACCCCGCGTCCGGAAGCCGCCGTTGCATTTGACCGGACCGTTGAAGAGTCCTGGCCCATGCCGCTTGCATGTCCCCCTGTCAGTCGTTCCGGCGATCCGGCGACCCGGAGGGGGATGCCTTGCCCAAGCCCAGAGAGCCCAGAGCACGTTCGCGGAGACCCGCCGTCAGAGGCGGCATAACAGGGGCGGCAGCGCTGGTCGGCGCTGCCGCCCTTGTCGTGACCGTCCTGCCCGGCCAGGCGTTCGCTGCCGCACCGTCACCCGGCCCCGCGGAGGTGATCCCGGGGAAGGGGACCGCCACCCCGTCCCTGGTGGACGGCATCCGCGAGGGCGTGAAGGCGAGCGGCAG
>KL569566.1:0-1614 GCA_000715685.1 Streptomyces lilacinus
CCTCGACGACCTGCTCGCGACGGTCTGGAAGGACCCCGGCTTCCTGCTGGCCCACCCGCGCACGATCGCCGCGATCGGCCGCGAGTTCAACCGGCGCGGCGTCTACCCCGACAGCGTCGAGGTGAGCGGCCACGCGGTGCCCGCCTGGCGAGGCGTTCCGATCTTCCCCTGCAACAAGATCCCGGTCACCGAGACCGGTGTCAGCTCGGTCCTGCTGATGCGCACCGGCGAGCAGTCCCAGGGTGTCGTCGGCCTGCACCGCACGGGAATTCCGGACGAATACCAGCCGAGCCTTTCCGTACGTTTCATGGGAATCAGCGAACAGGCGATCATCTCCTATCTGGTGAGCGCCTACTACTCGGCAGCGGTCCTGGTCCCCGACGCTCTCGGAATTCTCGAGAACGTCGAGATCGGGCACTGACGCGCGGCGCGCGCGAAGACGAAATCCCGGGCGACGACCTCCCCCCCCCAGCCGGAGTACGGAAGAGGATCGCCACCCCGATTGCCGGGCGGGCCCATCGGTCCGGGCATCAGCCGCCGCCCGGCTCTCCGGGTTTCCCTTTCACAGCACGTTTCCTACCGCAGCGCGTTTCACACAGATGGGTGATCATCACTTATGACCACGTCAGCGGAGTCGGACCGCACCGAGCAGGCGGCCGCCGCACAGCTGAGCCTGGGCACCGACGCGGCACGCCAACTCGCGACGACCACCAAGTCCGTACCGCAGATGCGCGGGATCTCCTCCCGCTGGCTGCTGCGCGTCCTGCCCTGGGTGCAGGTCTCGGCCGGCACCTACCGGGTCAACAGGCGGCTGACGTACACGGTCGGCGACGGCCGCGTCGAGTTCGTCTCCACCGGCCCCGACGTCCGCGTCATCCCGCCCGAGCTGGGCGAGCTGCCGCTGCTGCGCGGCTTCGAGGACGGCGACGTGCTCGAGGCGCTCGCGGACGCCTTCGTCCAGCGGCAGTACGCGCCCGGCGACGCGCTCGTCGAAGAGGGCCGGCCCGCGGACGAGATCTTCCTCGTCGCCCACGGCAAGCTCGCCAAGACCGGCACCGGCAAGTACGGCGACGAGACCGCGCTCGGCACCCTGGCCGACGGCGACTACTTCGGCGAGCGCGTGCCCCTGGAGCCGGACGCGACCTGGTCCTTCACCGTGCGCGCCGTCACCCGCTGCACCGTGCTGGCCCTCCCCCTGCAGGCGTTCCGGGAGCTGGCGGACCGCTCGGAGTCGCTGCGCACCCATGTCGCGGACTTCGCGTCCCGGCCCGCCCGCCCGGCGAACAGCCGCGGCGAGGCCGACATCGCCGTGACCTCCGGACACTCCGGCGAGCCCGCGCTGCCCGGCACCTTCGTCGACTACGAGCTCGCGCCGCGCGAGTACGAACTGAGCGTCGCCCAGACCGTGCTGCGGGTCCACACCCGCGTCGCCGACCTCTACAACGAGCCGATGAACCAGCTCGAGCAGCAGCTGCGACTGACCATCGAGGCCCTGCGCGAACGCCAGGAACACGAGATGATCAACAACCGCGAGTTCGGCCTGCTCCACAACGCCGACCTCAGGCAGCGCATCCACACCCGCAGCGGCCCGCCCACCCCCGACGACCTCGACGA
>KL569566.1:1835-3665 GCA_000715685.1 Streptomyces lilacinus
CCTCGACGAGCTGCTGGCGCGGCGCCGCAAGACGCAGTTCCTGCTAGCCCACCCGCGCACGATCGCCGCCTTCGGTCGCGAGTGCAACAGCCGCGGTCTCTACCCGAAGAACATCGAGCTCATGGGCACCGCGGTGCGCTCCTGGCGCGGCGTCCCCCTGCTGCCCTGCAACAAGATCCCGGTCAGCGAGACGGGCACCAGCTCGATCATCGCGATGCGGACCGGCGAGGAGAACCAAGGCGTCATCGGTCTGCACCAGACGGGCATCCCCGACGAGTACCAGCCCAGCCTGAACGTGCGCTTCATGGGCATCAACGAGCAGGCCGTCTCGTCCTACCTGGTGAGCGCCTACTACTCGGCGGCGATCCTGGTCCCGGACGCGCTGGGCGTCCTGGAGCTGTCGATGTGTATAAGAGACAGTGGCCTCACACCGCTGACGAGTTCGGCGGTGGCGGAGATCCCGTGCGAGATGGTCGGCGCGACGCTCGTGCTGGCGAGCAGGAAGCCGAGCAGAACGCAGACCATCGCGTGCGAGGCCCTCAGCCCCCCGTTGCGCATGAAGACCACCGACAGGATCAGGAGCAACAGGACCACGGAAATCGACACGGCCATGGTGTACCTCCTCGGCGGGGCGGCGGATGTCCGCCAGTCTTGCTCATCCCACCGTGACGACCCGCCCAGCAGGCATCCTCCATTCGGGTGGGATATCACCGATTCGGGCGTGAGGCGACCTCGAAAGGGCCCTGGAATGGCCCAAGTACGAGGCGAGGGCCGGGAGCGGACGGGCGTGCCCCTCGGCCGGGGTTTCGACGGGCGCGGGGACGCGGCCCGTGCCTAGGCTGACGGAATGAGCCGCACAGCACCGGGTCGCGAAGCCGTCCCCGGGCGGGAGACGGAGGCGCGGGAGAGCCCCCAGGACGCCGAACGGGTGACGGCCTGGCATCGTTTCCTCCACCGGGTGCCCAACGGTTTCGCCATCTTCTTCGGTCTGCTCGGCACCTTCTGCGCGCTCACGGCGCTCATCCCCCCGCTGCGCCGCGCCATGGTCCCGGTGACGGACGCCCTGGACCTGCTGACCGTGCCCACGGCCGCCAACCTCGCCTACGCCGTCTTCCTGCTCCTCCTGGCCGCCGCGATGGCCGCGCGCAAGCGGGTCACGCTGTGGTTCGTCCTCGGCTACCTCACCCTGCTGCTGCTCGCGGACGCGCTGCTGCTGGGCGTCGGCTACTGGGACACGCTGCCCTCGCTGGTGCTGTGCGTCGCGGCGATGGCCCTGCTGATCCTGGCCCGCCGGGAGTTCTACGCGGCGTCGCGGCGCGGCGCCTTCCTGCGCGCGCTGCTCGTGCTCGTCGCCGGCCTGGTCGTCGCCACGCTGCTCGGCTGGGGCCTGGTCGCGCTCTTCCCCGGCACGCTGGAGCGCGGTGCCGGCAACCGGCTGCTGTTCGCCGCCAACAAGGTCCTGGGCGGCCTGGTCAGCGGCCGGCACTTCGTCGGGCACCCGCCGCACTGGGTCTACTTCCTCCTCGGGCTCTTCGGCGCGCTGGCTCTGCTCAACGCCGCGACGACGCTGTTCCGCTCCCAGCGACTGGAGGCGGCCCTGCACGACGACGAGGAACCGCGCATCCGCGCCCTCCTCGGCCGCTACGGCGCCCGGGACTCGCTCGGCTACTTCGCGACCCGCCGGGACAAGGCCGTCGTCTTCTCCCCCAGCGGCAAGGCCGCCGTCACCTACCGGGTCGAGGCCGGCGTCTGCCTGGCCTCCGGCGATCCCCTGGGCGACCCCGAGGCCTGGGACCCGGCGATCAGGGCCTGGCTGGACGTCGCCGGCCG
>KL569566.1:3945-6257 GCA_000715685.1 Streptomyces lilacinus
CCGTCATGGGCGCCGGCGAGGAGGGCGCGCGGGCGTACGCCCGGGCGGGGCTCGGCGCGCTGCAGCTGGGCGACGAGGCGATCCTCCAGGTCGCCACGTTCGATCTCGAGGGCCGGGAGATGCGGGTGACCCGGCAGGCCGTCCACCGGGTCGAGCGGACGGGCGCCACCGTGCGCGTACGGCGGCACTCGGCGCTGTCCGACGAGGAGATGGGCGAGGTCATCCGGCGCGCCGACGCCTGGCGGGACACCGAGACCGAGCGCGGCTTCTCGATGGCGCTGGGCCGGCTGGGCGACCCGGCGGACGGCGACTGCCTGCTGGTCGAGGCCCTCGACGCCGACGGCACGATGATCGCGCTGCTGTCGTTCGTGCCGTGGGGGCCGGACGGGATCTCGCTGGATCTGATGCGCCGCGACCGGGCGGCGCCCAACGGTGTCATGGAGTTCATGGTCTCCCGGCTGTGCGCGCAGGCCGGCCGGTTCGGTGTCAAGCGGATCTCGCTCAACTTCGCCGTCTTCCGCTCGGCGTTCGAGGAGGGTGCGCGGATCGGCGCGGGGCCGGTGCTGCGGCTGTGGCGGAGGCTGCTGCTGTTCTTCTCCAAGTGGTGGCAGCTGGAGGCGCTCTACCGCTCGAACGTCAAGTACAACCCCGAGTGGCACCCGCGGTTCCTGTGCTACGCCGACGCGGGCGCCCTCGCCCGCATCGGGCTGGCGGCCGGCATCGCGGAGGGCTTCGTCGCAGTGCCGAGCCTGGGCCAGCTGTGGCGGCGGGGGCGGGCGCGGGGCATCGCCAGTCCGTCGTCGACGGCCGGCCTGCCGTCGCTGTCCGAACTGGGCTTCGTCACCGGCGGCGAGGCCGGCGCGGGCGCGGCGGCGGACGAGCTGGCGGGCCTGCCGGAGCAGGTGCGGGTGCGGCGGCGGAAGCTGGAGCGGCTGCGGGCGGCGGGCGTCGACCCGTACCCCGTAGACGCCCGCCGTACGCACACCCTGGCCGCGATCCGCGCGGCCCACCCCGGGCTGCCGCCCGCCGCCCGCTCGGGCGAGCGGGTCACCGTCGCGGGCCGGGTGCTGCTGATCCGCGACCACGGCGGCATCGCCTTCGCCGTCCTGCGCGACTGGTCCGGCGACCTGCAGCTCGCCTTCACGCGCGACGGCTCGGGCGAGGAGCTGCTGCGGCGCTTCACCGCCCACGTCGACCTCGGCGACCACCTCGAGGCCGAGGGCGAGGTCGGCACGAGCGACCGCGGCGAGCCGACCGTCTTCGTCACCCGCGCCCGCCTCATCGCCAAGTGCCTGCGACCGCTGCCCGACAAGCGGTACGGCCTGAGCGACCCGGAGGCGAGGGTGCGCATGCGCTACGTCGACCTGGCCGTCTCGCCCGAGGCCCGGCGGACCGTGCGCGCCCGTAGCGCGGCCGTGCAGGCCCTGCGGCAGGGGCTGCTCGACCGGGGCTTCCTGGAGGTGGAGACCCCGATGCTGCAGCAGGTCCACGGCGGTGCCAACGCCCGGCCCTTCACCACCCACATCAACGCCTACGACCTCGACCTGTACCTGCGCATCGCGCCGGAGCTGTACCTCAAGCGACTGTGCGTGGGCGGCATGGAGAAGGTCTTCGAGCTGGGCCGCACCTTCCGCAACGAGGGTGTCTCGTACAAGCACAATCCCGAGTTCACGATGCTGGAGGCCTACCAGGCCTTCGCCGACTACGACGTGATGCTGGACCTGACCCGGGAGCTGATCCAGCGGGCCGCCGTCGCCGCCCACGGCGCGGAGATCGCCGTCCGCGTGGACGACTCCGGCAAGCGCGTCGAGCACGACATCTCCGGCGCGTGGCCCGTGAAGACCGTCTACGGCGCGCTCTCCGAGGCCCTGGGCGAGGAGATCGGCGCGGACACGACGAGCGAGGCCCTGCGCGCCCGGTGCGACGCGACGGGCGTGCCGCACCGGCCGGAGGACGGGCGCGGCGACATCGTGCTCGAGCTGTACGAGCGGCTGGTCGAGGAGCGCACCACGCTGCCGGTGTTCTACAAGGACTTCCCCACCGACGTCTCGCCCCTCACCCGCCCCCACCGCACCGACCCGCGCGTCGCCGAGCGCTGGGACCTCGTCGCCTTCGGCACCGAGCTGGGGACCGCGTACTCGGAGCTGATCGACCCCGTCGAGCAGCGCCGCCGCCTCACCGCCCAGTCGCTCCTCGCGGCGGGCGGGGATCCGGAGGCGATGGAGCTGGACGAGGACTTCCTGCGGGCGTTGGAGTACGCGATGCCGCCGACGGGCGGGCTGGGGATCGGGGTGGACCGGCTGGTCATGTTT
>KL569566.1:6439-7558 GCA_000715685.1 Streptomyces lilacinus
CCTTTGAGGGGTGTCGCCTCCTAGGGACGGTAGACGCAGGCCGCCAGTGGAGCGTGTGCCTTCCAGCCCAGCGTCTCGTACAGCGCGCGCCCGTCGTCCGTCGCGCCCAGGACGCCGAGGGCCGCGCCCCGGGCCACGGCGAGGTCGGCGAGGGTGCGCATCACGAAGCCGCCCAGGCCGCGCCGGCGGTGGGCCTCCTCGGTGACGACGCGGTCGACGACGGTGGCCTCCCCGAGGACGGCCATCTGGCCCTGGGCGGCGGGCTCGCCGGCCGCGTCGTGCACCCGGACGTAGGTGACCCCCTCGCGGGTCTCCACGGTCGCGGTGTACCCCTCGGGTGCCACCGGGTCCGTGACGCACAGGTCCACGGCCATCAGGTGTCCGGTCTCTTCCCTGTCCACGACCCAGCCCCGGGGAAGCCACCGCCCGACCTCGTCGGGATCCATGGGCACCTTGAGCCACGTGTGCGGCACGGTCACCGAGGCCGCTGCTCCCCGTACCGCGAACTCACCGGGCTCCGGCAGGACATGGCGCCCCAGGTGGTCCGGGAGACCCACCTCGAGGTAGAAGCCCCAGGGCGTCCGGGCCGGCCGGGGCGTCCCCCGCGACACCGCCCAGCCCGCGACCCACGTGCTGACGAGATCCGCAACCATTTCCTGCCCTCCCGAAGTAATGGTCAACTGTCGGTGGCAGACATTACGTTGTCATGCGCCGCGCGGCATCTTCTTTACCGCGCACGAGGGTTGACCAGCGGACCGTACGGTCGCACCAGCGGTCCAGCAGGATCGCGTCGTGGCCGACGGCCAGCAGTCCGGCGCCGCTCTCGCGCCGGTAGTCCTCGACGACGGCGACCAGCGCGGCCGTCGTGGACGCGTCGAGCATCGCCGTCATCTCGTCGCAGATCAGCCAGCGCGGGCGCAGCACCAGCGCCCTCGCCAGGCAGGCCCGTTGCAGCTGCCCGTCGCTGACCTGGTGCGGGCGCCGCGCCAGCAGCTCCTCCGACAGTCCGACGACCGGTGCCAGCTCGCCCACGCGTCGTACGACCTCGTCGCGCCGGCCGACCGCCCGCAGCGGCTCGGCGATCAGGTCGTGCAGCCGCAGCCGGGGGTCCGCGGACTG
>KL569566.1:7744-9238 GCA_000715685.1 Streptomyces lilacinus
CTGTCTCTTATACACACGCGGCTGCTGGAAGACGACGCCGAACGCGGTGCGCTGCGCGCGGGGCGCGCGGTGGCGCCAGCCGCGGGCGGGGTCGCCGTCGAGGACGACGGTGCCGGCGTCGGGCCGGTGCAGCAGCGCGGCGACGCGCGCGAGCGTGGACTTGCCGCAGCCGCTGGGGCCGAGCAGGCCGACGGCCTCGCCGTCGGCGACGGTGAGCGACACGTCGCGGACGACGGGTTCGCGCGGGTCGTAGCCCGCGGTGATGCCGCGCAGCTCAAGCACGGGCGGCCTCCTGGGGCGCGTGGTGGCAGGCGACGCCGTCGACGAGGGCCGGCACCGTCTCACAGGCGACTGTCGCCCGCGCGCAGCGGGCGGCGAAGGCGCATCCGGCGGGCAGGGCACCCAGCTCCGGCGGCATGCCCGGGAGGGGCCTGAACGCCCGCTCGGGCAGCGCCTCGAGCAGGGCCGCGGCGTAGGGGTGACGGGGCCCGGGGGCGCCGAAGAACGCGTCGGCCGGGGCGATTTCGACGATGCGGCCCGCGTACATCACCGCGACGCGGTCGGCGACGCGCTGGGCCGCCGCGAGGTCGTGCGTGATCATCAGCAGGGCGCGGCCCGCGTCGGCGTGGCGGCGCAGTGCGTCGACGGTGTGATCGACCAGCTCGCGGTCCAGTCCGGTGGTCGGCTCGTCGGCGAGCAGCAGCGGCGCGTCGCCGACCAGCGCGAGCGCGGTGGCCGCGCGTTGGGCGAGGCCGCCGGAGAGCTGGTGGGGGTGGCGGTCGAGGTGGTCGACGGGGAACGCCGCTCGCGCGGCGGCCTCCTCGACGGCCTCGGCCAGCGCGGACCCGCGCTTGCCGGTCAGTTCCCGCACGGTTTCCCGCAGGTGGGCGCGTACGGTCCGGACGGGCGTGAGGTGCGCGGCGGGGCTCTGCGGCACGAGGCCGACGCGGCGGCCGCGCACGGTGCGGGCGAGGGTGCGCTCGTCGGCGGCGAGCAGGTCGAGGTCGCCCTCGAGGACGGCCCGGCCGCCGGCCCGGGCGTTGCCGGGCAGCAGCCCGAGCAGGGCGGAGGCGAGGACGGACTTGCCGCAGCCGCTCTCGCCGACGAGGACCAGGCACTCGCCGGCCCGCAGGTCGAACGAGGCGCCGGTGACGGCGGCTGTCTCGTGGCCGCCGCGCATGCGGAAGCGGACGGTCAGGTCACGCACCTCGAGGAGAACGCAATCGTGCGTCGTCACAGACTCAGCTCCGATCGGCGGCGTGGGTTGAGGCGGTCGCGCCATGCGCCGGCCAGGGCCGCTACGGCCAGGGTCGGGACGATGATGAACAGGCCCGGGAAGAGGGTGGGCCACCAGTCGCCGGCCAGGAGGGAGCCGCGGGCGCTCTGCACCATGTTGCCCAGGCCGGCCCGGTGTGTGGGCAGGCCCAGGCCGAGGAAGGACAGCGCCGACTCGTGCCAGATGGCGTGCGGGACCTGTCTCTTATACACATCTCT
>KL569566.1:9513-12955 GCA_000715685.1 Streptomyces lilacinus
CGGTCACCCGCCACCGTGAGGCGCCGCCGGAGACGGCCGCGTCGATGAAGGGGCGGGAGCGCAGGGACAGCACCTCGGCCCGTACGATCCGCGCCGTCGACAGCCAGTGCGTGACGACCACCGAGGCCACCACCGGCCAGACGCCGGGACGGAACATGGCCACCACGAAGATGCCGAGCAGCAGGTGGGGGACCGAGGAGAAGAGGTCCACGACGCGCATCAGCGCCCGGTCCGCCCAGCCGCCCAGCGCGCCCGCCGCCGCGCCGACGGCGGTGCCGACGACAGCCGCGGCGACGGCCGCGAGGACGCCGACGAACAGCGAGATCCGCAGCCCGTGCACGCTGCGCAGCAGCAGGTCGCGGCCCACCTCGTCGGTGCCGAAGGGGTGGGACCAGGTGGGCGGTCGGAGCTTGGCGGCCAGGTCGACGGCCTGCTCGTCCAGCGGCACCGCCCACGGCACCACGAGGGCGGCGAGCACGAGGACGGTCAGCAGGACGGCGGCGATCCGTATCCGCAGGGTGTCAGCCATCGAAGCCCACCCTCGGGTCGGCCAGCCCGTACAGCAGGTCGGACAGCAGGTTTCCCACGAGTACGGCGGCCGTGGCCAGCACGGTCAGGGCGGCCAGCAGCGGGAAGTCGACCCTGGTGGCCGCCTCGACCGTCGCGGCGGCGATGCCGGGCCAGCTGAAGACGGTCTCCACCAGCAGGGCACCGGTGATGAGTTCGGGGACACGGGAGCCGACGAGGGTGAGGACGGGCAGGAGTCCGGAGCGCAGGGCGTGGCGGAGCAGGACGGTCCGCTCGCGCAGGCCGCGGGCGCGGGCGCCGCGCACGGGGTCCTCCGCCAGCGCGTCGCCCACGCCCTGGCGGACGTACAGCACGAACCAGGGCAGCTGGGTGAGGGCGAGCACGGCGGCCGGGAGGACGAGGTGCGTGGCGATCTGCCCGGCCGTGGCGACGTCGGTGCCGGTGTCGGTGAGGCCGCCCGCGGGGAGCGCGCCGAGCCGGACGGAGAAGAACCAGACGGCGAGCAGCCCGATCCAGAAGGGAGGCGCCGACTCGAGCGTGTAGGCGAGGGAGGTGACGGTCCGGTCGAGGAGGCCGCCGCGCCGGCGGGCGGCGAGGACGCCGAGCGCGGTGCCCGCGGTGACGGCGACGACGAAGGCGACGCCGCACAGCAGGACGGACCAGCCGACGCGTTCGCCGATGACCTGGCTCACGGGTTGGCGCAGGGCCGTGGAGTCGCCGAGGTCGCCGGTGAGGGCCGAGCCCAGCCAGTCCCACCAGCGGGCGACGAAGGGCCGGTCGGCGCCGAGGTTCTCGCGCAGCTGGTCGAGGACGACCCGTCCGGTGCCGGGGCCGGAGGCGCCGGCGTACGCCCTGGCGGGGTCGAACGGCGAGGCGGCGGCGAGGGCGAAGACCCCGAAGGTGACGACGGCGAGCAGCGGGACGGCGGCGAGCAGTCGCCGTCCCGTCATGCGTGCCATCGGCCCCCAGGGGAGGGTGCGGGGCCGGGAGTTCACTTCTTGGGCTGCCAGTCCTCGACGTTCCACCACGGCCCGGCGCCGAGGCCGTGGTCGTGCGGCTCGACCTGGGTGGTGGGGTCCTGCCAGGCGTCGTTCATGACGTAGAGGTGGTCGACGTGGGTGAGGAAGGTGTAGCCGGGGTTGTCGGCGAGGCCGCGCTGGACGGCGTCGTAGGCGGCCTCGCGGGCGGCCTTGTCGCCGCTGCGGCGGCCTTCCTCGAGGGCCTTGTCGACGGCGGGGTCGGCGTAGGCGGCCATGTTGTTGAAGCCGTCGAGGGCGAGGGAGGAGTGCAGGAGGTTGTAGAGGTCGAAGTCGGGGTCGGCGGGGTTGCCGCCGCCGGCGAGGACCGCGTCGTCCTTCATGCGCGGCTCGATGACCTCCCAGGTGCCGCTCTGCACCTTCACGTCGATGCCGGCCTTCTTGGCGTCGGAGGCGTAGGCGAGGGCGTGCTCCTCGCGGAGCTTGTCGCCGGCGGGGAACCAGAGGGTGAAGGAGGCGCGCTGTCCGTCCTTCTCGCGGATGCCGCCGTCGCCGGGCCGCCAGCCCGCGTCGTCCAGGAGCTTCTTGGCCTTCTCGAGGTCGTGCGGCCGCTCGGTGCCCTTGGCGAACCACGGGCTGTCGGTGGGGACGGGCCCGTACCCGGCCCGGCCGGCGCCCTCCAGCAGCTTGTCGACCATGGCCGCGCGGTCGACGGCGAGGTCGAGGGCGCGACGGACGGCGAGGTCGCCGGTGACCTTGTGCGCGGTGGGCAGGGTCACGCCGCGGAAGTCGGTGGTGCGGGCGGTGATCGTGACCCTGGCCTTGTCGCCCTTGAAGCCCTTGGCGAGGTTGGGCGGGAGGATCGCGCCGTCGAGGTCGCCGGAGCGCAGCCGGGTGGCGCGCACGTCGTCGTCCTTGATGATCGCCATGGTGAGCTTCTTGACCTTGGGCTCGCCGCGCCAGTAGGTGGGGTTGGCCTTGAAGGTCAGCTTCTCGCCCTTGCTCCAGCCGGTGAGGACGTAGGGGCCGGTGCCGATGGGCGCGGTGTTGAACGAGCCGGTGTTGACGTCCTGCCCCTTGGCGGCGTGCTCGGGCGCGATGGGCAGGACGGTGCGCTCGGCGAAGGCGGCGTAGGGGTACTTGAGCGCGAAGACCACGGTGTCGTCGCCGACGGCGGTGACCTTGTCGATGGCGTCGAGCTCGCCCTTGGCGGCGTTGTTGGTCTTCTCGTCGAGGATGGTCCGGTAGGTGAAGACCACGTCCTTGGCGGAGAAGGGCTTGCCGTCGCTGAACGTCACGCCCTGGCGAAGCTTGTAGGTGTACGTGCGGCCGTCGTCGGTGACCTTCGGCAGCTCGGCGGCCAGGGCGGGCCGGAGCTTCATGCCGGCGTCGCGGCGGAGCAGCCCGTCGAAGATCTTGGAGTTGCCGTCCTTGCCGTAGCCGAGCAGCGGGCTGAGGGTCTCCGGCTCGTTGGCGAGCCCGACCACGAGGGAGTCCTTCGCCCCGCCGGCACCACCGGGCGCCGAGCACGCCACCGCGCCCGCCGCGAGAACGCCTGCCATGGCCGTGGCGGCCACTCCCTGTACGGACCGGGCCGTCATGCCCACACCTCTTACTCACGATGTCTTGCTATTGCGAACAAAGTGCAATTAAACATCAGGTCAAAGAGTGGCGATCATGCGGGGCTCGGTGCCGGTCCCGTGCTGGCGCGGGGAGCCAGGGCGGGGACGGGGTCCTGGGTGGTGACCGCGGGGCCGCCGTCGAGGAGGGCCAGGAGGTGCTCGGCCGCGTGGCGGCCGAAGGTGGCTGTGTCGCGGACCAGGGCGGTGAGGGCGGGGTGGGTGGTGCGGCAGAGCACCGAGTCGTCCCAGGCGACGATCGACAGGCACCCCGGTACGCGTACGCCCCGTTCCGCGGCGACGCCGAGGCCGGCCACC
>KL569566.1:13229-14254 GCA_000715685.1 Streptomyces lilacinus
TAGACGATCGCGGTGGGCGGTCGGGCGGCGGCCAGGACGCGGCGGGTGGCGTCGGCTCCCTGCGCGTCGGAGTAGTCGGTGGGGATGGACCGTACCTCCGGCAGCCCGCGCCGGAGCGCCTCGGCGCGCAGGGAGGCGATGCGGCGGCGGGTGTGGGCGAGCTCGGAAGGGCCGGCGATGTGCACGACGCGGCGGTGTCCGAGGGCGTGCAGGTGGTCGACGACCTGGGCCATCGCGCCGGCGTCGTCGGCCCAGAGGGTGGAGACGGCCGCGCCCGGCGGGACGGCCGCGTCGTCGGCCGGCGCGCCGATGATCACGGCGGGCAGGCCGAGCTCCGCCAGCAGGGCCGGGCGGGGGTCGCCGACGCGCGGGTCGACGACGAGGAGGCCGTCCACGCGGTGCTCGGCCCACCAGCGGCGGTGGACCGCGCACTCTGCGGCCACGTCCTCCACCAGTTGGAAGAGCAGGCCCAGCCGGCGGGCGGCGAGGGCTTCCTGGATGCCGGAGACGAGCTGGAGGAAGAACGACTCGACGCCGAGGCTGCGGGCGGGGCGCGCCAGGACCAGGCCGACGGTGGCGGCGCCCTCGCCGGACAGTGCCCGGGCGGCGGCGCTGGGCTGCCAGCCGAGCTGTTCGGCCACGCGGCGGACCCGGGCGCGGGTGGCGGCCGAGACGCCCGGCCGGTCGTTGAGCGCGAAGGAGACCGCGCTCTCGGACACACCGGCGCGCCGTGCGATGTCCTTCATCGTCGGTCTGCGGCGCACAACCGCCTCCCCGTGGGCGTTACATGAGGATGCTTGAAAGTCAACACACTAAAGCGTATTAGTCGTTGCCGACAGTATTGACGTGACTGCCGTGCCGGGTGCAGGTTTTGACCTGCCTCCAACCTGCCTACGACATGCTTACGACCTGCCCATGACCTGCCTCCTGCCGACCCGATCGAAGGAGCTTCCCGGCCATGCCCAGAGCCGCCGTCGCCGTCGTCGCCCCGCCCCTCCTCGTCTGTCTCTTATACACATCTCTGA
>KL569566.1:14490-18016 GCA_000715685.1 Streptomyces lilacinus
GCCCCTCCTCGTCGCCGCTCTGACGCTCACCGCCTGCGGCGGTCCGGGCGGGGACGACGGCGGCGGGTCGGACGCGGGCGGAAAGCCGGAAGGGGCCATCACCTTCCAGACCTGGAATCTCCGGGCCAACTACAAGGACTTCTTCGAGGGACTGGTCCGGGACTTCGAAAAGCAGAACCCGGGCGTCACGGTGAAATGGCTGGACCAGCCCGCCGAGCACTACGCCGACAAACTCGGCGCCGACGCGGCCGCCGGCACCCTTCCCGACGTCGTCAACGTCTCCCCCGACCTCTCCCACCCCCTGGCCGCGGCCGGGATGCTGATGAACCTCGACAAGGAGAAGGCCGCCGCCGCGTTCAAGGACGAATACACCCCCGAGGCCTGGCAGGGCAACGCGCTGCCGGGCCTGGCGGGCACGTACGCCTTCCCCTGGTATCTCAACACCGGCCCGCTCTTCTACAACAAGGCGCTCTTCCGGGACGCCGGGCTCGACCCCGAGAAACCGCCGAAGACCTACGACGAACTCTTCGCCGCGGCCAATACGATGGCCCGGAAGTCGGGCGGCCGCATCGCCACCCTGGCCGGCACCCCGTCCGTGGAGGACTTCGGCCGCTACGGCGTACGGCTGATGAACGACGACGCCACCGCATTCACCTACAACGAGCCCAAGGGCGTCGAGCTGCTCACCCGGTACAAGGAGCTGTACGACCACGGCGGGCTCGATCCGCAGGCGCTCACCAACACCCCCGAGAAGGCCGGGCAGAAATTCCTCGAGCAGAAGGTCGCCATGAATCCCGGCGGTGCCCACGACCTGGAGACCTTCAAGAAGAACGCGCCCGGCCTCTACCGCCGGCTCGGCATCACCGACGCGCCCAACAACACCGGGAAGCCCAACATGTACGTCATGGGCCTCGCCGTGAACAAACAGAGCAGGCACAAGGCGGCGGCCGTCGCCTTCGCGCACTACGTCACCAACAGGAAGAACCAGGAGGCGTTCGCGCACAAGGTCGCCGTCTTCCCCAGCACCCGGGGCTCGCTCGAGGACCCGTACTGGACGAGGGACGACGGCACCGACGAGGGCCGGGTCCGGGTCGCCTCGGCGAAGATGCTCAAGGGCGCGGTCAATTACACGCCCGTCGTGATGAGCGACGAGATGAAGACCGTCCTGAAGAACGAGGTCGCCAAGGCCCTCCAGGGCAAGAAGTCGCCCCGGCAGGCCCTCGACGACGCGGCGGCCGCGAGCAACCGGCTGCTCAAGCGGGACTGACCCGCCCCATGCGCCGCGCCCCCGCCCCCGCCGTGCGCACCCATCGGGCCACCAGCCCCTGGCTCTTCCTGCTGCCCGGCCTCGCCGTCGTCTCCGCCTTCGGCCTCTACCCCTTCCTGACCACCGTCCACCAGGCCTTCACCGACGCCCGCACCCTCACCCCCGGCACCTGGGTGGGGCTCGACAACTTCCGCCGCATGCTCGACGACGAGCAGTTCTGGGTGGCCCTGCGCAACAGCGGCCTCTACGTCGCCCTCGTCGTGCCGTTCACCGTGCTGCTGCCCCTCCTCCTCGCGCTGCTGGTGCAGAAGCCGCTCAAAGGCGTCGCCTTCTTCCGCGCGGCCTTCTACACCCCGGTCGTGGCGTCCGTCGTCGTGGTCGCCCTGATCTGGGGGTGGATGCTCGACGACCGCGGCCTCGTCAACGGCATCCTGCGCGTCCTCGGCGCCGGGCCCGTCGACTTCCTCGGCGACGCGTGGCTGCTGCTCCTCAGCGCCATGGCGCTGACCGTGTGGAAGGGCCTCGGCTACTACATGGTCATCTACCTGGCGGCGCTCGGCAACGTCCCCCACGAGCTGCACGAGGCGGCCGCCGTCGACGGGGCCGGGGCGCTGCGCCGCTTCGTCGGCGTCACCGTCCCGGCGGTGCGCTCGACCATGGTGCTGGTCGCGGCGCTGTCGTCCGTGTCGGCCTTCAAGGTCTTCTCGGAGGTCTATCTGCTCGCCGGCCCGACCGGCGGCCCGGCCGGCCAGGACACCACCCTCGTGATGCTCGTGCAGCGGACGGGCACCGGACTGGCCGGCCGCGTGGGCTACGCCTCCGCCCTCTCCCTCGTCGTCTTCGTCATCGCCCTGCTGCTGATGCTGCTGGTGCTGCGCGCCGACCGGAAGGAGGACCGCTGATGCTCCGGACGTCCGGCTGGGAGAAGGCGCTGCGCTACGTCCTCATGCTCGGCGTGCTGGCCCTCACCGTCGGGCCGTTCCTGTGGCAGCTGTCCACCTCGCTCAAGGGCACGACGGAGGACATCTACACCTCGCCCCCGCGCTTCCTGCCCGAGCACCCCACGGGGCACAACTACGCGGAGGTCGCCGGCGTCGTCCCCGTCTGGGACTACGCGCTGAACTCCCTCCGGGTCGCGGTCGCGAGCGTGGTCACCAATCTCGTCGGCGCCTCCATGGCCGGGTACGCGCTGGCCCGGCTGCGGTTCCGGGGGCGGAGGGCGGCGGGGCTGGTGTTCGTGGCGGCGCTGCTGGTGCCGGTGGAGTCCGTCGTCATCGCACAGTTCACGCTCGTCCGCGAGCTGAACCTCAACAACACGCTCACCGCCGTCGTCCTGCCCGGCGCCGTCGGCGCGCTGAACGTCCTGCTCATGCGGAACGCCTTCGCCGCTCTGCCGTACGAGACCGAGGAGGCGGCCGTCATCGACGGGGCGAACGCGTGGCAGCGCTTCACCCGGATCGCGCTGCCGTCCGTGCGGGGCACGCTCGCCGTCGTGGCGATCTTCTCCTTCATGGGGGCGTGGGACGACTTCCTGTGGCCCCTGATCGTCCTGTCCGACGCGGACAACTTCACCCTCACCGTCGGCCTCAACTTCCTGCACGGGACGTTCACGCAGAACCCGCGGCTGGTCGCGGCCGGCACCGTCATCGCGGTCGCCCCGCTCCTCGTGATGTTCGCCTGTCTCCAGCGGTACTTCTTCCGCGGCGTCGGGGAAGGCGCCGTCAAGGGCTGAAGGGATGCCCCGTGATGCACCTGCACCGTATGCGTTTCGGCGTCAACTACACCCCGACCCGGGGGTGGTTCCACCACTGGCTCGACTTCGACCTCGACGACATCCGCGCCGACCTGGACTCGCTCACCGTGCTGGGCATCGACCACATCCGCGTCTTCCCCCTGTGGCCCCTCTTCCAGCCCAACCGCACCCTCATCCGGCCGCGCGCCGTCGACCAGCTGCTGCGGCTGGTCGACGCGGCGGGCGAGCGCGGGCTCGACGTCAACGTCGACGGGCTGCAGGGCCACCTCTCCAGCTTCGACTTCGTGCCCTCCTGGACCACCACCTGGCACCGGCGCAACCTGTTCACCGACCCCGACGTCGTCGACGCCCAGGCCGCGTACCTGCGCGTACTCGCCGGCGCCCTCGCCGACCGGCCCAACTTCCTGGGCATGACGGTCGGCAACGAGATCAACCAGTTCTCCGGCCCGCCCCACCCCGACCCCGACCGCGTCGGCCCCGACGAGGCCGGCCGCTGGCTGCGGCGG
>KL569566.1:18302-19056 GCA_000715685.1 Streptomyces lilacinus
CGGATGCTCGACGCGTGCGAGGAGGGCGCCCCCGGCCGGACCCATCTGCACGCCTCCTACGACGCCGCCTGGTACGACGGCACTCACCCCTTCACCCCGGCCCACTCGGCCCGGCTGGGAGCCGTGACCGCCGTCCACTCCTGGGTCTTCAACGGCACCGCCCAGCGGCACGGCGCGGACGGCGCGGCGACCGGGCTGCACGCCGCGTACCTCGTGGAGCTGGCCAAGGCGTGGGCGGTCGACCCGGCGCGCCCGGTGTGGGTCCAGGAGGTCGGCGCGCCCGCGCCGCACGTGCCGCCCGAGCGGGCGGGGGCGTTCACGGAGGCGACCGTCGAGGGCGTGCTGGACTGCGCGGACGTCTGGGGGATCACGTGGTGGTGCTCGCACGACGTGGACCGGGGGCTGGCGGACTTTCCGGAGCTGGAGTACGGGCTCGGGCTGTTCACCAACGATCGGCGGATCAAACCGGTGGGGGAGGTGTTTGCGCGGGTCGTTCGGGAGCGTGGTCGCCACTCGGTGGCGGAGCCGCGGGGGGTGGGGCTGGTGCTGGATGCGGGCGATCCGGACAGCGCGCCGGGGCGGGGGGTTTGTGGGCCGGGGGGTGCGTATTTCGAGGCGTGGATGCGGGTTGCCTCCGGCGGGGGGCGGCCGGCGGTGGTGCTGGCGCAACGGGTGGGGGACGCCGCGTACTTGGCCGCGCGTGGCGTGACGGAGGTTGTCTTCCCCTGACCCGCCCCTTCCCGAAACCGGGGCT
>KL569566.1:19355-20522 GCA_000715685.1 Streptomyces lilacinus
CCCGGACCCCGGTCCTCAAGCGCCGGACGGGCTGAACTAGCAGGAGCCGCCATGAACCCCACGCGTCGCCAAGTACTTGCCGCCGGTGCCGCCGCATTCGTCATACCAGCCGGCGCCGAGCCGGCCGTCGACCTGCAGCCGTACGCCTCCTACTGGTACCCCGACAGTCTCCCCGCCGGGTCGCCCGCCCCCGGGGTCACCTGGCGCAGTCTCGCCGCCTGGTCGGTCGCCGACGATCCCGATCTCCCCTTCAACAGAGCCACCGTCCCGCTCGCCGCCCGCTTCACTCCCCCGCCGCCGAACGCCACCGCCCGGCCCGGGCAGGCGCGGGTCTCCGCGCTCGTGTCCTTCGCGACGACGTCGCTCAATCCGTCCCAGGGGGCGCCCACGGCCGACTGTTACGCGCTCACCCACTGGGCGTATCTGGACGAGCTGGTCTTCTGGGGCGGCTCGGCCGGTGAGGGGCTGGTGCTCGCGCCGAACGCGCCCGTCGTGGACACCGCGCACCGCAACGGTGTGCCGGTGCTGGGGACGGTGTTCCTGCCGCCCACGGCGTACGGCGGGGAGCTGCGCTGGACGCGTGATCTGGTGCGGCGCGGGCCGGACGGCGGGTTTCCGCTCGCCGACAAGCTGATCCAGGTCGCGCGGGCGTACGGCTTCGACGGCTGGTTCCTCAACGCCGAGACCGGCGGCGGGGACGCCCGGCTGGGGGCCGACATGCGGGACTTCGTCGCCCACCTGCGAAACAACGGCAGCGGGCTGCGGGTCACCTGGTACGACGCCATGGCCGTCTCCGGCGACATCGCCTGGCAGAACGAACTCAACGACCACAACGCGCCCTTCTTCCGCGCCGCGGACAGCATGTTCCTCAACTTCAACTGGAGCCGCTCCGGCCTCGACGCCTCCGGTGAGCGGGCCCGGGCGCTGGGCAGGAGCCCGTACGCGCTGTGGGCGGGGATCGACGTCGAGGCGCGCGGCTGGGACACCCCCGTCGACTGGGACGCCCTGCTGCCGGCCGACCGCCCCCACCGCGCCTCGTACGGCTTCTACCGCCCCGAGTGGACCTGGCGGAGCCTCCCCGCCGACGGGCGGGCGCCCGGCGACTTCCACGCGCGCGACGACCGCTTCTGGTCCGGGGCGGCCCTGGATCCTGTCTCTTATACACAT
>KL569566.1:20738-21156 GCA_000715685.1 Streptomyces lilacinus
ATGTGTATAAGAGACAGACCTTCAACACCGGTCACGGCCTGGACTGGTACGAGCGGGGTCGGCGCACGGGCGACGGCGCCTGGAACCACCTCGGGCTGCAGGACCGGTTGCCCGGCCGCCGCTGGCAGATCGAGACGGCCGGTGCCCGGCCCTCCGTGGCGTTCGACTTCGCCGACGCGTGGCGCGGCGGCAGCAGCCTCCTGGTCACCGGAACCCCCGCCGAACCCGCGACCGTCGTGCTGTACGCGTCGCGGTTGCCGCTGTCGGAGGCGACGGTGGTGGGGCTGGCGCACCGCACCGACCCGGGCTCCGCCGGGGTCCGCGTGGAGCTGGCGGTCGCGCTGGAGGAGGCGCCGTACCGTTTCGCCTTCCTCGCCGCCGGCACGCTCCCGGCCGGCGGGGTCGGATGGGCCACGGC
>KL569566.1:21405-21933 GCA_000715685.1 Streptomyces lilacinus
ATGTGTATAAGAGACAGAGCCCGCTGCTGCGCGGCCGGGCCGGCGGCACGGCCCACGCCCTGGGCGTCCGGCTGACGGCGCCGGGCGGCGGCGCGGTGCGCTGGCGGCTGGGCGAGCTCGCGGTGCACGAGGCGGTGCCCGTCGCGCCCGGGCCGCCCACGGCACCGGACGTGACCGCCGCCGCCCGCAACCCCGACGGGACGGCCGCGCTGCGGCTGCGCTGGTCGCCGCCCGCCCGGCGGCGGGGCGCCGGGCCCGTGCGCCACTACGAGCTGCACCAGGTGCTGCCCGGCGGCGCTCGCCGCTTCCTCGGGGGCACCTGTGGGCATGCCTCCTACGTCCCGGCACTGCGCCGGACGGCCGGCGAGCCGGCAACCCGTATCGAGGTGAGTGCCGTGGACGAGTTGTACAGCGTGTCCGTTCCCGCGCCCGTCGCCTTCCGTTGGTGGCACTCAGCTCTTTAAACCCCACAGCTCTCTAAACCCCTCGGCTCTTCAAACCCCTCGGCTCTTGAAACCTCGGTCCCGA
>KL569567.1:0-1113 GCA_000715685.1 Streptomyces lilacinus
CGCCGCTCGTGGCCGCCGTCGCCTGGACGGCCGGCGGGGCCGCCGGACCGCTCGAGCGCCGCGACCCGGTGCAGGTGCCCGCGTTCGTCGCCGAGGAGGCGAGCACCCGCGACCAGGCCCGCACCCTGGTGCTGGGCGGCGGCGCCGGCCGGGTGACCTACACCCTGGTCCGCGGCTCCGGACTGCGCCTCGGCGACGCCGAGCCCGCGGCCGCCGCGGGCCGCGACCGCCGCCTCGACGCGGTCGTCGCCGGCCTCGTCGCCGGCTCCGGCGCCGACCAGGCGGGCCGGCTCGGCGACTACGCCGTCGGCTACGTACTCGTCCGCGACAGCGCCCCCGCCCGCACGGCCCGCGTCCTCGACGCCACCCCCGGCCTGACCCGGCTCGGACAGGAGGACCACAGCTCGCTGTGGCGCGTGGACCGGCAGGTCGCCCGCGTCACCGTCGTCCCGGACGCGGGCGCGAACGCCAAGAAGCCGGCCGGCACGTCGACGACGGCCCCCGTCCCCGTCGCCGCCGGCCCCGTCGAGGCCCGCGCCACGCTCCCCGCCGGCACCGGCCACCGCGTCCTGCGCGTCGCCGACAAGGCCGCGCCCGGCTGGCGGGCCACGCTGGACGGCCGGCCCCTCGAGCCCGTCACGCTCGACGGCTGGGCGCAGGGCTTCGAACTGCCCGAGAAGGGCGGCAGGCTGGCCCTGACCTACGACACCCCGCTCAGCCACCGCGCCTGGCTGTGGACGCAGGGGCTGTTCGCCGTGGTCCTGGTCGTGCTCGCGCTGCCGGGCCGGCGGCGCGACGTCGACGACGACCTGCCGGAGTCCGACGCGCCCGCCGTCGCCGCGGCCGCCGTGCCGGCCCAGGCCGCCCCGGGCGAGGGCCGCCGGGCCCGCCGCCTGCGCGCGGCGGCCGAAGGCTCCGCGCCGCGCGCCCCCGAGCAGCCGGTGCCGGCACCCGTCGCCGAGCCCTACGCCCCGTACGCCCAGCCGGCGGCGGTCGACGCCGACCCCTACGCCGCCGCCCCGCACCAGCAGCAGTACACCGAGTGGGAGCAGCCGTACCAGCCGCATGAGCCGTATCAGCCGTATCCGCCGCATCAGGAGCTGTCTCTTATAC
>KL569567.1:1378-2434 GCA_000715685.1 Streptomyces lilacinus
CCGGCTACGAGGGTCCCCCACAAGACCAGCAGCATCAGCAGCCGCAGTACCCCGACCCCTACACCGCCGAGCCCTACCCGGGCGGCGGCTACGACGCGTACGGCTACGGCCGGCGGCAGCCCCACGACACGACGTACGGCGGGGGAGAGCGACCCCACCGCGACGGGAGCGAGCAGCAGTGAACCGCACGACTCTGTCCCTGTTCGCCGCCACGGCCGCGCTCGCCGTCGTCACGGGCGTCGCCGCCCTCAACCCGCCCTCGCAGGGCGGCCGTACGCCCACGAAGCTGGCGGCCCGGATGCCGGTGCAGCGGTCGACGCTGCTGTGCCCGGCGCCCACGTCGTCCGACGTGGGGGAGACGACGTACACCGCGTTCACGCCGCCCGGCAAGGGCGGCGCGGCGGCGAAGTCCCCGGCGGACCTGCTGCCGGCGGCGGGCCCGGCGCGGCCCGACCTGAAGAAGGACGAGCCGAAGAAGACGGACACCAGGACCGACACCAAGACGGACCCGAAGGCCGATCCGAAGAAGGACGCCAAGCCGGCCAGGACCAAGCCGGCCGACCAGGATCCCGCCAAGCCCGTGCTCTCCCTGAAGGAGCCCGGCAGGCCCGTCACCGCCACCACGGACCGCTCCGACGCCCCCGCCCTCCTCGGCACCGCCGACGGCCCGCTCGCGCCCGGCTGGACCGCGCAGCAGACCACGGCCGTGGGCGCGGGCAGCGGCCGCGGGCTGCACGGCACGGCGTGCACGGCGCCCGACACGTCGTTCTGGTTCCCGGGCGCGAGCACCGCCAAGGGCCGCCAGGACTACGTCCATCTGTCGAACCCCGACAACTCCGCCGCCGTCGTCGACCTGGAGCTGTTCGGCCCCGACGGCCGGCTCAAGGCGCCCGCCGGGGAGGGCGTCACCGTCCCGCCGCGCTCCACCGTCCCCGTGCTGCTGTCGACCCTGGCGGAGACGGCCGTCGACAACGTCACCCTGCACGTGGCCGCCCGGTCCGGCCGGGTGGGCGCCGCGGTGCAGGCGTCCGACGACAAGATCGGCGGCGACCGGCT
>KL569567.1:2675-6158 GCA_000715685.1 Streptomyces lilacinus
GGGCATTCCCGCCGACGCCACCTCCGTACGGCTCGTCGCTTTCGCGCCGGGCGACGACGACGCCGACCTCAAGCTGCGACTCGCCGGCCCGAGCGGTTCCATCACCCCCGCCGGGCACGAGTCGCTGCACGTCAAGAGCGGCATGACCGCCGCCGTCGACCTGGGGGACCTCACCAAGGGCGAGGCCGGCTCGCTGCTGCTGACGGCGGCTCGCGGCAGCGCCCCGGTCGTCGCGGCGCTGCGTGTGACGCGCGGCAAGGACGACAAGCAGGAGACCGCGTTCATCTCCGCCACCCCCGCCGTCGACGGGCGCGGCACGGTCGCCGACAACCGCGCGAAGGCGAGCACCCTGGCGCTGGTCGCGCCGGGCCGGGAGGCGACGGTGCGCGTGACGGCCTCGGCGGGCAGCGAGGGCGGCGCCCCCGTGAGCAAGACCTACACGGTCAAGGCCGGCACCACGCTCGCCGTCGAACCCCCGCAGCCGGCCGACGGCAAGGGCGTGTACGCCGTGACGGTGGAGAAGGTCACCGGGGGACCGGTGCACGCGTCGCGGATGCTGGCGCTGCCGAAGGACGGCGTGCCGATGTTCACGATCCAGCCCGTGGCGGACGACCGCTCCACCGTCGCGGTGCCGGAGGCGGAGCAGGACCTGTCGATCCTCAACGGGTGAGGACCTGTCGGCCCCGCGTCAGTCCTGCCCGTAGCGCGGGTCCACCGACTCGGGGGCCAGGCCGAGGAGTTCGGCGACCTGCTCGACCACGACCTCGTGGACGAGCAGGGCGCGCTCGTCCCGCGTTTTGGTGCGGATTTCCACCGGACGGCGGTAGACAATGATCCGGTCGGGCTCGTCGCCGTGCGCGGCGGTGTACCGGCCGAGCGGCACGGTGTCGCCGTCGATCAGCGCCTCCGGGCCGTCCTCGCCGGCGGTCGGCGGCACCTCGCGGACCAGGAACTCGACGCCCGCCAGCTGGGGCCAGCGCCGCTCCAGGCGGAGTCGTGGACCAGGTCGACGAAGGCCTCGGCCCTGCTGGCCGACAGCGGCACCTGCGGCGGCGCGACGGGGCCGCGCATGCCGCGGCCGTGGCGGTCGCGGTGGCGCGGTCGCGGTCCGGTCGGGCCTGGGGCACCCCCGGCCGCGGCCGGGGGAGGTACGGGGCTGTCCATCACCCCCGAGGGTATCCGCCGCCCGGCGGTACGCACGCGGTGGCGGCCCATCTCCCGCCATGTCGCCCGATGAGCGATCCGGTCATGTCTGCGATCAATTAAAGCCACCTCCGGGATCGGCGCTCGCATCCTGAATGACACTATGTGTACCTGGTGGTGACAGTTTCCCGGGGCGTTTTCGTGGTGCCGGACATCCGTTCCCCGCCCGTCGGCGGGGTGGACCAGGCGGTTCGACAAGGGCGTCCACAGGACGAACCGGGACGACACGGAGGAGTGAGCCGGGGGTGAGTCGTCGCGGCCCGCTCAAGAGTGCGGTACCGTCCAACCTCGTGAGCCCTGTACGTCGCTGTTCGCGCACCGCGTGCGGCCGCCCGGCCGTCGCGACGCTGACGTACGTCTACGCCGATTCGACCGCCGTCCTCGGCCCGCTCGCCACCTACGCCGAGCCCCACTGCTACGACCTGTGCGCCGAGCACTCCGAGCGCCTGACCGCCCCCCGCGGCTGGGACGTCGTCCGGCTCGCCGTCGACAGCGGACCCGCCCGCCCGAGCGGCGACGACCTCGAGGCCCTCGCCAACGCCGTCCGTGAGGCGGCCCGCCCGCAGGAGCGCGCGGCGGGGCCGGGCGCCGTCGCGCCGAGCGGCCGCGGCGCGGATCCGATGGAGGTCGCCCGCCGAGGCCACCTCAGGGTCCTGCGCTCGCCGGACTCCTGACGTCCCGTACGGGCGCCCGCCCCCGTCCGCGGTCCGGATCATCGGTCCCGGAAGGTAGGTTTGTTGTCCCGTATCGGAGTCCAGGAGGGGTTGGCTGTGGCTGATCTGTCGCAGATCGTGAAGGCGTACGACGTGCGCGGCGTGGTGCCCGACCAGTGGGACACCTCGCTGGCCGAGCTCTTCGGCGCCGCCTTCGCCCAGGTGACCGGCGCCACCGCGATCGTGGTCGGCCACGACATGCGTCCCTCCTCGCCCGACCTGTCCCGCGCCTTCGCGCGCGGCGCCGCCGCCCGCGGCGTGGACGTCACGGAGATCGGGCTCTGCTCGACCGACCAGCTCTACTTCGCCAGCGGCCAACTCGACCTGCCCGGCGCGATGTTCACCGCCAGCCACAACCCCGCCCAGTACAACGGCATCAAGATGTGCCGCGCCGGCGCCGCCCCCGTCGGCCAGGACACCGGGCTCGCCGAGATCCGCGCCCTCGTCGAGGGCTGGACCGAGAGCGGCGCCCCCGAGGCCGCCGGCACCCCCGGCACCATCAGCAGCCGTGACGTCCTCGCCGACTACGCGGCCCACCTGCGCTCCCTGGTGGACCTCACCGACATCCGCCGACTGAAGGTCGTCGTCGACGCGGGCAACGGCATGGGCGGCCACACCGTCCCCACCGTCCTCGAGGGACTGCCGGTCGACCTGACCCCGATGTACTTCGAGCTGGACGGCACCTTCCCGAACCACGAGGCCAACCCCCTCGACCCCAAGAACCTCGTCGACCTCCAGGCCAAGGTCCGCGAGACGGGCGCCGACATCGGCCTCGCCTTCGACGGCGACGCCGACCGCTGCTTCGTCGTGGACGAGCGCGGCGAGCCCGTCTCCCCCTCCGCGATCACCGCCCTGGTCGCCGCCCGCGAGCTGGCCAAGCACCCCGGCGGCACGATCATCCACAACCTGATCACCTCCTGGTCCGTGCCCGAGGTCGTCGCGGAGAACGGCGGCAAGGCCGAGCGGACCCGCGTCGGCCACTCCTTCATCAAGCAGGAGATGGCCCGCACCGGCGCCATCTTCGGCGGCGAGCACTCGGCGCACTACTACTTCCGCGACTTCTGGAACGCCGACACGGGCATGCTGGCCGCCCTGCACGTCCTCGCGGCCCTCGGCGGCCAGCCCGGCACGCTGTCCGACCTCGTCCGGCAGTACGACCGCTACGCCGCCTCCGGCGAGATCAACAGCACCGTCGCCGACCAGGCCGACCGCACCGCCGCGGTCCGCGCGGCCTACGAGGGCGCCGACGGCGTGCGGATCGACGAACTGGACGGCCTGACCGTCACCACCCCCGACTGGTGGTTCAACCTCCGCCCCTCCAACACCGAGCCCCTCCTCCGCCTGAACGTCGAGGCCCGCGACGCGGACACGATGGCGAGGCTGCGCGACGAGGTGTTGTCGATCGTCCGGGCCTGACGAACCAGCCCGTCCGGCGTGCCCCATTCCAGCCCGTCCTGCGTTTGAGGACCGGGATCCGGGGCGGAGCCCCGAAAAGGGGGTCGTGGGGGCGAAGCCCCCCGCCCCTACCCCGCCCCTACCCCGGGGTCCGGGGCGGAGCCCCGGTTTC
>KL569567.1:6453-8750 GCA_000715685.1 Streptomyces lilacinus
AGATGTGTATAAGAGACAGACCCCGGGGTCCGGGGCGGAGCCCCGGTTTCGGGAAGGGGCGGGTCAGGGGAGAGAAAAACCCCGCCCCCACCCACCCGGCACCGTTCAGCCCCCGCCCCGCCACCACGGGCTACGCTGGCCCCACAGAACCGCACACCCCGAAGGGAACGACCCCCATGCCGCTCGAAGCCGGCCTCCTCGAGATCCTCGCCTGCCCGGCGTGCCACGCCCCCCTCCGCGAGGAGAACACCACCGAGGAGACCCCCGAGCTCGTGTGCGAGAGCCAGAGCTGCGGCCTGGCCTACCCCATCCGTGACGGCATCCCCGTCCTGCTGGTCGACGAGGCCCGCCGCCCCGCCTGACCCGCCCCGCACGGCCGCAGGCACCCGCACCCGCACCCGTATCCCGTACCCACACGGCCATCGGAGGCTGATCCACGGTGTTCGACGAGTCCCTCCTCGATGATCCCGACGGCCTCTCCCGCGCCGACCTCCACGGCCTGCTCCGCGGCGCCGCGGAGTCCGGCGCCCGGGTCCGTACGGCCATCCGCAACGCCGCCGAGGCCGGCATCGGCGCGCTGAAGCCCGACGGCCGCCCGCGCGCCGTCCTCGTCGCCGGCCCCGGCCCCGCCGGCGGTTCCACCGCCGACCTGCTCGCCGCGCTCGCCGGCGACACCTCCCCCGTCGTCCTGATCCGCCCGGCCGGCGTCGCGCCCGCCCCCGGCGCCCTGCGCTGGACGCTCCCCGGTTGGACCGGCCCGCTCGACCTGCTCCTCGTCGCCAGCCCCGACGGCACCGAGCCCGGCCTCGGCGTCCTCCTCGAGCAGGCCTACCGCCGCGGCTGCACCGTCGTCAGCGTCTCCCCGGCCGGCTCCCCGCTCGCCGAGGCCACCGCCCAGGCCCGCGGCCTGGCGATCCCGCTGACCACCACCCCGTACGAGGCCACCATGGCCGGCGACGAGCCCACCGGCGGCGACGCCCCCGCCGTCCTGCCCACCGGTCCCGGCACGCTCTGGTCGCTGCTCACCCCGATGCTCGTCCTCGCCGACCGCATCGGCCTGGTCGAGGCCCCGACCAGTGCCCTCGAGGCGCTCGCCGACCGCCTCGACCACATCGCCGAGCGCTGCGGCCCCGCCATCGCCACGTACGGCAACCCCGCCAAGACCCTCGCGGCCGAGCTCGCGGACACCCTCCCGCTGATCTGGACCGAGGGCGAGCTCGCCGCCGCGGCCGGCCGCCGCTTCGCGACCGTCCTCGCCGCGCTCGCCGGCCGCCCCGCGCTCGCCGCCGAGCTGCCCGAGGCCCTCACCGCGCACGGCACCCTGCTGTCCGGCGACTTCGCCGCCGGCGCCGACCCCGAGGACTTCTTCCGCGACCGGGTCGAGGAGCCCGAGGCGCTGCACGCCCGCGTCGTCCTCCTCCGCGAGCGGACCCCGGCCGTCACCTCGCCCGCCCCCGCCGCCCGCGACCTCGCCCTCCACCGGGACACCCCCGTCAGCGAGCTCGAGGCCACCGAGGACAGCAACCCCCTGGAAACCGCCGCCGACCTCCTGGCCATCACGGATTTCGCCGCCGTCTACCTGGCGCTCGCCTCCACTCCGTGAACCGGCCGCGCAAGCCCGCTGAACCGGTCCCGCACGCCCCCGAGCCCCCCACCAGGAACCGTTCCATGGACCGCCTCCTCAACACCGTGCGCCCCTACGCCTGGGGCTCCACCACCGCGATCCCCGAGCTGCTCGGCACCCCGCCCACCGGCGAACCCCAGGCCGAGCTGTGGATGGGCGACCACCCCGGCGCCCCCTCCGCCGTCGACCGCGGCGCCGACACCGGCCCGCTCGCGCTGAGCGACGTCATCGCCGCCGACCCCGAGGGCGAGCTCGGCGCCGACACCGTCCGGCGCTTCGGCCCGCGCCTGCCCTTCCTGCTCAAGCTCCTCGCCGCCGCCGACCCCCTCTCCCTCCAGGTCCACCCCGACCTCGAGCAGGCCCGGGCCGGCCACGCCGACGAGGAGGCCCGCGGCGTCCCGCTCGACGCCCCGCACCGCAACTACAAGGACGCCAACCACAAGCCCGAGCTCATCTGCGCCCTCACCCCCTTCGAGGGCCTGTGCGGCTTCCGCGCCCCCGACGCCACGGCCGAGCTCCTCGCCGCCCTCGAGGTCGACTCCCTCAAGCCCTACGTCGACCTGCTGCACGCCCACCCCGAGTCCGCCGCGCTGCGCGAGATCCTCACCGCCGTGCTGAGCGCCGAGCGCACCGCCATGGCCGACACCGTCGACCTGTCTCTTATACACATCTC
>KL569567.1:8979-10588 GCA_000715685.1 Streptomyces lilacinus
CCGCCGAACAGCTCGCCGGCCGTGAGGGCCCGCACCGCGCCGCGTACGCCGCCTACGCCTCCGTCGCCCGCCACCACCCCGGCGACCCCGGCGTCATCGCCGCCATGCTCCTCAACCACGTCCGGCTCCAGCCCGGCGAGGCCCTCTACCTCGGCGCCGGCGTCCCGCACGCCTACCTCGAGGGCCTCGGCGTCGAGATCATGGCCAACTCCGACAACGTCCTCCGCTGCGGCCTGACCCCCAAGCACGTCGACGTCCCCGAACTGCTCCGCGTCGTCCGCTTCGAGCCGACCACGCCCGACGTCCTGCGCCCCGAGGCCGACACCGACGACGCGGAGGTCTACGCGACGCCCGCCGCCGAGTTCCGCCTCGCCCGCTACGCCCTCGCCGCCGGCTCCGTCCCCCACCGACTCGACGCCCACGGCGCCCAGATCCTCCTGTGCACCGCCGGCACGGCCCGCCTCCGCGGCGAGGACGGCACCGAACTGACCCTCGCACGCGGCGAGTCCGCCTTCGTACGGGCGGGGGAGCGGGTGTCGGCCGACGGCGAGGGCACCCTCTTCCGCGCCTCGGTGCCGGCTTCGGTGCCAGAATGACCCGCTGTGACCGGTAAGCGGAAGGGACACCCCGCACCATGAGTGCAACAGGCGGAACCAAGGCCATCGTCGCCGCCCTGGGCGCCAACCTGGCCATCGCGGCGGCGAAGTTCGTCGCCTTCGCGTTCAGCGGCTCGTCGTCGATGCTCGCCGAGGGCGTGCACTCGGTCGCCGACTCCGGCAACCAGGCACTGCTGCTCCTCGGCGGCAAGAAGGCCCAGCGCAAGGCGAGCGAGGAGCACCCCTTCGGCTACGGCCGCGAGCGCTACATCTACGGCTTCCTCGTCTCCATCGTGCTGTTCACCATCGGCGGCGTCTTCGCGCTCTACGAGGGCTACGAGAAGATCAAGGAACCGCACGAGCTCGACAACTGGTTCTGGCCGGTCGGCGTCCTCGTCTTCGCCGTCATCGCCGAGGGCTTTTCCTTCCGTACGGCCATCAAGGAGTCCAACGAACTGCGGGGCAAGCAGAGCTGGGGCTCCTTCATCCGCACGGCCAAGGCCCCCGAACTGCCGGTGGTCCTGCTCGAGGACTTCGGCGCGCTCGTCGGCCTCGTCCTCGCCCTCGGTGGCGTCGGCCTCACCCTCCTCACGGGCGACGGCATCTGGGACGGCATCGGCACGATGTGCATCGGCGCGCTGCTGGTGCTGATCGCGCTGGTCCTGGCCGCCGAGACCAAGTCGCTCCTCCTGGGCGAGGCCGCCGGCCCCGACCAGGTGGCGAAGATCCGCGCCGCCGCCGTCGACGGCGAGACCGTCATCAGCGTCATCCACATGCGCACCCTCCACCTGGGCCCCGAGGAACTCCTCGTCGCCGCCAAGATCGCCGTCCGCCACGACGACACGGCGACGCAGGTGGCGCGCGCGATCGACGAGGCGGAGATCCGTATCCGAACGGCCGTCCCCATCGCCCGCGTCATCTACCTCGAGCCCGACATCTACAGCGAAGCGGCAGCGGCAGCAGGCGAAGACCCGAAGGCGACCCCGGGCGGACTGGGCTGAGCCCTTTAGCCC
>KL569567.1:10873-14019 GCA_000715685.1 Streptomyces lilacinus
GGAAGGGGCGGGATCGGGGAAAGAACCACCGCCCCAACCCCCACCCACCCCCTACCGAACCTCCGCCAGCACCCCCAGCACCGCACCCACACCCCCCGCCCCCAACAACCGCTCCCGAAACCCGGCATCCAACAACTTCCGCGCCAACAACGCCAGAATCCGCAGATGCTCATCCCCGGCCGCCTCCCCCGGCACGGCAATCATGAAGATGAGCCGGGCCGGCGTGCCGTCGAGCGCCCCCCACTCGATCCCCTCCGCCGACCGGGCGAAGGCCACGACGGGCGCCGTCACCGCGTCGGTCTTCGCGTGCGGAATCGCGATGGCTTCCCCGAGTCCCGTCGTCCCCATCTCCTCCCGCGCGAGCGCCGCCGCGACGAGGGCGTCGACATCCCGCACCGCGCCCGTGGCGGCCAGCACCTCCGCGAGCTCCCGGATCGCCTCCTCCTTCCGCCGCGCGGAAATCTCCGTCAGGACGGTGTCCTGGGTGAGATACCCGGAAAGCACTTCAGCCGGAGCTCCGGGCGCGGCCACGGCGCGCGGCTCAGGCAGGGGCACGGTGACACCCCTGCCAGGACGAGGCCCCCCACCCACCGCCATGAGCGTGATCGTGGTCAACCCCGTCACCACCGTCCCCACGGCCACCGCGACGAAGAACATCGGTACCCCGCCCACCGCCCCCAGCACCGCCACGATCGGCCCCCCGTGCGGCACGCTGTCCCGCACCCCCGCCAGCCCGGCGATCGCACCCGCCACCGCACCACCGGCCATGTTGGCCGGAATCACCCGCGCCGGCCGCGCCGCGGCGAACGGAATAGCGCCCTCCGTAATCCCGAAGAAGCCCATGAAAAGCGCGGCCAGCCCCGTCTCCCGCTCCTGCTCGTCGAACATCCCGCGCCGCAGCAGCGTCGCCAGCCCCTGCCCGAGCGGCGGCACCGGGATGGCCACCGCGCACATGCCCATGATCTCGGGGTTCTTCGAGACCAGCCCGGCGCCGAACAGGAAGGCCGTCTTGTTGACCGGCCCGCCCATGTCGAACGCGATCATGAGCCCCAGCAGCACCCCGAGCAGCGCCGCGCTCGCCCCCGTCAGCCCGCTCAGCCAGTCGGTGAGGTGCTCGAAGACCCAGGCGATGGGCCGGCCGAGGACGTAGATGAAGAAGAGCCCGACCGCCGACGTCGCCAGCACCGGGATCACGATGATCGGCATGATCGGCCGAACGAACCTCGGCACCTCGACCTTCTTGATCCACAGCACGAGATGCCCGGCGAGGAACCCCGTCACGATCGCACCGATGAAGCCCGCCCCGGACTTCGAGTCGTACAGCGCACCCGTGTTGGCGATCCAGCCGCCGATCATGCCGGGTACGAGCGCGGGACGGTCGCCGATGGCGTACGCGATGTACCCGGACAGGATCGGCACCATCAGCGTGAAGCCGATGACGCCGATGTCGTTGACGTGCTTCCAGAACGACCCGTCGGGGATGACCAGCCCGCCCGAGGGGCTGGGATGACCGCCCAACGCCAGCGACACGGCGATCAGCAGCCCCCCGACCACCACGAACGGGATCATGTACGAGACACCGTTCATCAGCGCCTTGTACGTCCCACCCCGCCCGGCCGGCCCCGCGACGGCACCCGCACCCGCGCCGGAACCAACCCCGCCCCCGCCACGGCCGCCGGGCTCGTACACCGGAGCGCTCAGCACCCGTTCGATCAGCTGCTCCGGATGGTGGATGCCCTCGGCGACCCCCACGGTCAGCACCCGCTTGCCCGCGAACCGACTGCGGTCGACGTCCTTGTCGGCGGCGATGATGATGCCGTCCGCCTGTCTGACATCGTTGTCCGAGAGGACGTTCTCGTCCCCGATCGACCCCTGCGTCTCCACCTTGATGTCGTGGCCCAGCGCTTCCGCCGCCTGAACCAGCTTCTCCGCCGCCATATAGGTGTGCGCGATGCCCGTCGGACAAGCGGTCACGGCAAGCAGTCTGAGCCGCTGTCCGCTCCTCGCCCCGCGCCTCGCCGCGGGAGCGGGCGGATCGGTCGGCGGATCGGCTGATGGCGTCACGAGATCTCCTCACAAGTCATCACTGACCGCATCCTGCAACACCTGACGGGTCGACGGACAGGTCTGCACGGCCGGGACCGGGCGAGTCCGGAAGGAGGCCCGTAGGGGCTGGGGTTCGCCCGGGGGCCCGGTGTAGATTCGTGCCCAGAGCCAGACGTCGCTGCTGATGGCGGTCGGGCGGCCCGCGCGGCGGACCGGCCGAGGGAGAGAGGGCCTCCGACGGACTGAGCTGCGGCCAGGGGATCAGTGTGCGACCGACCGCGTCCTTGCGACCGGGTCCACGCTGGCTGACCGCGTGCACAGCCGTACCCAGTCCCGCTCGCCCCTCAGGAGGAGCAGCCGTATGACTACCACCACCGGCCAGGACTTCAAGGTCGCTGACCTGTCGCTGGCGGCCTTCGGTCGCAAGGAGATCACCCTCGCCGAGCACGAGATGCCCGGCCTGATGGCGATCCGCAAGGAGTACGCGGAGGCGCAGCCGCTGGCGGGCGCCCGCATCACCGGCTCGCTGCACATGACGGTGCAGACGGCGGTGCTGATCGAGACCCTGGTCGCCCTGGGCGCCCGGGTGCGCTGGGCGTCCTGCAACATCTTCTCCACCCAGGACCACGCGGCCGCCGCCATCGCCGTCGGCCCCCACGGCACCCCGGAGAACCCGCAGGGCATCCCGGTCTTCGCCTGGAAGGGCGAGACCCTCGAGGAGTACTGGTGGTGCACGGAGCAGGCGCTGACCTGGCCGGACAGCCCCACCGGCGGCCCGAACATGATCCTCGACGACGGCGGTGACGCCACCCTCCTGGTGCACAAGGGCGTCGAGTTCGAGAAGGCGGGCGCCGCTCCGGACCCGGCCACGGCCGACAGCGAGGAGTACGCCCAGATCCTCACCCTCCTCAACCGCACGCTGGCCGAGAACCCGCAGAAGTGGACCCAGCTGGCGTCCGAGATCCGCGGTGTCACCGAGGAGACCACGACCGGCGTCCACCGCCTGTACGAGATGCAGCAGGCCGGCACGCTGCTCTTCCCGGCGATCAACGTCAACGACGCCGTGACGAAGTCGAAGTTCGACAACAAGTACGGCTGTC
>KL569567.1:14295-14975 GCA_000715685.1 Streptomyces lilacinus
ATGTGTATAAGAGACAGCCGACGTCCTGATCGGCGGCAAGGTCGCGGTCGTCTGCGGTTACGGCGACGTGGGCAAGGGCTGCGCCGAGTCCCTGCGCGGCCAGGGCGCCCGGGTCGTCGTCACCGAGATCGACCCGATCTGCGCCCTGCAGGCGGCGATGGACGGCTTCCAGGTCACCACGCTCGACGAGGTCGTCGAGATCGCCGACATCTTCGTCACCACGACGGGCAACAAGGACATCATCATGGCCTCGGACATGGCCAAGATGAAGCACCAGGCCATCGTCGGCAACATCGGCCACTTCGACAACGAGATCGACATGGCCGGCCTCGCCAAGATCCCCGGCATCGTCAAGGACGAGGTCAAGCCGCAGGTCCACACCTGGACCTTCCCCGACGGCAAGGCGATCATCGTCCTGTCCGAGGGCCGCCTGCTGAACCTGGGCAACGCCACCGGCCACCCCTCCTTCGTCATGTCGAACTCCTTCGCGGACCAGACCCTGGCCCAGATCGAGCTCTTCACGAAGCCGGAGTCCTACCCGACCGACGTCTACGTCCTCCCCAAGCACCTGGACGAGAAGGTCGCCCGCCTCCACCTGGACTCCCTCGGCGTCAAGCTCACGACGCTCCGCCCCGAGCAGGCCGCCTACATCGGCGTCCAGGTCGAGGGCCCGTACAAGC
>KL569568.1:0-3477 GCA_000715685.1 Streptomyces lilacinus
GGCGGCGATGGCCGCCGAGACGGCCTTGGTGATGGCGAGGAAGGGGGTGCGGCGGGGCACCTCGAGCAGCGGCAGCCCCTCCTCCTCGGCGGCCTCGACGAGCGCCCGGGGCACCTCGTCGTAGTTGACGCCGACGGCGAAGCCGAGGCCGACCACGCCGGCCCGGACCAGGCGGCGCACGTAGGGGCGCGTCGTCCCCGGGTCCGCGGCGTCGATCTTCATGGCCGTGATCAGGAGCAGTTCGCCGCCGTCCATCCACGGCACGGGGTCGGCCAGCTCGCTGACGTGCGCCCAGCGGACGGGCGTGTCCAGCTTGTCCGCCCCCGCGAGCACGGTGAGCTTGAGCGCGGAGTGGTGGACGAGTGAGGCGAGCGTGGGGGGCATGGCACCTTCGGGTGGAGCATCGGGTGGAGCGGGGATGGGGCTCGGGCGGCGTGAGGCGGCGACAAGTGCCGCCCTGTATGAACGGCTGTCACCGATTCTGCCTCAGTGGAGCAGCGCGAGCCCTCCGCGAGCCCTCAGCGCTCCAGGTCGACCAGCACCGGCGGCGCGCTGCCGCCCCGCACGGAGGTCACGGACAGCACGGCGCACCCGGCGGGCACCGCGTGCGCCAGCTCGGAGGCTGACCAGCGCTCCCGCTCGACCTGCCGGACGGTCACGGACTGGGCGGTGACCGCGCGGCCGGTGATCACCCGGCGGACGACGTGGGTGACGCGGGTGATCGGCTCGTGGGCGATGACCTGGCGGTCGGTGACGTCGCGGGTCTCCACCCACTCCTTGCCCCAGACCTCCGCGAACCGCGCGCCGTCCCAGGTGGTCACGCCGGAGAACGCCATCCGGCAGCCCACCGAGCCGAGGAGGGCGCTGCGCAGGGCCTCGGGGACGTCGTCGAGGGTGCGCAGCGTGAGCACCGCCCCGGCGTTGGCCGAGCGCAGCCGCTGCAGGCCGCGCACGGACTCCGGGGTGACGGTGTGGGTGGCGTCGTCGAGGACGAGGCAGGCGAACAGCGAGCGGTCCGCCCGGCCGACCGCGCACTCGGTGAACTGGGCGAGGATCAGCCGGGCGAGCATCCGGGACGCCTCGGCGTGCCCGCGCTCGGGCAGGTCGACGCGCACGCGCAGGGGGTGTTCGAGGGTGCGCAGGGAGAAGGTCCGGCCGGGCCGCTCGGTGTCGAAGAAGCCGGCGAAGGCCGGCCGGTCGAGCAGGGCGAGCCGGTCGGCGAGCACGGGCCCGGGGTCGCCGGGTCGGTGGGCCTGGCGCTCGCGGGCGTCGAGCTCGCGGGCGAGGGCGTCGTGCCCGCCCGTGACGAGGGCGGTCCGCAGCGCGCCGAGGGCGGCGGCGGAGCCGTCGAGGAGCTCGCGCAGCTCGGGCACGGACGGGAAGCGCCCGTGGACGGCCCGGAAGGGGCCGAGGAGCTGGGCGAGGGCGGTGGCGGCCCGCCGGCTGTCGCCGCCGGGCAGGGCGGTGGTGAGGTCGCCGACCAGGCCTTCGGCGAGGACGGCCGCCGCCTCGTCGGGGTCGTCGGTGCCGCCGTAGAGGTCGAGGTCGTACGCGGAGTCGGGCCGGCCGATCTTCACCACGACGTCGAAGGCCTCGTCCGGCGCGAGCGCGGCCCCCGCCGCGCCGACGGCGACGACGGCGGTCCGGCCGGCCAGCGCCTGCAGGCACAGGGACCCCAGCACGGGCCGCACCAGGCGCCCGGTCTTGCCGCAGCCGGGCGGCCCGACGGCGAGCAGCGAGGTGCCCAGCAGCGCGGGGTCGAGGGCGCAGCCGGCGCCCCGGTGCGCGTAGGGATTGCGCTCGTCGTCGGCGGCGGTGCCGAGGCGGACCTGTCCGGCGAGGAGGTCGTGGACGGCGGCGCGCACGGGCAGGTCGCGCGCGCCCGAGGGGTGGGCGCAGGCGGCGGCGCCGTGCTTGAGCACGCTGTCGATGAAGGAGACCAACCGGTCGGGGCGGGAGCGTACGGACTCCCAGGCGCGCCCGATGCGCGCGTGGTCCACATCGTTCATCAGCCCGGCGTGCGCGTCGGCCGCGAGCCGGTCGGCGGAGGTGTGCGCCCCGGCCGCGCGCAACCGCGGCCAGTCGGCGGGGTCCTGCCCGGGCGTATAAGAGACAGGGGCGGGGGCGACGGGCGCGTGGTCGCCGTCGTCGTCCCACAGGCGGCGCAGGGCCGGGGTGACCCAGCGCTGCCAGACCTGGGACCAGCGGCCGAGGCGGCCGAAGACGACGATCAGGACGAGGGCGCACAGCGCGTAGTAGCCGTAGACGACCCACACGGCGAACATGCTGTTCTCGCGCCACGAGTCGGGCGTCAGGGCGAACAGCGGCCAGATCCAGTAGTGGCCGAGGTAGCCGTTCCACAGCAGCGACCACAGCAGCCAGCCGCACAGCAGGGAGATCACCGCGCCGCTGAGGAGCTGCCGGCCGGGGATGCGGTCGGGTTCCTCCGGCGGCCTGGGCCGGTGGCCGAAGGTCCAGATGCCGGGCGCCGCGGGCGGGCGCGGGGTGCGCAGCCAGTCCAGGAAGGGCGAGGACCCGGGGGCGCCGGCGGGCGCGGGCGCGGCCGCCGGGCGGGGCGGCAGCGCGGGCGGCGCGGCGGGCGGCGGCTCGGGCGGGGCGGCCGGGCGCGGCACGCGGGCGGCGCCTTCCGTGCCGGACGTCTCGTGCGCGCCGCCGGTGATCCCCTCGGTGTTCATCGCTGCCCCTCGCCCCCAGGCGGCCGTCGCGCCCTCGCGTGTCTGAACTGTCCGACCGGCCCAATCTAGTGGTCACCATGTCCGTTACGGACAACGAGGCGCGCCCACTTCTCCCGAACGGAACATGCCGTGCCCCCGCCGGCGCCCCTAGCCTGCGACCAAAAGCCCGTACTTTCCCCTGGAGCTCTTCATGACCGAACTGTCCGGAGGCGCCGCCCTCCCCCAGGAGCGCCGCGTCGTCACCGCGATCCCCGGCCCCAAGTCGCTGGAGCTCCAGGCCCGCCGCCTCACCGCGGTCGCGGGCGGCGTGGGCTCGGTGCTGCCGGTGTTCACCACGCGCGCGGGCGGTGGCGTCATCGAGGACGTCGACGGCAACTCGCTGATCGACTTCGGCTCCGGCATCGCCGTGACCTCCGTGGGCGCCAGCGCCGAGGCCGTGGTGCGCCGCGCCTCCGCGCAGCTCGCCGACTTCACCCACACCTGTTTCATGGTGACCCCCTACGAGGGCTACGTGGAGGTCTGCGAGCAGCTCGCCGAGCTGACCCCGGGCGACCACGCCAAGAAGTCCGCGCTGTTCAACTCGGGCGCCGAGGCCGTCGAGAACGCGGTCAAGATCGCCCGTGCGTACACCAAGCGCCAGGCCGTCGTCGTCTTCGACCACGGCTACCACGGCCGCACCAACCTGACGATGGCGCTCACGGCCAAGAACATGCCGTACAAGCACGGCTTCGGCCCGTTCGCCCCCGAGGTCTACCGCGTGCCGGTGGCCTACGGCTACCGC
>KL569568.1:3751-5198 GCA_000715685.1 Streptomyces lilacinus
ACCCGGAGAACTGCGGCCCCGAGGCCGCCGCCCAGGCCATCGACCAGATCACCAAGCAGGTCGGCGCCGAGAACGTCGCCGCGATCATCATCGAGCCGGTCCTCGGCGAGGGCGGCTTCATCGAGCCGGCCAAGGGCTTCCTCCCGGCGATCGTGAAGTTCGCCAACGACAACGGCATCGTCTTCGTCGCGGACGAGATCCAGTCCGGCTTCTGCCGCACCGGCCAGTGGTTCGCCTGTGAGGACGAGGGCATCGTCCCGGACCTGATCACCACGGCCAAGGGCATCGCGGGCGGTCTGCCGCTCGCCGCCGTCACCGGCCGCGCGGAGATCATGGACGCCGCCCACCCGGGCGGCCTCGGCGGCACCTACGGCGGCAACCCGGTGGCCTGCGCCGGTGCCCTCGGCGCGATCGAGACCATGCGCGAGCTGGACCTCAACGCCAAGGCCAAGCGCATCGAGGAGGTCATGAAGGGCCGCCTCTCCGCCATGCAGGAGAAGTTCGGCATCATCGGCGACATCCGCGGCCGCGGCGCCATGATCGCCATCGAGCTGGTGAAGGACCCGGCCACCAAGGAGCCGAACCCGGAGGCCGCCGGCGCGCTCGCCAAGGCCTGCCACGCCGAGGGCGTGCTGGTGCTGACCTGCGGTACGTACGGCAACGTGCTGCGCTTCCTGCCGCCGCTGGTCATCGGCGAGGACCTGCTCAACGAGGGCCTCGACGTCATCGAGGGCGCGCTCGCGCGTCTGTGAGGCACCTGGGAGAGGGCTTTCCTTCTCCTGTGAGCCGTTTGTCGTCCGCCCCGCCGTAAACCAGTGAAGAAGGTGTGCGGGGCGGGTGGCGGACAGGTGATCCGACTATCGGAGCCTGCGTACCTGCCGTACGGTTTCTGCAGATGAACGAAACACCCCGTCCGCAGGGGACTGCGGACGACGCCGTGCCCGTACATCCCCAGTGCGGGAGCGGTCGTGCCTTCGCGCACACCCCTGGAGCCCCTGGCTCCGGACATCCTCACCGATCGGACGGCCGCCCGCCCCACACCCCCCGGGGCGCGCGGCACACCGGCCGGCATGGCGGCCTCGGAACTTCCCCCCCTGTTCCGGGGCCGCCACCGCATGTCCTCCTCGCGGCGTGTGCCGTCCTCTTTTCGCTGACCACGTGGCAGGTCGCCGCGCACGGACCGCTGCGCGCGCTCGACGAGCGGTTCGGGCGGGCCGTGGCGGGGGCCTCCGCCTTCCCCTCCGGGCTCGCCGAGTTCCTCGCCGACCTCGGCAACGCGGTGGTGGCGGTGCCGGTGCTGGTCGTGGCCGTGCTGTGGACCCTGTGGCGCCGGCGGTTCGCGGTGGCCGGGGCCGCCGTCGCCGCCATGGTGGCGGTGCCGCTGCTCGTCGTACCGCTGAAGGCGTGGATCGGACGGCCGGGGCCGCCGGGGCCGCTGGCGGGGCTG
>KL569568.1:5502-5659 GCA_000715685.1 Streptomyces lilacinus
CGCCGCACTGCTGCTTGCGGGGAAGTCCCGGCTTTGGGCTGCCGCCCTTGTTGTCCTCAACCTCGGGGTTGGGCTGGGGCTTGTACGGTGCGGGTACCACTGGCCGTTGGACGTCGTCGGGGCGTGGTGTCTGGGCGGTCTGTTGCTGAGCGGGTTG
>KL569569.1:0-1274 GCA_000715685.1 Streptomyces lilacinus
CGGTGCTGCCGGAGCGGCGACCGGCGCCGCCGGGCCGGCCTTCTTCGCCTTGCTGCGCGCACGCAGGAACTCGATGGCGATCGGCACGACCGAGATCAGCACGATCGCGACCAGCATCAGCTCGATGTGCTTGTGGACGAACTCCACGTTGCCCAGCGCCGCACCCAGCAGCGTCACGCCGCCGCCCCACAGGGCGCCGCCGATGACGTTGAAGATGAGGAAGGAGCGGTAGTTCATCCGGCTCACGCCGGCGATGATCGGCGTGAAGGTGCGGATCACCGGCACGAAGCGGGCCAGGACCAGCGACTTCGGCCCGTACTTCTCGAAGAATTCGTGGGCCTTCTCGACGTTCTCCTGCTTGAACAGCTTCGAGTCGGGCCGCCGGAACAGCGCCGGCCCCACCTTCCGCCCGAAGAGATAGCCGGCCTGGTCGCCCAGGATCGCCGCGAGCACGACGAGCCCGCACACGGCCCACAGCGGGTAGTCCAGCTTCCCCGTCGTGACCAGCAGACCGGTCGTGAAGAGCAGCGAGTCTCCCGGCAGGAAGAAGCCGATGAGGAGGCCCGACTCGGCGAAGACGATGGCCAGGACGCCGACCAGGCCGAACTGGCCGATCAGATAGTCCGAGTCCAGCCACTGGGGGCCGAGCGCGAGAGTGGTCGGGGTCACAGGCGTGAGGCTCCTGGGTCGAGGGCGCAGGCTCGTTGCGAGGCCCGGGCACAGGCGGGGGAGGCGGATGTGCGGCCCAAAGGTACCAACGGAGCCGGACACCCCCTGGTTCCACCATACGGAGCAACCGCGCCGCCCCGGAGTGCGTCCCGCACGACGAACGGCAAAACTGCGCAATATCGACGGAGGGAAATGCGATGGGCATCGAGGAGTACGGCGGCGGCCAGCGCGAGAAGTCCGATGTGCTCGTGGTCACGACCAACGACGTGCCCGGCTACCGCGTGGACCGCGTCATCGGCGAGGTCTTCGGCCTCACCGTGCGCTCCCGCCACATCGGCAGCCAGATCGGCGCCGGCCTGAAGTCCCTCGTCGGCGGCGAGCTCAAGGGCCTCACCAAGACCCTCGTCGAGACCCGCAACCAGGCCATGGACCGCCTCATCGAACAGGCCCGCGCCCGCGGCGCCAACGCCGTCCTCATGTTCCGCTTCGACGTCACGGAGGCGGCGGACGTCGGCACGGAGGTGTGCGCGTACGGCACGGCGGTCGTGATCTCGCCGCACGCGTGAATTTCAGCCCGTCCGGCGTTTGAGGACCGGGGTCTGGGG
>KL569569.1:1533-4975 GCA_000715685.1 Streptomyces lilacinus
GAAACGGTGAAAGGGTGGGACCGGGGCCGACTCCCCCGCGGCCGGCACCGGCCCACCGCCCCCGCCCCTACGCCTTCCGCACCGCGTTCGCGACGATCGCGTCCCGCAAGTACGCGGCCATCCCCGCCCCGATCGCCTCGTAGTACGCGGTGAACCGCTCGTCCGCCACGTACATCTCCCCCAGACACGTGTGCATCTCGTACGAGCAGTCGTAGTAGAACCCACAGATCTGCTGCCGATGCTCCTCGGCGAGATCCATCGCCGCCTCGGATTCCGCTTCCGCGCCGGACCCCATGAGCGCCGCGATCCGCGCGTTCAGGTCGTCCGCCGCGGACTGGATCCGCAGCCAGTCCTCCTTCGTGTACGACGCCGTCCGCTGCTGCGACTGCCGGTACGCGTCCGTGTCCCCCCAGCGGCGCTCGACCTCCTCCGCGTACTCGTCCGGGTCGAAGTCCCCGAAGACCTCGAACTTCTCCTCGGGCGTGAGCTTGATCCCCATCTTGCGTGCCTCCATGGCGTGCTCCACGGCGGCGGCCATCCGCGTCAGCCGGTCGATCCGCTCGGTCAGCAGATCGTGCTGCCGGCGCAGGTGCGCCATCGGATCGGCGCCCGGGTCGTCCAGCAGGGCCGCCACCTCGTCGAGCGGAAAGCCGAGCTCCCGGTGGAAGAGGATCTGCTGCAAGCGGTCGAGATCCTCGTCCTCGTACCGCCGGTGCCCGGCAGGGCTCCGACCGGACGGCACGAGCAGACCGATCTCGTCGTAGTGGTGCAGCGTCCGCACGGTCACCCCGGCATGCTCGGCGACCTGCCCCACGGAGTAGCTCGTCACGTTTCCGCGCTCCTTTTCGTTGTGCACGCTCCACGGTGAGGCCTTACGTCACGTGAGGTGCAAGTCGGTGGCGGAACGATCCCGCGTCACCCGGGTGGGTGGCGGTACGGTCATCTGTGGGGCATGTGCCCACGATCCCGCCCACCATTTGGCCCATGGGAGCAGTGATGGCCGCAGAAGCCAGGCAGCAGCCGGAGCGGGCCACGCCGGAGAACTGGATGTACCCGCCGGCCGACGGCTGGACGTACGACCAGGTGAAGGAGCTGGACCTGCCGTGCGACTGGGAACTGCTGGGGGGAAAGATCGTGGTACGTGGCGCACCCAAGTGGTGGCACAACCTGGTCCGAGACGAGCTGTACTTCCGCCTGCGGAGTGTCAGGCCGGAGGGATACATGATCAACTGCGAGCAGACGATCATGTATAACGAGAACAACGTCCCGAAGCCCGACATCGTCGTCTTCGACAAGCGAGGCCTCGACGTGGCCACCGCGGACTGCATTCCCGCCGGGAACGTGGTGCTCGCCATCGAAGTCGTCTCCCCTGGCTCCTGCACGGAAGATCGCTTCTTCAAGCCCGGCATGTACGCCCAGGCGGGGATCGGTCACTACTGGCGTGTCGAGCGTGGGGAAGGCGATGTTCCAGAGGTGCACGAGTGCTGGCGACACAAGGAAGCGGGCTTCTACATCCCAAGCCCTGAGTGCCCCGTGCACATCGACACCCTCAAGACCGACGTCCCCTTCCCCGTGGAGATCGATCTCCGCAGCCTGATCGAGGTCTGACGCGCCGGCGGCCAGGCCGCTTGACCTTGACGCTACGTCAGGGTTGGAGCCTCGTCGCATGACGAACAACAGCACGTCCTCAGCTCCGCTCACCCCTCCCCTCGGCGGTTTCCAGGAAATCGACGGCCGCCGCGTCTTCATCCACCGCTCCGGCACCGGCGACGGCCCGGCCGTCGTGATCCTGCCCGGCGCGAGCGCCGTCGGCCTCGACTACTTCGGTGTTCAGCAAGCGGTCTCGCAGTTCACCACCGCCGTCGTGTACGACCTGTCTCTATGTGTATAAGAGACAGGGCTACAGCGATGACGCCCCGCTGCCGCGCACCGCCGCCGCGGTCGCCACGGAGCTGTACGAGCTGCTGCGCGCCCAGGGCATCGCCGGCCCGTACGTACTGGTGGCGCACTCCCTCGGTGGTGCCTACGCGCACCGGTTCGCGCAGCTGTATCCGCGGGAGGTGGCCGGGCTGGTCTGGCTGGACGCCTTCCATCGCGACTGGGACGACTTCATGCCGCCCGAGGCGCGACTGGCCGAGAGCGTGCGGCTGTCGCCCACGGAGGAGCAGCTCCGGCAGTGGATCCCGGTCATACGCGAGATGTGCGCCCAGCTGCTCGCGGACTTCCCGGAGGACGTGCGGGAAGCGCTGGTCGACTACCACGTGAGCGACAGGTGGATCCACGCCGGCATGGCCGAGCGCGCCTCGATGGCCGAACTCGCCACCGAGCTGAAGGCCGGGCCGGAGCTTCCCGACGTCCCGCTGATCGCTGTCACCCCGTTGGGCATCGACCCCGGCCAGCAGGCGCTGATGTCGGAGCAGCTGTTGCAGGCGATGCACGACGGCAAGACGAAGTTGTACGCGGCCATGGCGAACTCGGTCTCGCACGGAGAACACCGCATCCTCTCCGACACCGACCACAGCAAGGTCATTTACGAGCGTTCCGACGCCGTGGTCCAGGCGATCCGCGACGTCGTCGACCGAGCGGCTCGCGCCTAGACCGCGCCTAGACTCGGCCCGACCAGACCCAACGACCCGAGGTGAACGGTGCTCACGATCGGCCAACTCGCGGCGACCGCCGGCGTGACCGTGCGCACCGTCCGCCACTACCACCACGTCGGCCTGCTGCCCGAGCCCGAGCGCGATGCCTCCGGCTACCGCCGCTACAACGCGCAGGCGGCGGTGGATCTCATCCGGATCAGGACCCTCGCCGACGCCGGGGTGCCCCTGGCCCGTATCGACGCGTTGCTGCACGCACAGCCGGCCGAGTTCGCCGCGGCCGTCACCGACATCGACGCCGCGCTGCAGCGCAAGATCGACCAGCTCACCGAGCACCGCCGCCGGATAGCCGACCTGGCAAGCGGCGAAGCGCTCGTCCTGCCCCACGAGGTGGTCGCCAACCTCAACCGGATGCGCGATCTCGGGGCCAGCGAACGGATGGTCCGGCTCGAGCGCGACGTGTGGATCCTCATGCAGGCACTGGATCCGGACTCCATGCCGCAGGCGATACGGGACAAGACCGCCAGTTTCGACGACCCCGAGACGACGCGCCTCTTTCTCGCCATCGATCAGTCGCTCGACTGGGATCCGCACGATCCCCGCGTGGACCGTCTCATCGACGACCTGGACGCATGGGAGATCGCACACGAACGGGACAGCAGCCAGCCGGAGAACCCGACGCTGTTCTTTTCCCTGATCGTCGAGGAATCACCGGCATGGCAACGCATCCTCGATGTGCTCGCCCACCGCGCCAAACAGCGCCGAACCGCCGTGTAAGACAGCTGCCTCACGCCTCCTGCGGATAGAACTGCCGCGCCCAGTGCCGGAGCTCGCCGATCGGCCCG
>KL569569.1:5250-7062 GCA_000715685.1 Streptomyces lilacinus
AGCCGAGGGTGTGGCAGGAAGCGCTTGTGGTGCCACACCGCCATGTCCCGCCGCACGTCCTTGCACAGCCACGTCAGCCCGACCCGGGCGAGGACGCGGGCCAGCGCCGCCGTCGGCCGCTCCCGCAGCGCGTGCGGCAGGGCGGCCGGCGCGGCGGGCGCCGTGACCGCGCAGCTGCAGATCACGCGGAGCTCCGTCCGCCACGGCGCGACCGGCGTCGGCGCCGCCCACATCCGTAGGAAGATCTCGATCGCCCCGGCCGGCACGTCCGCCTCGGCCAGCATCAGCCCCAGCCCGAACTGTCGCACCCGGTACTCCATCGGCACCCGCCCCAGCACCGGCAGCCCCCGATACCCCCGCATCGCCATGCTGCGGACCGGCCCGCGTGCGACGGGGGCGGACACCTCCTTGGTGTCGCTGAAGTCGTGCAGGATGCCGAGGTGGCCGTAGTCCGCCGCGTTCTCCGCGACCTCCTGCGGATGCGTGTCGCACGTCAGCGTGCGCTGCCTCGACACCACGAACCCCGCCGGCGGCAGCTCCGGAATCTCCCAGTCCGGCCGGCTGCCCTCCGGGTCGTACCAGACGCAGACCATGCCGTTCGCCTCCTGCACGGGCAGCACACTCAGCGACGCCTTCGGCGGCGCCGTCCCGTACGGCGTGCTCCGGCAGCTGCCGTCCGCCCCGAACCCGAAGCCGTGAAACGGGCAGATCAACCGCTCCCCGTCCACCCTGCCGCCGACCCCGACGTGGGCGCCGAGATGGGGGCAGTACGGGCGCGTGGCCCGCGCACGCCCCCCACGGGTGCGGTAGACGACCACGTCCTCGTCCGCGAGCCGGCGCGTCATCACCCGCCCCGCCTTGAGCTCGCGCGACGACGCCACGCAGAACCAGCCGCGGGGGTACGGGAGTGGGGCAGGCGTATTCGGGTTCATCGGCGCGCTCCCTCCACGTGGGCCCCGCCCCGATGCTGCCGCCGGGCAGACTCCCCCAAACGGGGATGCTCCGCCCAGCGAATCCAGTTGAAGCATTCCGCTTCCGCGCGCCCCCTAGCGCGCCCCTCTCTCCGCGGTCCTCTCCACGGCCCTCTCCACGGTGAGCTCGCACCACACCGTCTTCCCGATCCCGTACGGCCGCGGCACCGCCGCCCACACGTCCGCGAGCGCGGCCACGACGGCCAGGCCCCGGCCCGACTCGTCCAGCGCCCCGACATGGCGGGGGCAGGGGAAGCCGTCGCCGGCGTCGGCCACCTCGATGCGCAGCGAGAAGCGTTGTTTTTCGCCACGGAGGAGGCAGAGGGCGTGGATCTGTCGGCCGGGCGACACCCGGGCGTGCTTGCAGGCGTTGCCCATCAGCTCGCTGAGCAGCAGCACGGCCGTATCGGCCGACTCGGGCGCCAGGCCCCAGGCGCGGGCCTGGCTACGGAACAGGGCACGGACCCGTCCCACGCTGCGGGGGTGGCGCGGGAGGCGCCACCAGACGTACTGGACGGGTGCGTCGAGGGAAACGACGGTCATCGGGGGGTCCTCGGGATCCTCACGGGTACTTGTTGCGCAAGTAGGAGGCCTAAACCCTGCTGGCCTGGGATTGTCGGAAGGGAGTACCGACGGGAGTACGGATCGCGCGGGTACCGCGCGAGTCCTCGGGGAGGGTCAGCACGGTGACGAACGACAGCTCCGAGCCGCCGATCGCATGGCGGTACTTCGGCAACCAGATGAAGCTGTGGCGCACGCTGGCCGGCGTCAGCCGCGAGCAGTTGGCCGAGGAGGCCGGGTACGGCTTCGAGATGATCAAGTCGATCGAGCAGGGGCGGCG
>KL569569.1:7343-10093 GCA_000715685.1 Streptomyces lilacinus
GAAGCCGAGCGTGCAGCTGTTGCAGATCGCAGATGAGATGTGTGGGGCAAAGGGGTTGCTGCTGTCAGCCCAGGACTACCTGCAGCCGGAGCGGCCCGCCTCCCAATACCGCCAGTTCTTCGCCGCCGAGGCAGAGGCGATCTCCATCTTCTCGTACGACACCCTGTTCATCCCGGGGCTGCTCCAAACCGAGGAGTACGCCCGAGACCTCTTGAGCACTGCCTGGCCGCCGATTGACGACGAGACGTATGAGAAGCGGGTGGCACACCGAATGCGTCGGCAGGAGAAGCTGCGTCGGAATCCGCCGGCCCTGTTCCATTTCGTGATCTACGAGGCAGCGTTCCGGACGAACATCGGCGGACCAAGGGTCATGAAGGAGCAACTGGAGCAGCTGCTGGAGGTGAGCCAACGGCGCAACGTCACGCTCCAAGTCCTTCCTGAGATCAGGCGCGCTCCGTCCAGCCTGTCCGGACCGATGGTTCTGCTGGAGACAGCGAAGAGCAAGTACGTCGCCTACGTGGAAGGGCAAGGCACCCACGTGATGTATTCCGACCCTCAAACGGTAAGCGACTTGAGTCACTGTTACGGCTTGATCCGCACCCAGGCACTGAGTGCGGAGGAGACGACAGCGTTCATCCGAAAGGCGGCTGTGTGGCAATGACCTGGTTCAAGTCCAGTTACAGCAACGACGACGGTGGCAACTGCGTCGAAGTGGCCGCGCCACCAGGCGCGATCCTCGTCCGAGACTCGAAGCTCGGGTCGACGGCCGGGCACCCTCGAATATCAATCCCCCTGGTCGCCTGGACGGCGTTCACGGCCGAGCTTCGGGGGTCGGGACTCGAGCGTCCTTTCTAAGGAATGGGTGGGGGTTAAACCCGCCCACCCTCCCAACTCGCCCGTAAGCACACGCAGATGACTTTCCGCAAGCGAGTCGCCACGTAGCGCGCTCGCCGTGTAGCGTGCGCAGCAACAAATCAACCCCCGCCGGTGCGCCAACACCGGGACGGGGGTCTGACCACCAAGATCGAGAGAAGCGATCCTGTGGCTGACGCCAAGACTAGTCCTGCCCCGCCCATGGCCGCACCGGGCTACGGGAAACGATCCGTACCCGACCAGGGACCGCGCAGGCCCGAAGCATTCGCACACCTGCCCGCCCGCGAGGCGTACGTCGCCGCGTACCTCGACCGCCTCCCCGAAGGCGCGGCGATGGACGTGAAAACGCTGGCCAAAGAGCTGCCGTACGGCCAACAGGCCCTGCGCACCGCGCTCAACGCGCTGTCGGCGGCCGGGCACCTGCGCCGCGTACGCGAACCGGTCAGCGAGGACCGTACGCAGTGGGTCTTCCGCACGTACTTCTCCCGCACCGCGCGCGGCGACGCGTGGTGGAACCGCTTCCTGAACGGCGACGACACCACTCCGGCTGTGGAACAACCGCCGGCGACGTCGCCCGCCTACGACGCACTGGCCGCGCTGGGCCGGGCGGACGCCCGTCTGTCCCTCTCGGCGGCGGACTGCGCGGCGCTTGAGCCGTTGGCGGCGGAGTGGCTGGCACGGGGCGCGTCGCGGGCGGAGCTGATCCGCCAACTCACGGCCGGGCTACCGCCCGACGTCCACTCCCCCGCCGCGCTCACGCGCACGCGGCTGAAGGTGAAGATGCCGCCGGAACGGGCCCTGCCGCCCGGCCGGCGGATCATGGAGTGCACGGGATGCGGTGCACCGGGCCGCCCGGAGGCGTTGTCGGGCGGCCTGTGCCGCCCCTGTCACGGCGAGGCGCCACCGGAGGAGCCCCCGGTGGACGTCCGCGCGCATGCCGCCGCGGTGAGAGCGGCGAGCCGGGCGGGGCGGGACCGGTTCCTCGAAAAAGTCGAAAAACACGGTCGCTCACCGGTCACACTTCCGCGACGCCATCCGTCAGGGCAGTGACAGCAACGCGGAAGCCCGATGGGAGACAACGATGAACGCACGCTCGATCACTGCCGAGGTCGCGATGGGCCCCCGGATGACCCAGGACCCCACCGAGCTCGTCCCCGAGCTGACGGAGGTGTCGGCGGCCCTGTTCAAGGCCACCGGCAACCACTCGGTGCCGCGGACCACGATCAGTCTGATGCAGCTGCGCGCCGGCCAGATCGTGGAGAACACGTACCTGACCGTTCTGCACACCGGTTTCCTGCGCAAGGCCGGGGAGTCGGAGGAGCGGATCACGTCGGTGTCGTCCTGGAAGGACTCGCCGTACTTCACCGCCGCCGAGCGCGCGGCGCTGGCCCTGGTGGAGGCCGTGCTCCAGCCCTCGGCGCACGGCGAGCGGGTCTCGGACGAGCTCTACGCCGAGGTGGCCGAGCACTACGACGCGAAGGCGCTGGCCACCCTGATGATCGCGATCGGGCAGGTCAACTTCTTCGTCCCGATCGCCCTCATCGCGAAGCCGGTCCCGGGTCGGTCGTTCACCGACCCGTGGAACTGAGCCCGGCCGGCTCGGCGAGGGTGTGGGCGACCAGAGCGTTGGCGTGGCCGTGCCCCAGGCCGTGTTCAGTCTTCAGCCAGGTGACGAGTTCCATGTGCTTGGTCAGGGGTGAGGAGCGAATGAGCTCCTTCCATTCCGCGATCGGGCGGCCGTACTTCTTCTCTATCGAGGGGAAGTAGCTGGCAGGGCCCTTCGGCGTGGCGGTCATGTCGGCCTCTGTCCTTCTGTGCGTGTGCGTACTTCGTGCGTGGGCGCCTCGTCAGCGGACGACGTCGAAGACGTTCTTCTG
>KL569570.1:0-608 GCA_000715685.1 Streptomyces lilacinus
TGTATAAGAGACAGGGGGGAGGGGGAGGGCCCCCCGGGGAGACCTCGACGTCAACCGAAAGACATCGATGTCGATCAACCCAGTTCGCCCCGACCACCCATCACGGTGGCGGCGCGGGAGCGGCGATCATCGGGCCCGTCCGGTAGATGGTGCCCGCGCAGGCTTCCGGGATGGTCGCGTCGGCGGCCTTCGGTTCGCCCACGTCCGGGATGTGGCTGAGGACGACGCTCGCCGGGGGTTTGGGTTGATCGGGGTCCTGGGCCGGCGTCTTCTGCTCGGCCGGGGCCGCGCCGGGGGCGGAGGAGGGGCTGGCCGGGGGCGTCGTCGCGACCGTTGTGGGCTTGGTGCAGCCGCTGGGGCCGCCGTCGGCGGCCGGCACCCAGGCGAACTTGATCTCGTACGCCTGGCCCGGTTGCAGGATCACCTGGCTGGGTTCGGTGGCCGGGTCGGGCAGCCCGGGTGCCGCGTCGCCCGCCGTGTGGTCGACGACGGAGACGCGGGAGCTGTCGGCGCTGCCCTGGGCGTGTGCGGCGACGACGCCGGAGCCGCCGACGGCGCACACGGTGGTGGAGACGTTGACGACGCGGAAGGCGCCGTAGACCCGGCCG
>KL569570.1:884-3654 GCA_000715685.1 Streptomyces lilacinus
GTGTATAAGAGACAGAGCGAGGAGGCGGCGAGGGTCGGGGCGGCGGTGGGAGGGGCGCCGCCCGGGGTGCCGGCGCCGCCGTTGGCGCTGGCGCCGTCCTTCCGCCCCTCCTCTTCCTTCTTCTTCTCCTCGTCCTTCTTGCGCTCGTCGGGCCCGGTGGTGCCGTTCTCCGTCGGGCCGCCGTTCTTGTCGCCCGGGTCGCGCTGGCCGTCGGCGACCTGATGGGTGCGCTGGCGGCTGCTGGCGGCGTTGGCGGGCCGGTCGTCGGCGGTGCCGCTGGTGGTGGCGACGTGGATGAGCGCGGGCAGGGCCGTCGCACCGAGGATGACCGCGGCGGCAGCCCCGACGACGGCCTGCCGGCGCCGGGTGCGCCGGACGGGCACGGCGCGGCGCAGCTGGTCGAGCGCGTCGGCGGAGGGTTCGAGCTCGCTCACGGCGCCGCGCAGCAGGCGGCGCAGCGCCTGTTCGTCGAGGCCGCCCTGGGGACACGGCCCGCTGCCGGGCCTCACACCCTCGTAGTCGCCGAGCCCGTCGCCGAACCCGTCCCCGACCCCTTGCTCGAAGGCGCCCCCGAAGGCGTCACCGAAGCCGCGGTCCGCATCCCTGCCGTCGCGCCGGTCGCCGGTGTTTCCCTCCGGAAAGTGGTGGCTCATACCGGCGCCTCCATCGCGACCCGCAGCGCCGCGATGCCCCGCGAGCCGTACGCCTTGACCGAGCCCAGCGAGAGCCCCAGGGTCTCGGCGACCTGGGCCTCGGTCATGTCGGCGAAGTAGCGCAGGACGAGAACCTCGCGCTGGCGGCGCTGCAGTCCACGCATGGCTTTGATCAATTGGTCGCGCTCCAGCTGTTCGTACGCTCCCTCTTCGGCGCTCGCCATGTCGGGCATCGGCTTGGACAGCAGCTTCAGCCCGAGGATGCGGCGGCGGAGCGCCGAGCGGGACAGGTTGACGACAGTCTGCCGCAGATAGGCGAGGGTCTTCTCCGGGTCGCGGACGCGGCCGCGCGCGGAGTGCACACGGATGAACGCCTCCTGGACCACGTCCTCGCAGGAGGCGGTGTCGTCGAGGAGCAGGGCGGCCAGGCCGAGCAGCGACCGGTAGTGGGCGCGGTAGGTCTCGGTGAGGTGGTCGACTGTGGTGCCCGCAGCCATCGCCTCGTCAGCGTCCCCCGGCCGCGGCGTCGTGGGCGCGGAGGCGGCCGCCGGCGCGGCCCCGGAGAGGGGCGCGGGCGGCTGCGAGGTGAGCTGCTGCGGTATCTGCCCGGGGCGGGCGGCCGACCAGGGGGTGATCACCGGCATACCGCCCGGTGTGCCGGAACGCGGGCGCACCGCGGCGCTGCCGCGCCGCGGGACGGTTGCGATGCTGATGACCTCTGCCACGCCTGTTGGACACGCTTCCCCCCGTCAGGGTTGTACGCGGGGGGCAGCGCGCTCGGCGGCGCGTCGCATGACGCACCGCATGACGAAGCGTCATATGCCCTCATGCGTACCAGCTCTTCCCTCAATGCCCCGGTTGTGATGCCGTGGTTTGCGCTGCCGCCGCGAAGGACGGCAACAAAGACGCTCCCCGCCCGGGCCGCGGTTGCAGTGGGGACGGGGAGCGAATGGTCGAACGGATCGTCTGCCCAGTTCAAGAGGTCTGGACCAACGAGTTGATCACAGGACCTTCACACATTCACCAACGATTCGGCAAGTATTACCGAGCGGTCAGCTCCGCCGCCACGGATTCCGCGATCTGCGCCGTGTTCAGGGCCGCGCCCTTGCGCAGATTGTCGCCGCAGACGAAGAGTTCCAGTGCGCGGGGGTCATCCAGCGAACGCCGCACCCGGCCCACCCACGTCGGGTCCGTGCCCACCGCGTCGACCGGCGTGGGGAACTCCCCGTCCGCCGGGCTGTCGCACAGCACCACCCCCGGCGCGTTGGCCAGGATCTCGTGCGCCCGCTCGACCGTCACCTCGTTCTCGAACCGCGCGTGCACGCTCAGCGAGTGCGTGGTGATGACGGGTACGCGCACACAGGTCGCGCTCACCCGCAGCTCCGGCAGGTCGAGGATCTTGCGGGACTCGTCGCGGATCTTGAGCTCCTCCGACGACCAGCCGTCCTCCTTCAGCGAACCGGCCCACGGCACCACGTTCAGCGCCACCGGCGCCGGGAACGGTCCCGTGCCGTCGCCGATCGCCCGCCGTACGTCGCCGGGCCGCGTCCCCAGCTCGCCGACGCCGGCGCCGACACCGGTCTCGATCTCCGCCACCATCGCGAGCTGCGCCCGCAGCGTGTCCACGCCGGCCTTCCCCGCACCCGACACCGCCTGGTACGAGGAGACGACGAGCTCGCTCAGCCCGAACTCGGCGTGCAGCGCCCCCACCGCGACGATCATCGACAGCGTGGTGCAGTTGGGGTTGGCGATGATGCCGCGCGGGCGGACCCGGGCGGCGTGCGGGTTCACCTCGGGAACCACCAGCGGAACGTCCGGGTCCATGCGGAACGCCGCGGAGTTGTCCACCACGACCGCGCCCTTGGCCGCCGCGATGGGCGCCCACTGCGCCGCCACCGCGTCCGGTACGTCGAACATCGCGACGTCGACGCCCTCGAACGCCTCCTCGCCCAGCGCGACGACCTCGACCTCCTCGCCCCGGACGGTCAGCTTCCGCCCCGCCGAGCGCGCGGACGCGACGAGACGGATCTCGCCCCAGATGTCCGCGTGCCGGGAGAGGATCTCCAGCATGACCGTCCCCACCGCGCCGGTCGCGCCGACGACGGCGAGGGTGGGCC
>KL569570.1:3932-7328 GCA_000715685.1 Streptomyces lilacinus
GGTGCCGCCGTACACGACCGCTTCGTCGCTCTCGCTGTCCAGGCCGAAGGCGGTGTGGACGGCGCGCACGGACTCGTTCACGTCGTCGGCACGCGTGACGACCGAGATGCGGATCTCGGAGGTCGAGATCAGCTCGATGTTCACGCCCGCGTTCGACAGCGCCTCGAAGAACGTCGCCGTGACGCCCGGGTTCGTCTTCATGCCCGCGCCGACCAGCGAGATCTTGGCGATCTGGTCGTCGTAGCGCAGCGAGTCGAAGCCCACGCGGGCCTTCGTCCGCTCCAGCGCCTCGATCGCCTTGTGACCCTCGGTCTTGGGGAGGGTGAAGGAGATGTCGGTCAGACCGGTCGACGCCGCGGAAACGTTCTGGACGACCATGTCGATGTTGATGTCGGCGTCCGCGATGGCCCGGAAGATCGTCGCGGCCTCGCCCGGCTTGTCCGGCACCCCGACGACCGTGATCTTCGCCTCGGAGGTGTCGTGCGCGACGCCCGAGATGATCGCCTGCTCCATCGGCTGGTCCCCTTGCGGTTCGTTGCTGACCCAGGTGCCGCGCAGCCCGGAGAAGGACGAGCGGACGTGGATCGGGATGTTGTAACGGCGCGCGTACTCCACGCAGCGGTGCAGCAGCACCTTGGAGCCGGAGCTGGCCAGCTCCAGCATGTCCTCGAACGAGATCCAATCGATCTTCCGGGCCTTCTTCACGACCCGCGGGTCGGCGGTGAAGACACCGTCGACGTCCGTGTAGATCTCGCACACCTCGGCGTCGAGCGCCGCTGCGAGCGCCACGGCGGTGGTGTCGCTGCCGCCCCGGCCCAGGGTGGTGATGTCCTTCTTGTCCTGGGACACACCCTGGAAGCCGGCCACGATCGCGATGTTGCCCGCGTCGACGGACTGCTGGATCCGGCCCGGCGTGACATCGATGATGCGCGCTTTGTTGTGGACCGAGTCGGTGATGACTCCGGCCTGGCTGCCGGTGAACGACTGCGCCTCGTGACCGAGGTTTTTGATCGCCATCGCCAGCAGTGCCATGGAGATCCGCTCTCCGGCGGTCAGCAGCATGTCGAACTCGCGGCCGGCAGGCATGGGGGAGACCTGCTCGGCGAGATCGATCAACTCGTCCGTCGTGTCGCCCATCGCGGAAACCACGACGACCACCTGGTGGCCGTTCTTCTTGGCTTCGACGATTCGCTTGGCGACCCGCTTGATGCCTTCGGCATCGGCAACGGATGAGCCTCCGTACTTCTGCACGACAAGGCCCACGTGCGCTCCTCGCAGCTATACGTAATGCGGTCGGTTCAGTCTAACGAGCGGCCGGAATCGACCATGCCGATATCACATGGTGAGACTGAACGCCCGGCGCGGCGCCGGGAACGACGGGCCCCGGTCGGGGCCCGTGCTCACGAACCCTTCGTCCGCTGCCGCGTCCGCGTCGGGCTGCCGATTTCGGCCGCCATGAGCCGGCCCGCCTCCTCGGCCAGCTGCTCCTCCGTGCCGATGGCGTCCGTGTCCAGGCCGCCGAGCTCGTCCAGCGGCTGGTCCAGTCGTACGTGCGCAACGAGCGACTGGAGCGCGCGCAGGCAGGCGGAGGCGGTGGGGCCCCAGTTGGACAGGTAGGAGAACTGCCACCACCACAGCGCCTCGCTGACGCGCCCGTTGCGGTAGTGGGCCATGCCGTGCCGCAGGTCGGTGATGATGTCCGCGAGGTCGTCCGAGATCCGGGACGCGACGGGCGCGGAGCGCGGCACGTACGGGTCGAAGACCTCCGAATAGACGTCGACCGGGTCCAGCAGCCTGGCGAACCGCTCGCGCAGCTCGTCGACGTCCGGCTCCGGGCCGACGTCCGGCTCGTAGCGCTCGTCCGGCACGAAGTCCTCGTGGGCGCCCAGGCGGCCGCCGGTCAGGAGGAGCTGCGAGACCTCCAGCAGCAGGAACGGAACGGCGCTGTCGGGCTCGTCGCCACGGGACACCTCGGCGACCGCGACGATGAAACTCTCGATCGAGTCCGCGACGGAGACCACGAAGTCGTCCGGGTCGCGCTTGGCGTCGTGCAGCGTTGCGTCAGACATCGAGAAGTCTTCTCCCTTCGAAGGCACGCCCGAGCGTGACCTCGTCGGCATATTCAAGGTCCCCACCCACGGGCAGACCACTGGCCAGCCGGGTGACCTTCAGCCCCATGGGCTTCACCATGCGCGCGAGGTACGTGGCGGTGGCCTCGCCCTCGAGGTTGGGGTCGGTGGCCAGGATCAGCTCGGTGACCGTGCCGTCCGCGAGCCGCGTCAGCCTGTCTCTGTGTATAAGAGACAGCGTCAGCAGCTCGCGGATGCGCAGGTCGTCCGGGCCGACGCCCTCGATGGGGCTGATCGCCCCGCCGAGCACGTGGTAACGGCCGCGGAACTCTCGCGTCCGCTCGATGGCGACGACGTCCTTGGGCTCCTCCACGACGCAGATCACCGCGGGGTCGCGGCGCGGGTCCTGGCAGACCCGGCACCGCTCCTCCTGCGCCACGTTGCCGCAGACCGCGCAGAACCGGACCTTCGCCTTGACCTCGGTCAGGGCGTGGGCGAGCCGACGGACGTCGGTCGGCTCGGCCTGGAGGATGTGGAAGGCGATCCGCTGCGCGCTCTTGGGACCGACGCCGGGCAGCCTGCCCAGCTCGTCGATGAGGTCCTGGACCACGCCTTCATACACGGATCGGGTTCTCCTTCTGCGATTGTGCGTTTGTTCAGCGAATGAGGTCGGCCGGGATCAGAACGGCAGGCCGGGGATGCCGCCGCCCAGGCCCTGCGCGAGCGGGCCGAGCTTCTGCTGCTGCAGCTGCTGGGCGGTCGCGTTGGCGTCGCGCACGGCGGCGAGGACGAGGTCGGCGAGGGTCTCGGTGTCCTCCGGGTCCACCGCCTTGGGGTCGATGACCAGGCCCTGGAGCTCACCGGAACCGGTGACCGTCGCCTTCACCAGGCCGCCGCCGGCGGTGCCGTCGACGAGGGTGCGCGCCAGCTCCTCCTGGGCCGTCTCGAGATCCTTCTGCATCTTCTGGGCCTGCTGAAGCAACTGCTGCATGTTGGGCTGGCCACCACCGGGGATCACGGTTTCGCTCCTGGCTGTCGACAACTGTTTTGCTTCGGTAGCCCGAGCCTACGTGCTCGTCGCGCGGCGCGCCCCACGCCGGGGGAAGGAGAACTGGAGGACTCGGAGGGGGCGGCGGGCGCACCCCTCCTGACCTGCTCCTATTCGTTGGGGATCTCTTCGATGACGGTCGCGCCGAGCTCGCGGACGATCAGGTCGTGACCCGTGAGGGCGGTGTCGTCGAGGTCGGGGTCGTCCTCGGCGGGCACGTCGTCCTCGATCGACACCGGCGGCGCCTCCGGCTCCCGGTACTGCTGCTGTCTCTTATAC
>KL569571.1:0-234 GCA_000715685.1 Streptomyces lilacinus
GATGTGTATAAGAGACAGGGGCGGGGCTGGCGGCCCGGCACCCTGCTCACGCTCCTGGTCTGCGGGCAGAACATGATCGGCGGCACCAACGCCTGCGCCAACGCCGACGGCCGCGCCGTCACCACGGAACGTGACGGAACGTTCCGCAAGAGCGTCCCGGTCGCCGCGCCGCCCAAGCCGTGCCCGTGCGTGGTGCACGTCGCGACCGTCACAGGTGCTGTCTCTTATACACAT
>KL569571.1:489-915 GCA_000715685.1 Streptomyces lilacinus
GCGGCTGAGCGTCCTGTCGGCCCGCCTCGAGGGCTCCGACGGGGTCCTCACGTGGTTCGGCGCCCCGCCCGCGCGCCGGCTCGTCGTCACCGTCGCCAACCTCGGCCCGACCCCGGCCAGGGACCCCGTCTTCCGTCTCGGCACCGCGCACGGCGTCCTCGCCCCGTCCTGGGAGGAGCGCCCCTGGCGCGGCACCGTGGCGCCCGGCCGCAAGGAGCGGGTCGCCCTCGACGTGGAGCTGGCGGCGGGGGCGTACGGGGACTACCTGGTCTCGCTGGAGTACGGCGGCAAGGTGCTCGTCGAGCAGCCGTGGGACGTCGGGCGGCCGTGGGGCGTGACGATCTTCTGGATCCTGCTGTGCGCGGTCGTTCCACTCGCGGTTTTCCGGGCGGGCATGGCGCTGGTGGACCTGTCTCTTATACACAT
>KL569571.1:1162-1913 GCA_000715685.1 Streptomyces lilacinus
AGATGTGTATAAGAGACAGCGCCAGTGGCCACCGGGCCGCCGGCGGTCGCGCTGCCCTGGTTTCGCCCGGGGGCGGACCCCCGGCGCCCGGAGCCCCGGCCACCGGCCGAGGGGACCGCCGGGGAACAGCCCCCGTGAGCCGGGCGGCGCGACGCCCCGGCGCCGCGAAGCCCCAGGCGGCGCGAAGCCCCGGCCGACGAGGCGCCCAGGACGCGGCGCCCAGGACGCGACGCCCGAGGACGCGACGCCCCCCGGACAACGCGAAGGCCCCCGGCGCGCACAGTGCGCGCCGGGGGCCCGGTGTCCGTGAAAGGACCGCTGGGGACCGCGTCAGCGGACGTCGCCCATGAGGGCCACGATCTTCTTGCGGTACATCCACACCGCGATGCCGGCCAGGGTCGCGAGCGCGGCCTGGAGCACGATCATCCCGATGCCGTTGAGGTCGACCTCCGCGATGGAGAGCAGACCCGTGATGCAGTCACCGGCGGTGACGGCGAGGAACCACACGCCCATCATCTGGCTCGCGTACTTCTGCGGCGCCATCTTCGTGGTGAGGGACAGACCCACCGGGGAGAGGCAGAGCTCACCCATGGTCTGGATCATGTAGATCGACAGCAGCCACATCGGGCTGACCTTGCCGCCGTCCTCGGCCATCGCCATCGGGACGGCGAAGACGAAGAACGAGGCGCCGATGACGACCATCGCCATCGCGAACTTCACCGTGGTGCTCGGCTCGCGGTCGCGGCGGGCC
>KL569571.1:2142-5501 GCA_000715685.1 Streptomyces lilacinus
TGTATAAGAGACAGGGCCATGACCCACAGGGGGTTGACCGACTGGAACCAGGTGGACGGGAAGTGCAGGCCGAAGACGGTGTCCTGGGTCTTCTTCTCGGCGAAGGTCGACATCGTCGAGCCAGCCTGGTCGAAGATCATCCAGAACACGGCGGCGGCGACGAAGAACCAGATGTAGCCGCTGACCTTGGTCTGCTCGGTCGCCGTGAGCTCCTTGTCGCGCTTGATGCGGACGAGCACCATGATCGGGATGATCATGCCGGCGAGGGTGATCGGGATCAGCGCCCAGTTCAGCGTGAAGTGGCCGGTGCCGCCGACGACGCCGTAGAAGACCGCCGCGATGGCGAGCCAGACCAGGCCCTTGGTGAGCGCCGTCTTCTTCTCGGCCGCGCTGAGCGGCTTCGGGACGACGCTGCTCTTGGCGTTCAGGTGGCGGGTGCCCCACAGGAAGAACGCGAGGCCGATCGCCATACCGGCGGCGGCGATGCCGAAGCCCAGGTGCCAGTTGGTCTCCTGGCCGATGGTGCCGATGACCAGCGGCGCGAAGAAGGCGCCCAGGTTGATGCCGATGTAGAACAGCGTGAAGCCGCCGTCACGACGCGGGTCCTGCGGGCCGTCGTAGAGGTGGCCGACCATCGTCGAGATGTTGGACTTCAGCAGACCGGAGCCGAGCGCGACGAGGGCGAGGCCCACGAAGAACGAGGGCTTGCCGGGGATCGCCAGCGCGAGGTGACCGGCCATGATCGTGCTGGCCGCGATGGTCACCGTCTTGCGCGGACCCCAGACGCGGTCGCCGAACCAGCCGCCGGGCATGGCGAGCAGGTACACCATCGCCACGTAGACGGAGTAGATCGCCACCGCGCTGGCCTCGGGCATCGCCAGACCGCCGCCCTGGCTGCCGGGCTTGGCGTCGGGGCCGCCGGCGATCAGGTAGACGACGAGGAGGGCTCGCATGCCGTAGTAGGAGAATCGCTCCCACATCTCGGTCATGAAGAGCGGGGCCAGGCCAAAGGGGTGGCCGAAGAAGGTCTTGCCGCCGGGGGCGGGAGAGGTCTTCTCCTGCTCGGCCGCGCCCTTCGTCAGGCTGGACGCCATGGTCATTCCTAGGGGTTCTCGGGACGCGCGGTGGAGCGGTTGCGCGCCTCGGGTGGGGGTTGGCCGGCACCGGTCACTGCACCGCCCGCCCCCACGCCCGAGGGGTTCGGCTCCTCGGGAGGAGCCGGCAGGACGGCCGTACACCGGGATCCACGCCCCCGCGCACCTTCGCGCGGCGGACCCGGCCGACAGGTCAATCACTGTGAGACAGGACTGGAGGGGCCAGCCCTGCGCACAAGAGGGACCCTCGGTGCGTCATACGTTCCGAAGGTCCCCAATGGTGCTGAAGACGTCCCGTCACCATACGTCAGACCCCTCAGGGGTACGGAAGGCGTTGAGAGATGGATCACAGGCGATTCCGGAACCGATCACGCCTATTCGAAGGTGATAGCACTTTCGGTGAAGTGTTGCCGTAGGTAGCCCTCAGTGCACCTCTGACGTGCGCCCGAGCGGACTACCATCTCTCCATGACCCGAGTACTGCTCGCCGAGGATGACGCTTCCATCTCGGAGCCGCTCGCACGCGCGCTGCGCCGCGAAGGGTACGAGGTGGAGGTGCGCGAAGACGGTCCCACGGCGCTGGACGCCGGCCTGCAGGGAGGGGTGGACCTGCTCGTCCTCGACCTCGGGCTGCCCGGCATGGACGGTCTGGAAGTCTGCCGCCGACTGCGCACCGAGGGCCACGGCTTCCCGGTGCTGGTGCTCACGGCCCGCGCCGACGAGGTGGACACGGTCGTCGGCCTGGACGCCGGCGCCGACGACTACGTCACCAAGCCCTTCCGGCTGGCCGAGTTGCTGGCCCGCGTCCGGGCCCTGCTGCGCCGCGGCACCGTCGAGACCAACCAGCAGCCGCCCGCCACCCACGGCGTGCGGATCGACGTCGAGTCGCACCGCGCCTGGATGGGCGACGAGGAACTGCAGCTGACCGCCAAGGAGTTCGACCTGCTGCGGGTGCTGGTGCGCGACGCGGGCCGGGTCGTCACCCGCGACCAGCTGATGCGCGAGGTCTGGGACACCACCTGGTGGTCCTCCACCAAGACCCTGGACATGCACATCTCCTGGCTGCGCAAGAAGCTCGGGGACGACGCCGCCAACCCCCGCTACATCGCCACCGTGCGCGGCGTCGGCTTCCGCTTCGAGAAGAGCTGACGCCCCGCCGGACGGATCCTCACGGCTCCTCTCCGGACAGATCCCCGAAAGACAGGCACCGTGCGCCGCCGACTGATCAACTCCACGCTCGCCGTGGTCCTCGTCGTGATCGCCGTCTTCGGGATCTCGCTCGTCATCGTCGAGACCCGCACCATCGAGAACAGCGCGCAGGAGAGCGTGCAGTCCGAGGCGGTGCGCCTGGTCAGCATCGTCGACAGCCGGCTGCTGGGCGGCGAGCGGGTGGAGTCGGAGGTGCTGCGCGAGCAGATCACCCCCGAGCGGTACGCCCGCGTCGACATCCCGGGCCGGCAGGCCATCGAGATCAACGAGCGGCCCGAGGGCGGGGTCATCACCGCGACGCTGAAGGGCGAGCAGGGCGAGACCGTACGGGTCGAGGAGTCCCGGGCCACGGTCAGCCGGGAGATCGGCCGCACCCTGCTGGTGATCCTGGCGGTGGCGCTGCTGGCCGTCGTCGCCGCCGTCTTCCTGGCCGTGCGCCAGGCCAACCGGCTCACCGCGCCGCTCACCGACCTCGCCGAGACGGCGGAGCGGCTCGGCTCCGGCGACCCCCGCGCCGCTGACGGCGCTGTCCATGCGGCTCGAGGAGATCACGCTCACCGACGACCCGGAGACGGTCAAGGAGGAGGCGACGATCGCCCTTACGCAGGTGGAGCGGCTCACCGACGTCGTCCAGCGGCTGCTGACCAATTCCCGGGACCCCCAGACGGGTTCTGCGGTCACCTTCGACCTCGACGAGGTCATCAAGCAGCAGATCGAGGAGTGGCGGCCGGCCGCCCGCGCCGCGGGCCGGGCGCTGGTGCGCTCGGGCAAGCAGGGCCTGCGGGCCGTGGGCACCCCGGGCGCGGTCTCCCAGGTGCTGGCGACGCTGATCGAGAACTCCCTGATGCACGGCGACGGCACGGTCGCCCTGCGCACCCGCGTCACCGGCAACCAGGCGGTCGTGGAGGTCCTGGACGAGGGGCCGGGCGTGCCGGCCGACCTCGGGTCGCGGGTCTTCGAGCGGACGGTCAGCGGGCGCAACTCCACGGGGCTGGGCCTCGCGGTCGCCCGCGACCTGGCGGAGGCCGACGGCGGCCGCCTGGAGCTGCTCCAGCAG
>KL569571.1:5781-8562 GCA_000715685.1 Streptomyces lilacinus
AGATGTGTATAAGAGACAGCTTCCTGAGCCGCGAGGCCGACCCGTACGACTGACCGTACGGCCGAGGCCCGAGCGGTCCTTACTTGCCCGCCTTCACCCGCTGCTGCTCGGGCGCGGCCGCCAGGAACGATTCGGCCGCCTCGACGGCGTCGCGCGCGGGCAGCGCGCGGAAGACCCAGGTGCGGTAGGACCAGAAGCGGAAGACCGTGCCGATGCCGAGGCCGACGACGTTCTTCGAGATGTTGTCGGCGAGCGGGGACGTCAGCCCCATGCCGTAGTGGGAGAGGGCGAGTATGCCGTTCTCAATGATCAAGCCCACACCGCTGAACAGCAGGAACAGGCCGAGTTCGCGGCTGCGGCGCTGCTTGTCGGTGTCGCGATAGGTCCAGTAACGATTACCGACATAGTTGGTGCCGATGGCCACGGCGGTGGCGATCACGCCCGAGCGCACGACCGCGAGTCCGAGGCCGTGGACGCAGATGTTGAAGACGATGAAGTTGACCACGAATCCGATGGCGCCGACGGCACCGAACTTCGCGATTTCGCGGGCCAGCCGCTCCAGCCGGGAACGCACTGTGCGCCGTAGAGTCATGCGGTTCATGCTAACCAGCCCGTCGTGGAGCCGTCCTGGAGAGTCGATGAACAGACGGCGAACGCACGCTTTTCCGCCTTAATCGCCCCTCGCTCGCCCCCCGACGGTTGGGCCTCCGCTGCCGGAACGAAGGCTTCCGAGCTTGGAGGATCATCCAGCCGGGGTCGGAGTGGTTCGTGCGTACGGATACTCTGGGGGCGTGACGTTCCCGGTAGTCGGCATGGTCGGCGGCGGCCAGCTCGCCCGTATGACCCACGAGGCGGGCATCCCCCTCGGCATCAGGTTCAAGCTGCTCAGCGATACCCCGCAGGACTCGGCGGCCCAGGTGGTGAGCGATGTCGTCATCGGCGACTACCGCGACCTGGACACCCTTCGTGCTTTCGCACAAGGCTGCGACGTGATCACCTTCGATCACGAGCACGTACCGACCGAGCACCTCCGGGCCCTGGAGGCGGAGGGCATTCCCGTCCGCCCCGGGCCCGACGCGTTGGTGCACGCCCAGGACAAGGGCGTGATGCGCGCGAAGCTCGACGCGATCGGAGTGCCGTGCCCACGGCACCGGATCGTCGAGGACCCCGCGGACGTCGAGCGCTTCGCGGCGGAGGGCGACGGATTCCCCGTCGTCCTCAAGACCGTCCGCGGCGGCTACGACGGCAAGGGCGTGTGGGTCGTGCGCGACGCGGCCGAGGCGGCGGAGCCGTTCCGCGCGGGCGTGCCCGTCCTCGCCGAGGAGAAGGTCGACTTCGTCCGCGAGCTCGCCGCCAACGTCGTCCGCTCCCCGCACGGCCAGGCCGTGTCGTACCCCGTCGTCGAGTCCATTCAGGTCGACGGCGTCTGCGACACGGTGATCGCCCCCGCGCCGGACCTGTCCGCCGAGCTCTCCGCGCACGCCCAGCGGCTCGCCCTGCAGGTGGCCCAGGAGCTCGGTGTCGTCGGTCACCTCGCGGTGGAGCTGTTCGAGACCCGCGACGGCCGCGTGCTCGTCAACGAGCTGGCGATGCGCCCCCACAACTCCGGCCACTGGACCCAGGACGGCGCGATCACCTCGCAGTTCGCCAACCACGTCCGGGCCGTCCTGGACCTGCCGCTCGGCGACCCCCGCCCGCGCGCGAAGTGGACGGTCATGGCCAACGTGCTCGGGGGCGACTACCCCGACATGTATTCGGCGTACCTCCATTGCATGGCACGGGACCCGGGCCTGAAGATCCATATGTACGGCAAGGACGTGAAGCCCGGCCGCAAGGTCGGACACGTCAACACCTACGGCGACGACCTGGCGGACGTGCGGGAGCGCGCGCGCCACGCCGCCGGATACCTGCGAGGAACGATCACGGAATGACTGGTTCCCCCGTCGTCGGCATCGTCATGGGCTCGGACTCCGACTGGCCCGTCATGGAAGCCGCCGCCCAGGCCCTGGACGAGTTCGACGTCCCCTACGAGGTCGACGTCGTCTCCGCGCACCGGATGCCGCGCGAGATGATCGACTACGGGGAGAAGGCCGCCGACCGCGGCCTCAAGGCGATCATCGCCGGCGCGGGCGGCGCCGCCCACCTGCCCGGCATGCTGGCCTCCGTCACCCCGCTGCCGGTCATCGGGGTGCCGGTACCGCTGAAGTACCTCGACGGCATGGACTCCCTGCTGTCCATCGTGCAGATGCCGGCCGGCGTGCCCGTCGCCACCGTCTCCGTCGCCGGAGCCCGCAACGCCGGACTGCTCGCGGTCCGCATGCTCGCCGCCCACGACGACGACCTCCTCGCCCGGATGCGCCACTTCCAGGACGAGCTCAACGAACAGGCCACCGAGAAGGGCAGAAGGCTGCGCGCGAAGACGCAGGGCGCCGCGGGCTTCGGCTTCGGGAAGTGAGCCCCATGGACGAGCTGGTACGCGCCCGGGAGCTGCTCGCCGCGCACCCCGTCGTCGACGGCCACAACGACCTCCCCTGGGCGCTGCGCCAGCAGGTCCGCTACGACCTCGACCGCCGCGACATCGCCGGCGACCAGAGCGCCCACCTCCACACCGACCTCCCCCGGCTGCGCGCCGGCGGGGTCGGTGCCCAGTTCTGGTCCGTGTACGTCCGCACCGACATGGCCGGCGACGATGCGGTCAGCGCCACCCTCGAGCAGATCGACCTCGTCCGGCAGCTGGCCCGCCGCTACCCCGACGACCTGCGGCCTGTCTCTTATACACAT
>KL569571.1:8807-9762 GCA_000715685.1 Streptomyces lilacinus
CCCGCCGCTACCCCGACGACCTGCGGCTCGCCTTCACCGCCGACGACATGGAGGCCGCGCGGGCCCAGGGCCGCATCGCCTCCCTGATGGGCGCCGAGGGCGGACACAGCATCAACTGCTCCCTCGCCACCCTGCGCGCCTTCCACCGGCTCGGCGTCCGCTACCTGACGCTCACCCACAACGACAACGTCCCCTGGGCGGACTCGGCGACGGACGAGCCGGCGGCGGGCGGCCTGACCCGCTTCGGCGAGGAGGTCGTCCGCGAGATGAACCGCCTCGGCATGCTGGTCGACCTCTCGCACGTCTCGGCCGACACGATGCGGGACGCCCTGCGGGTCAGCGAGGCGCCGGTCATCTTCTCGCACTCGTCGGCGCGCGCCCTGTGCGACCACCCGCGCAACGTGCCCGACGACGTGCTGGGGGCGCTGGCCGCGAACGGTGGCGTGGCCATGGCGACGTTCGTGCCGAAGTTCGTCCTGCCGGCCGCGGTCGAGTGGACCCGGCAGGCCGACGAGAACATGCGGGCCCACGGCCTGCACCCCCTCGACACCACCGACGAGGGCATGGCGGTGCACCGCGCCTTCGAGGCGGCGCACCCGCGCCCGCTCGCCACGGCCGCCACGGTGGCCGACCACCTGGACCACATGCGCGAGGTCGCCGGCGTCGACCACATCGGCCTCGGCGGCGACTTCGACGGCACGGCCTTCACCCCCGCCGACCTCGCCGACGTGGCGGGCTACCCCCACCTGATCGCGGAGCTCCTGCGCCGCGGCTGGTCGGAGGCGGACGTCGCCAAGCTGACGTGGCAGAACGCGGTGCGGGTGCTGAGGGCGGCGGAAGAGGTCGCGCACGACCTGACGGCGGTGCGGGCGCCGTCGATCGCGACGATTGAAGAATTGGACGGCGCGGCCCGCTCTTGACGTGCTGTGTCCTCGAACGCCGGACGGGCTGACTT
>KL569571.1:10021-12658 GCA_000715685.1 Streptomyces lilacinus
CGGGCTGACTTTGTCAGCCCGTCCGGCGTTCGAGGACCGGGGGTCAGGGGGCGGAGCCCCCTACATGCCACTGAAGTCCCGCACAGAAAACCGCGGTGCCCGCCGCGGCGGCGTGATCCCGCTCAGCAGGATCAGCCGGCACGCGCGGTGCCGCTGCCCCTCGTACGGCGCCAGCAGGTCGAGCATGCCGTCGTCGTCCGTGCCGCGCACGCCCGTCAGCGCGTAGCCGACGATCCTCGGCAGGTGGAGGTCCCCGACGGTCACCGCGTCCGGCGAGCCGTTGCTGCGCTGCAGGGTCTCGGCCGCCGTCCAGGGGCCGATGCCCGGCACCGCCTGGAGGCGGGCCGACGCCCGTGCGTCGTCCATGCCCGCCGCCTCCTCCAGCCGCGCGGCCACCCGCGCGGCGCGCACGATCGTCGCCGACCGCTTGGCGTCCACGCCGGCCTTGTGCCACTCCCAGGAGGGGACGAGCGCCCACGCCCGCGGGTCCGGCATGACCCGCATGCGCGGCATCGGCCCGGGCGCGGGCTCGCCGCACTGTCGCAGCAGCAACCGCCACGCGCGGTACGCCTCGTCGCTGGTGACCTTCTGCTCGAGGATCGAGGGGATCAGCGACTCGAGGACCAGCCCCGTACGGGCGAGCCGGAGCCCGGGGTGGCGACGATGGGACTCGTGGACGAGGCGATGCCGCGGCACGAAGACCGCGGGGTCGTCGTCGGCGCCGAGGAGCGTGGGCAGCCCCTCCAGCAGCCAGTCCGCGCCCGGGCCCCACGCCTCGGCGTGCACCCGTCCGTCCCGCGCGGCCACCCGCAGCGTGCCGGGCCCCTGCGGGGTGCGGCTCGCGCGCCAGATCGAGCCGTCGGCCGCGACCTGGTACGCGGGGTCGCCGGGGCCGCGCGCCAGGACGCCGAGGGTGCGTCCCAGGTCGTACGGGCCGCTGGACGGGGCCCACGTTCGCGTGGCCATCCGGCCAGCGTACGTCGCCCGCTACTGGTCCGACGAGAAGCGGATGGCGCCCTGCGGGATCTGCGCGCCGCACCAGACGCGGGCGCCGTCGCGCAGCTCGTTGTCCGGGCCGACCTGCGCGCGGTCGCCGATCACGGCGCCGTCCAGGACGGTCCGGGCGCCGATGCGGGCGCCCGCGCCCACGAGGGAGTCGCGGACCCGGGCCCCGGCCTCGATGACCGCGCCGTCCAGGACCGTGCTGCCGTCGACGTACGCGCCCGGCTCGACGCGCGCTCCGGCGCCGATGACCGTGCCGCCCATGAGCTTGGCGTCGGGGGCCACCTCGGCGCCGTCCAGGACCAGTCGGTCGCCGCAGCGGCCGGGGACGGCGGGGGAGGGGGCGCGGCCGAGGACGAGGTCGGCGGAGCCGCGGACGAAGGCCTGCGGGGTGCCGAGGTCGAGCCAGTAGGTGGAGTCGACCATGCCCTGGAGGTGGGCGCCGGCGGCGAGGAGGCCGGGGAAGGTCTCGCGCTCGACGGAGACGGGGCGGCCGGCGGGGATCTCGTCGATGACCGAGCGGTTGAAGACGTAGGCGCCCGCGTTGATCTGGTCGGTGACGATCTCCTCGGGCGTCTGGGGCTTCTCGAGGAAGGCCGTGACCCGACCGGTCTCGTCGGTGGGGACGAGGCCGAAGGCGCGCGGGTCCGCGACGCGGGTGAGGTGGAGCGAGACGTCGGCGTCGTTGGCGCGGTGCGTCGCGACGAGGGCCTCGATGTCGAGGCCGGTGAGGATGTCGCCGTTGAAGATGAGCACCGGGTCGTTCGGGCCGGAGTGCAGCCGTTCGGCGACGTTGCGGATGGCGCCGCCGGTGCCCAGGGGCTCGACCTCGGTGACGTACTCCAGGTGCAGGCCCAGCGCGGAGCCGTCGCCGAAGTACGGCTCGAAGACCTCGGCCAGGTAGGACGTGGCGAGCACGATGTGCTCGACGCCCGCCGCCCGGGCCCGGGCCAGCTGGTGGGTGAGGAAGGGGACGCCCGCCGCCGGGACCATGGGCTTGGGCGTGTGCACCGTGAGCGGGCGCAACCGGGTGCCCTTGCCGCCCACCAGGAGGATCGCTTCTGGCGAAGAACTCAACGTGGTCTCTGCTTCCTGCTGGGGCCGGGCCGTGATCGGCGGCCAGTGTACGCAGAACGTGCGCTTCCGCCCGCGCCGCGTCAGCGGCCCTGGAGCCGGGCGGCGCGGGAACGGGTCGAGCCGAGCCGGTTGTAGAGCTGGTCGCCCGGGCATTCGGTGGCGTAGCCGTCGCGGTGTCCGGAGATGACCTTGAGCCTGACCGAACTGCCCTTCTTGTAGAGGTTTCCACCCCCGGAGACCAGGGTGGCGGTGCCGAGCGGGTTGACGTCGTAGAGGCCGAGCTTCCAGGCGGTGAGGGTCGCGATGGCGTTGAGCGCGGCGGCGGGCGGGCTGCTCCTCCCGAACGATCCGAGCACGGCGATCCCCATGCTGTTGGTGTTGAAACCGAGAGTATGGGCGCCTCTGACGGGTTTCGCCACACCGCCTGCCCGGCCCTCGTAGACGGTTCCGCACTTGTCGACGAGGAAGTTGTAGCCCAGGTCCCGCCAGCCGCTGCTCACCACGTGGTAGCGGTAGATCCCGCGGATGACGGACGGCGACTGGGCGCAGCTGTAGCCG
>KL569571.1:12929-13574 GCA_000715685.1 Streptomyces lilacinus
CTGTAGCCGTTGCCGGAGGCGGTGTGGTGGACGAAGGCGGCCCGTACGGTCTTGTTGTACGGGAAGCCGCGCTCGCGCAGCGATTCGTCGGCGCCCCAGCCGGCCCGGGTGACGATGCGCGGGCGGGGGCCGACGAAGCGGCCGGAGCCGGGTTCGGTGGTGTCGGTGCCGCTGTCCGAGGTGCCGTCCGTGCCGCCGGTCGCGGTGCCGTCGGTGCCGTTGTTCGCGACGCCGTCGCCCTCGCCGCCGTCGGCCTGCGGCACCTGGTCGGTGTCGCTGTCCGGGTCGGTCGCGCCGTGCCCGTCGGGGATCGGCTTGTCCTCGGCGACCCCGGCCGGGCCGTCCACGTGGGTGAACGCGACGTCCTTCTCCGACCCCGGCTTGCCGAGGGCCGGGATCTCCGTGGCGCCGAGCGGGGCCAGTGGGAAGTTGGCCGCCGAACTGGCGTTGTCGTCGTCGCCCGGCGCCGGCGCGGCGCTGCGCCCGTGGGTCCGGCCGTGAGCCCGGCCGCGGGCGCGGGCGCGGGGCCGGGGGTCCTTGCCGGGGTCGACGAGCTCGACCCGCAGCCCGGAGGGGAGCGTCTTGCTCTCCGGGGTCCGGCCCGCCGCCGCGTCGGGGAGCACGCGCACCTGTCTCTTATACACA
>KL569571.1:13788-14681 GCA_000715685.1 Streptomyces lilacinus
AGATGTGTATAAGAGACAGACCCACAGGGGCGCGGTGGAGCCGCGCAGGCGGTGACGGCGGGCCTCGGCGGAGTCGAGGTCGGGGCGGTCGTCGTCGTGCGTCTGGACGTCCTGCCAGTCGGACCAGGCGCCGCTGCCGATCGCGCGGGTGCGCACCTGGGCGCGCCCCCGCAGCTCTGTGGTGGCGTCGTCCCAGACGATGCCGACCAAGGAGAACGGTGTGACCTCCCGCGCCGGCAGCCCCACGGTCCCCCGCTCCCGACCGCGGGCGAGGGCGGCCCGGCGGGTGGCGCCCAGGGGCACCAGCCGCAGCGAGTGCGTGGCGCCCGGCACGGCCGGCGTGCGGCCGGGGGCGGTCGCGGCGGACGTGCCGGGCCCGACGGGGGCGACCGGGACGACCGGGGTGGCGACCGTCGGAGCGGCCGCCGCCGGGGTGGCGAGGAAGGGCAGGGTCAGGACGGCGGCGCAGGCGGTGGCGGCCGAGGAGACAAGATTTCCGCGCATGCCAGAAATCCTGGACATATCTGTACTAATCTGTCCATTCCAAAAGCTGACGGCGCGTCGGCCCCGAACGGCCTCCGGAGCCGTCCGCGGTCCCCGGCCGACTGCCCGTCAGGGGCCCCGCCGCGTACCCTGGCGCCGATGAACGCCACCGACCGCACCCCTGCCGACCTGCTGCGTTCCGCGCTCGCCGCGGACCCGGCCCGCCCGCTCGTGACCTTCTACGACGACGCCACCGGCGAGCGCGTGGAACTCTCCGTGGCCACCTTCGCCAATTGGGTGGCGAAGACCGCCAATCTGCTGCAGGGCGACCTCGCCGCCGGCCCCGGCGACCGCCTCGCGCTGCTCCTTCCGGCCCACTGGCAGACCGCCGTATGGCTGCTGGCCTGTTC
>KL569571.1:14932-15575 GCA_000715685.1 Streptomyces lilacinus
GGCTGCTGGCCTGTTCCTCCGTCGGGGTCACCGCGGAGGTCGGCGGCGACCCGGCCGCCGCCGACCTCGTCGTCAGCGGCCCGGACACCCTGGAGCGGGCGCGCGCCTGCTCCGGCGAGCGCGTCGCCCTCGCCCTGCGCCCCCTGGGCGGCCGCTTCCCCGAGCCGCCGGCCGGGTTCGCCGACTACGCCGTCGAGGTGCCGAGCCAGGGCGACCGGTTCGCGCCGTTCGCGCCCGTCGACCCCGACGCCCCCGCCCTCGTCGTGGGCGACCTGGAGCTGACGGGGACCCAGCTGGTGGAGCGCGCCCGCACCGACGCCCACCAGCACGGCCTCGGCGCCGGCTCGCGCCTGCTGTCCGGGCTGCCGTACGACAGCTGGGAGGGCCTCTCCGCCGGCCTGTACGCCCCGCTCGCCGCGGGCGGCTCCGTCGTGCTCTGCCGCCACCTCGACCGGCTCTCCGACGGCGGCCTGGACAAGCGGCGCGAGAGCGAGCGCGTCACCGTGACGGCCCTCTGACGCTGCCGGAGCGGCCCGGCGGGGCGATGATCGGCGTACGTGCGGGTGTCCGCACGCCGACTCCGCGGAGGAGGGACGCAGGCAGCAGTGGGACCCAGCCGACGCAGCCCAGGCCCGCCCGGCCC
>KL569571.1:15866-16083 GCA_000715685.1 Streptomyces lilacinus
CGGTCTGCCTTGCCAGCCCGCGCAGAGATGTGTATAAGAGACAGGTGCTCGTCGTCGCGGGCCTCGGCTGGGCGCTGTACGAGCGGCTCGACAGCAACATCACCACCGACACCGAGACCGCCGAGGAGCTGCGCCGCTGGGAGAAGGAACGGCCGAGCGCGCTGGTGAGCGGCGCCCAGAACATCCTGGTCACTGTCTCTTATACACATCTCTGAGC
>KL569571.1:16357-16739 GCA_000715685.1 Streptomyces lilacinus
TGTATAAGAGACAGGGCCAGTACGGCGACGACGACAGCGGCCAGCGCTCGGACACCACGATCCTGCTGCACGTGGCCGCGAACCGGAAGAGCGCGACCGCCGTCAGCCTGCCGCGCGACCTGATGGCGAAGATCCCCAGCTGCCGCAAGCCCGACGGCACGTACACCAACGAGCGCTTCGCCCAGTTCAACTGGGCCTACGAGCTCGCCGGCACCGCCTGCACCATCCGCACGGTCGAGAGCATCACGAACATCCGGATCGACCATCACATCGTGCTGGACTTCAACGGGTTCAAGCAACTGGTGGACGCGGTCGACGGGGTCGAGGTGTGCCTGAAGAAGCCGATGGACGACCGGGAGGCCCGCCTGCGGCTCCCGGCGGG
>KL569571.1:17006-18113 GCA_000715685.1 Streptomyces lilacinus
TGTGTATAAGAGACAGGTCAGGTGCTGCACGGCGAGCAGGCGCTCGGCTACGTCCGCGCCCGCTACAGCGTGGGCGACGGCAGCGACACCGAGCGGATGGGCCGTCAGCAGAAGTTCCTGGGCGCCCTGGTGCAGGAGATGCAGAGCGACGGCGTGCTGCTCAACCCGACCCGGCTCTACCCCGTGCTGGACGCCGCCACCCGGTCGCTGACGACGGACGAGGGCCTCGACTCGCTCAAGAAGATGTACAACCTGGTGCGGACGGTGCGGAACATCCCCACCGACCGCGTCCAGTTCCTGACGGTCCCGCGCAAGCCGTACGCGTACAACAGCGCCCGCGACGAACTGGTGCAGCCGGACGCCGACCAGCTCTTCCAGCAGCTGCGCCTGGACCGGCCGGTGTCGGTGAGCGCCCATGTCCGCCCGGCCGACGACAAGTCCGGGGCCGTCCGCCCCGGTCGGGAGCCGGTGCCCGAGGGGAGCGAGCCCGTGGAGACGACGGGGGAGCCGGGCGCCCCGGAGTCGGTGCCGGCCTCCCCGGCGGCGTCGTACGCGCCGTCTCCGTCGTCCTCGCCGACCGCCTCGCCGTTGCCCACCGCACCCCCCACGTACGAGGGCACGACCGCGGCACGCGGCATCTGTGGCTGACACCCGCCGCGAAACACGATAAAACCGGCAAATGGCGCACGCAAAAAATCGTCCCCGTGTTCGCTCCGGCATCCCTCTCCGCGAAGGGATTGGGCAGATTGCCCAGTTGTAGGGGAGTGCAATTTGTCACGGGCGTCGCTTGACGCTGAACTGGGCGGATAGTGTGAGCGACCCGGTGCGCACCGACGGGCGGACCAGCGCACTGCAGCAACGACACTTCGAGCGCCTCAGGGGGGTAGGCGCCGCGTGGCACCGACGGAGGATTCAAGCGACCGTGGACGCGCAAGGCCGTGGGCGGGCGGGCGGTATCGACCCCGCCGACCAGTGGGTGTTCGACCCCGATACAGGCAGCTACGAGCTGCGTCTTGACCATGCCGGGGAGCCGTTGACGGCTTCCGGCCCCACTACCGCGGCACCCGCTTCCGCCCAGCGCTCCTCCTCCAGACAGTCCGCCACGCC
>KL569571.1:18300-19659 GCA_000715685.1 Streptomyces lilacinus
GATGTGTATAAGAGACAGACGCGGTACGGGCGGTGGCCGGCGCGCGGGCGCGGTGAAGGCGCAGACGGGCCGACGCCGGCCCAAGCCGAAACAGACGACGAAGAAGAAGGTCCTGATGTGGACCGGCGGCTCGCTCGGCGTGGTGCTGATCGCCTGCACGGTCGGCGGCTACCTGCTCTACCAGCACCTCAACGACAACATCGACAAGGTCGACGTCGGCATCAACAACGGGGTGTTCACCAAGGGCCCGATCAACATCCTGGTCATCGGCACGGACAAGCGCTCCGGCAAGGGCAACACCGGCTACGGCGACGCGGGCAGCGTCGGGCACGCCGACACCACCCTGCTCTTCCACGTCTCCGAGGACCGGACGAACGCCACCGCGCTGTCCATCCCGCGCGACATGATCACCGACATCCCCGACTGCCCCACCAAGCAGAAGGACGGCTCCACCAAGACCATCCACAGCTCCAAGGGCGTCCGCTTCAACGAGTCCCTGGGCCAGGAGGAGCGTGACCCCGGCTGCACCTGGCGGACCGTGGAGAAGCTCACGGGCCTGAAGGTCACCCACTTCATGATGGCCGACTTCAACGCCGTCAAGGAGCTCTCCTCCGCGGTCGGCGGCGTCGACGTCTGCGTGGCCAAGGACATCAACGACCCCGACTCCCACCTGAAGATGACCAAGGGTCGGCACACCGTCGAGGGCGAGGAGGCCCTCGCGTTCGTCCGGACCCGGCACTCCGTCGGCTTCGGCGGAGACCTCAGCCGGATCGAGCTCCAGCAGCAGTTCCTCAGCTCGATGCTCCGGAAGATGAAGTCCGGCGACACCCTCACCAACCCGTCGAAGCTCTACGACCTCAGCGACGCCGCGACCAAGTCCCTCACCGTCGACACCGGCATAGGCTCCATCAGCAAGCTGACGAGCCTGGCCAAGGAGCTCAGCAAGGTCAACCTGAAGAACATCACCTTCGCCACCGTCCCCGTCGTCGACAACCCCGCCGAGGGCCGGGTCCACAAGACGGTCGTGCTCGACAAGCCGAAGGCCGAGCCGCTGTTCGCCATGGTCCGGCAGGACGTCTCCCTCACCGAGGTCAAGGAGAAGGAGCGCAAGGAGCAGGAGCAGGCCGACGCCAAGCAGGCCGCGCTGCTCCAGGGGTCGAAGGCCGCGCCCGCCGTCGTCCGGGTCAAGGTCCTCAACGGCAGCGGCCGGGTCGGCGCCGCCCAGGAGACCGTCGCCTGGATGCAGAACTCCAAGGGCATGGTCCGCACCAGCAACGGCGGCAACGCGGCGGGCGGCAAGAAGGACAAGACCGTCCTCGAATTCGCCCCCAACCAGGCCTGTCTCTTATACACATCTCT
>KL569571.1:19883-22067 GCA_000715685.1 Streptomyces lilacinus
GTCCTCGAATTCGCCCCCAACCAGGCCGACCAGGCCCGCCGGCTCGCGGAGGACATGGGCCTGCCCGCCGACGCCCTCAAGGCGAGCGCGACCGACGCCGCGCCCACCGCCGAGATGACGCTCACCCTCGGAGCGGACTTCAAGGGCGCCGGCATCCCGGTCTCGGCACCGCAGAAGGCGCCGGAGGGGATCCAGAAGGTCGAAGCCGACGATGAGAACATCTGCGCCAAGTGAACCCTGACACTGGGCTTTCGCATCTCATTAGGCAGTAAGACTCATTAGGTACGACACGCCTGCCCATCGGGCCGGACGCACCATTCAGGGGAGGCCCGATGCGGCAGAGCAGCGGCGTGCGGGGAGACAAGACCGGCAAGAGCGACAAAGCCGGCGAATCCACGCCGCCCGCATCGGACGAGGGTGCCGAGGTCTCCGAGGGCTCCGAAAGCTCCGGCAAGGAGTCCGAGGGCTCGGGCAAGGAGTCCGAGGGCTCCGGCTCCATACCCGGCCCCCGCTCGGGCTCCGCATCCGACGGTGACGGCGACAAGGGCGATGGGGACAAGGGCGACGGCGACGGTGGGCGTCCGCGTCGCCGTCGCCTCGGCCGAGTAGCCCGCTGGTCCGCGCTCGGCGTCGCGGTCCTCGTCCTCGGGGTGTCCGCCGCCGGGTACTTCTACTACCAGCACCTCAACGACAACATCCGCAAGAACAAGCTCAACCTCGGCGACAAGCAGCTCGACCGCAGCGCCGCCAACGCGGCCGGCCAGCGCCCCCTGAACATCCTCGTCCTGGGCTCCGACAGCCGGAACAGCAAGGAGAACCAGGAGCTCGGCGGCGCCCGCGACGACGCCGACCGCCCGGCACTGGCCGACGTCCAGATGCTCGTGCACGTCTCCGCCGACCGCAGCAACATGTCGGTCATCAGCGTCCCGCGCGACACCCGGGTCACGATCCCCAAGTGCACCGACCCGGACAACGGCAAGGTCTACAAGGAGACCGACCGGCAGATCATCAACACCAGCCTCGGCAACGGCGGCCCCGGCTGCACCGTCGCCACCTGGGAAGAGCTCACCGGCATCCCCATCGACCACTTCATGATGATCGACTTCGCCGGCGTGGTGAACATGGCCGACGCGGTCGGCGGCGTCCCGGTCTGCGTGGACGCCAACGTCCGCGACGAGAAGTCGGGGCTGCGGCTGCTGAAGGGCACGCAAACGATCAAGGGCAAGCAGGCCCTGCAGTGGCTGCGCACCCGGCACGGCTTCGAGGACGGCAGCGACATCGGCCGCACCCACGCGCAGCACATGTACATGAACGCGATGGTCCGCCAGCTGAAGTCCGGCTCCAAGCTCTCCGACCCCGGCCAGCTCACCGACCTCGCCGAGGCCGCCACCAAGGCGCTCACCGTCGACAAGGACCTCGGCTCGGTCAAGGACCTCTACGACCTCGCCGACGACATCAAGCGCGTGCCGTCCGGTCGCATCACCATGACCACCATGCCGTGGACCACGGACCCGCAGAACCCCGACGCCCACGTGATCCCCAAGCCCGGGGACGCCGACAAGCTCTTCTCGCTCGTCCGCAACGACATCGCGTTGGACGGCAAGGACAAGAAGAAGAACGACAAGGGCAACCCGCCCGCCCCCGCCACCCGCCGCGGCGAGATCGCCGTGACCGTCTTCAACGGCACCGGCACCGTCGTCGAGCCGCCGGTCACCGGCCGCGGCTCCGACGTCGCCGCGTTCCTGGTCAAGCAGGGCTTCGCCAAGGCCGTCGCCGACTCCACGCCCCGGGCCCAGGCGGACACCACGATCACCTACCCCCGCGCGACCCAGCGCGCCGACGCCCTGGCCGTGGCCAAGGCCCTCGGCCTGCCGGAGAGCGCGGTGCGCCACTCCCCGGAGGTCCAGCAGATCACGCTGGTCGTCGGCGGGGACTGGCGCACGGGAACGGCCTACCCCAAGACCGAGGACAGCGACGAGGCACCCGCCGCGACGCCGTCGCCGACGCCGTCCGCCGGCGCCACTCCCGGCGACGGCAAGAAGAAGACCGACGACAACAAGGCCCCCGAGAGCTCCGACCCCCTCAACGGCGACGACAAGGGAGCCTGCATGAAGGTCAACCCGGCGAACCGCTTCTGATCGGACGGGCTGGGTAAACCCAGCCCGTCCGGCGTTTGAGGACCGG
>KL569571.1:22372-22978 GCA_000715685.1 Streptomyces lilacinus
GAAACGGCGAAATGGGGGCACCTCCCAGCGGTAGCTGGGGGAGGGGCCGGGGCCTCTACTCCGCCCGCACCGCCGGCCGCCGACTCGCGATGACCTTCCGAGCCAGCGACCGCGGGCTCGTCAGGAAGCCCACGCCCCACGACATGTGCATCGTGGCCAGCGCCACCGGAATCCGCAGCCGCGCCCCCACCGGCAGCCCCTTCCCCGCCGGCACCGACCCGGCCGTGATGGCCGCCACGTAGCCCGCCGGCACGACGAAGCCCCACGGCGTGACCACGGCACCGACCACGACACCGGCCGCGATCGCGCACACCGCGGCCGGCGCGGCCAGGTAGCGCAGGTTGATCGACCCCTGGTGGTAGCGCGCCACGACGTGCCGCCAGCGGCCGTAGTTGCGGTACTGCTTCGCCAGCTCCTTGACGTTGGGCCGCGGGCGGTAGGAGACCTTGAGCTCGGGGGAGAACCAGATCAGCCCGCCGGCCTCGCGGATGCGGAAGTTCAGCTCCCAGTCCTGGGCGCGGATGAACTCCTCGTTGTAGCCGCCCTGCCGCTCCAGCACCTCGCGCCGGAAGACGCCCAGGTAGACCTGTCTCTTATACACATCTC
>KL569571.1:23214-25220 GCA_000715685.1 Streptomyces lilacinus
ATGGAAGGCGGCGTTGCCCACCCCGATCCGCGAGGTCATCGCGGCGGCGACGGCGTGCTCCCAGTCGTTCTCGCCCTCGGCGTGCATGATGCCGCCGACGTTCTGGGCGCCGGTCTCCTCGAGGAGCCGGACGGCCGTCGCGATGTAGTTCGGGGAGAGCATGCCGTGCCCGTCGACGCGTACCACGATCGGGTGATGCGAGGCCTTGATCGCGGCGTTCAGCGCGGCAGGGGTGCGACCCGTGGGATTCGGCACCGTATGCACCCGGGGGTCCTCCCGGACGAGCTCCGCGGCGATCTCGTCCGTGCGGTCCGTGGACGGGCCGAGGGCGATGACCACCTCCAGCTCACCGGCATACTCCTGCTCCAGGATGTGCCGCACGGAGGTGCGCAGATGCCGCTCTTCATTGAGCACCGGCATGATCACGGAAACGGCTGGCAGCTGCTGATCGGGCATGGTTCCTCGGAGGTACGGGGGTCGGGGACGTCCCCCGGCGGGCGGCTGGGCCGCCTCGGCGGACGCCGGTCACGTTACCGCCAACGGGGGACGCGACCGCGCCCCGCCCGGGTGGCGGAGCGGTCCCGGACGGCGTGGGGCCGCAGACAGTTCATCGTATGGGCCTACCGTGTGTCCGCGTCGTCCTCGGCTTTGCCCCTGCCCTCCCCGCCCTCCCTGTCCTTCTGCCCGATCGTCGCGGAGGTCCCGCAGTGACCGCACCGGCCCGCCCCTCCCGCCGTTCGACCCGGAACCGGCACTCCGCGCCCGGCCGCCGCCCGCGCTGGGGGATGCGGCTGGCCACGGGAGCCGCGGTGGCCGTGCTGGGCACGGGCGGCATCGGGCACGCGGTGGTCACCGGCTTCGCCGGCGGCATCGGTCGGGTGGACCCCTTCGGCGGGCTGTCCAACCGGCCGAACCTCGGACGCGGCATGAACATCCTGCTCGTCGGCACCGACGGCCGGGACAAGATCAGCGAGGACGAGCGCCGGCGCTACCGCCTGGGCGGCGCCCCCTGCAACTGCACCGACACGATGATGCTCGTGCACCTCTCCGCCGACCGCGAGCGCGCCACCGTCGTCGGACTGCCGCGGGACACCTACACCGAGATCCCCGAGCGCACGGACGAGACCGGCCGGGTGCGCCCGGCCCACCCGCAGAAGCTCAACGCCGCCTACGCCGAGGGCGGCCCCGCGCTGACCGTACGCTCCGTCGAGCGCCTCACCGGCGTCCACGTCGATCACTACATGGAGATCGACTTCACCAGCTTCATGAAGACCGTCGACGCGGTCGGCGGCGTCCAGGTGTGCACCGTGCGGCCGCTCAGGGACGCCTACACCGGGCTCGACCTGCCGGCCGGCACCAGCACCCTCGACGGCGGCCGGGCCCTGCAGTACGTACGCTCCCGCCACCTCGACGGCGCCGCCGACCTGGGCCGGATGCAGCGGCAGCAACGATTCCTCGCCTCGCTCATGCACAAGGCGACCGACGGCGGGGTGCTGCTGAACCCGGTGAAGTTCCAGGAGGTCGCCTCCTCGGTGAGCGGCGCGGTCCGGGCCGACCGGGGCTTCGGCACCGCCGACCTCCTCGACCTCGGCAAGGCGATGCGCACCCTCACCCCGGCCTCCGCGGAGTTCACCTCGGTGCCGATCGCCGTCGCCGACTTCCCCGTGCCGAACATCGGCTCGACCGTGCGCTGGGACGACGCCGCGGCCGGCAAGCTCTTCGACGCCCTGCGCGAGGACCGCCCCGTCAACGCCATCCCGCGCGCCCCCCACCGCGTCCAGGACGCCAAGCCGGGGGAGCGCGGGGAGCAGCCGCCGGCGGCGGTGGACGTGGCGCCCCAGCAGATCCGCGTCCAGGTCCTCAACGGCACCGGCCGCACCGGCCTGGGTCGCGCCACCGACGACGCCCTGCGCGCCACCGGCTTCGTCACCACCGGCCGCCCCGTCGACGCGCCGCCGCCCGTCGCCGAGCACACGGTGATCACCTACGACCCGCACTGGGACCGT
>KL569571.1:25416-26476 GCA_000715685.1 Streptomyces lilacinus
GCGCCGCCGCCCGTCGCCGAGCACACGGTGATCACCTACGACCCGCACTGGGACCGTTCGGCGCGCTCACTCGCCGCCGCGCTGCCGGGCGCCGAGCTGCGGCCGGTGGCCGGGCAGGGGGCGCTGATGCGGGTGACCCTCGGCACGGACTTCACCCGGGTGCGGCCGGTCCGGGGCGAGGAGCCGCGGCAGCGGCCGGGCGGCATCCCCGTCCTCACCGGCGACCAGGCGGTCTGCCCGGAGCAGGCCTGAGGGGCGCGGGGAGGCGGTGGGACGTCAGTCCTCGATGCCGTCGGCGGCCCGCTTCTCGCGCAGCTCCATGATCGCCCGGCGCCGGGCCAGCCGGTGGGTGCGCCGGATCTGGGCCTCCTGGTAGCGCCGCCGGTCCTGCTCGGTCTCCGGGAGCACCTGCGGTACGCGCCGGGGCTTGCCGTCGCCGTCGACGGCGGCGAAGACGAGATAGGCGCTGCCGACCTGGACGGGGGGCGTCGACTCGTTCCACCGCTCGGCGAGCACCCGCACGCCGACCTCCATGGAGGACCGCCCGGTCCAGTTCACCTGAGCCTTCACGTGGACGAGGTCGCCCACCCTGACCGGCTCGAGGAAGGCCATCTCGTCCATCGAGGCGGTGACCGCCGGGCCACCGGAGTGCCGGCCGGCGACCGCGCCGGCGACGTCGTCCACCAGCTTCATGATCACGCCGCCGTGGACGGTGCCCAGCAGGTTGGTGTCACTGCCGGTCATGATGTGGGAGAGCGTGGTGCGGGCAGCCGAGGTCGGCTTGCCCGGTATGTCCGACTCCGGGCTCCGGTCCTGAATGGTCATGTCCACCACTGTATGCGGGGTCGCCGCGACCCGTGCGTTTTGCATCAGCTCTGCAACAGCACTGCCCCTTTTCCGTTCTCCCGCTGTGAGCCGATCGGCCCCAGCAGGCACACTCGATCCCATGAATGATTGGCCCGAACGGACGCACACCCGGCGCGCGGCACCGCCCGCTCAGTACCGGCCGCCCCAGGGATACGACGCGCACCCGGGCCCCTGTCTCTTATACACATCTCTG
>KL569571.1:26720-27275 GCA_000715685.1 Streptomyces lilacinus
CAGAGATGTGTATAAGAGACAGGGCGCCGGCTCCGGCGGCGCCGTCCCCGGCGGCGTCCCCCGCACGGGATCACCCGATTGGCGCAAGCGCCTGAAGATCGGGGCCATAGCCGTGGTCACCGCGGCGCTGGCGATCTCCATCGGCACCTACTTCTGGGCCGACGGCAAGCTGCGCCGCGAGGTCGACCTCAGCCAGGTCAAGGAGCGCCCGCCGGCCGGCGAGGGCACGAACTACCTGATCGTCGGCTCCGACAGCCGCGAGGGCCTGTCCGACGAGGACAAGAAGGAACTGCACACCGGGTCGGCCGACGGCAAGCGCACCGACTCGATGATGATCCTGCACACGGGCGACAACGGCACCACGATGCTGAGCCTCCCGCGCGACTCCTACGTCACCATCCCGGCCTTCACGGGCAAGCAGTCCGGCAAGAAGTTCCCCGCCTCCACCCACAAGCTCAACCAGGCCTACGCCGACGGCGGCCCGGAGCTGCTGGCGCAGACCATCGAGTACAACACCGGCCTGCGCATCGACCACTACCTGTCTCTTATACACAT
>KL569571.1:27543-28179 GCA_000715685.1 Streptomyces lilacinus
CTTCCGCAATCTCGTCGACGCGCTCGGCGGCGTGGAGATGTGCCTGGACAAGCCGCTGAAGGACCGCGACTCGGGCGCGGACTTCCAGGCCGGCTGCCAGGAGCTGAACGGCGCCCAGTCGCTGGCCTTCGTACGCCAGCGCCACCAGGAGGCCGACCAGGACCTGGGCCGCATGCGCAACCAGCAGAAGTTCCTGAACACCCTCGCCAAGCAGGCCGCCTCGCCGGCCACGATCCTCAACCCCTTCCGCCTCTACCCGGTGATCGGCTCCGGCCTCGACACCCTCATCGTCGACAAGGACATGGGGCTGTTCGACCTGTCGTCGATGTTCTGGGCGATGAAGGACGTCACGGGTGGCGACGGCAAGCAGATGACCGTTCCCATCGCGAACCCGAACTTCCCGACGCGCGGCGACGGCGTGGCGGTGAAGTGGGACACGGCCAAGGCCAAGCAGCTCTTCGACCAGCTGAAGAAGGACGACAAGGTCACGGTCACCGGCCCCTGACCGGGCGCACGCGCTCAGGCCGCGGGCGGCTGCGGCCCCGTCGCGTCGATCACGGCGAAGACCGCGCTCTGCGGGTCCCGGACGACGGCCATCCGGCCGACGCCCTCCAGGGTGAACGGCGGCTGCAGCAC
>KL569571.1:28419-29365 GCA_000715685.1 Streptomyces lilacinus
CTGCAGCACCGAGCCGCCGGCCCGCACGAGCGCGTCGACCGTGCTGTCGGTGTCGTCCACGCAGAAGTACGTCAGCCAGTGGGACGGCGATCCGGGCGGGGACTTCTCCAGACTCTGCATCCCGGCGACCGTCCGGTCGCGGGCCTGCAGGGCGAAGTAGCCCTCCATGCCCTCCATGGGCGTCGCGGTGAGGCCGAGGGCCGCCTCGTAGAAGGCGACGGCCGCGTGGGGGTCGGCGGTGTTGAGCTCGTTCCACACCACCGAGCCCGGCTCGTTGACCCGCTGCGCGCCGAAGAACTCCCCGGCCTGCCACAGCCCGAACACCGCGCCCGTGGAGTCGGCGACCACGGCCATGCGGCCCAGGTCGAGCACGTCCATCCCGTCGTAGAGGACCGTGCCGCCGTTCTCCCCGACGGCCCGGGCCGCGGCGTCGGTGTCCGCGACGGCCAGATAGGTGGTCCACGCGGGCGGCGGCTTGGAGCCGCCCTCCTGCGTCATCGCGGTCATGATGCCCGCCACGGCCTTCCCGCGCAGGGAGCACACGGCGTAGCCCCCGGTCTCGGGCGGCCCGGGCTCGCCCTGCCAGCCGAAGAGGTCCGCGTAGAAGTCGAGGGCCTCCCGCTGGTCGGGAACCACGAGGTCCACCCAGCAGGGCGTGCCGGGGACGTACGGTGCTGACACCTCGGGCATGAGCGGGCCTCCCAGCCAGTCCGTCCCCCGCCCCCCACCTTCACCCGCCGCCCACGGCCCCGCCACCGGGAAAACGCGAACGGCCCCCGGTGAAGGGGGCCGTTCGAGCGGGCGTGTGCGGGGCCGGTTACGGCAGGTTCCGCGCCATGACGATGCGCTGGACCTGGTTCGTGCCTTCATAAATCTGCGTGATCTTCGCGTCGCGCATCATGCGCTCGACGGGGTAGTCACGGGTGTAGCCGCTGTCTCTTATACA
>KL569571.1:29628-31611 GCA_000715685.1 Streptomyces lilacinus
TAGCCGTAGCCGCCGAGGAGCTGGACGGCGTCGGTGGTGATCTCCATGGCCGCGTCGGAGGCGTAGCACTTGGCGGCGGCGCCGAAGAAGGTCAGGTCGGCGTCGACGCGCTCGGACTTCGCGGCCGCGGCGTACGTGAGCTGCCGCGCGGCCTCGAGCTTCATGGCCATGTCGGCGAGCATGAACTGCACGCCCTGGAAGTCGGCGATCGGCTTGCCGAACTGCTTGCGCTCCTGGACGTAGCCCTTGGCGTAGTCCAGCGCGCCCTGGGCGATGCCGAGGGCCTGGGCGGCGATGGTGATGCGGGTGTGGTCGAGGGTCTTCATCGCGGTCGCGAAGCCGGTGCCCTCCTCGCCGATCATGCGGTCGGCGGGGATGCGGACGTTGTCGAGGTAGACCTCGCGGGTGGGGGAGCCCTTGATGCCGAGCTTCTTCTCCGGCGCGCCGAAGGAGACGCCCTCGTCGCCCTTCTCCACGACGAAGGCGGAGATGCCCTTGGAGCGCTTCTCGGGGTCGGTGACGGCCATGACCGTGTAGTACTCGGAGACGCCCGCGTTGGTGATCCAGCGCTTCACGCCGTTGAGCACCCAGAAGTCGCCGTCGCGCACCGCGCGGGTCTTCATGCCGGCCGCGTCGGAACCGGCGTCCGGCTCGCTCAGGCAGTACGAGAACATCGCGTCGCCCTTGGCGAGCGGGCCCAGGTACTTCTTCTTCAGCTCCTCGGAGCCGGAGAGGACGACGGGCAGCGAGCCCAGCTTGTTGACCGCGGGGATCAGCGACGAGGACGCGCACACCCGCGCGACCTCCTCGATCACGATCACGGTCGCCAGCGCGTCCGCGCCCGCGCCGCCGTACTCCTCCGGCACGTGCACCGCGTGGAGGTCGGCGGCCGCCAGCGCGTCGAGCGCCTCCTGCGGGAAGCGACCCTCCTCGTCCACCTCGGCGGCGAACGGCGCGATCTTCGCCTCGGCGAGCGAGCGCACGACCTTGCGGAGCTCGTCGTGCTCCTCGGACGGCCGGTACAGGTCGAAGTCCTTGTTTCCCGCCAAGGCGTGCTCCCCAGAGAGTTAACTACCGTTTAGTAACCCCGATTCTATGGGCGTCCGCCCGACGGGGGATACGTGAGCTTGCCGACAACGGGAGATCTCCCCCGCAGCCTTCCCGACCGGCCCCCGACTATGCTCGGGCAACGCAATCCGGCCCGTCAGTACATGGAGCACCGCATGGCCCTCAAGATCACCGTGATCGGTACCGGCTACCTCGGCGCCACCCACGCCGCGGCCATGGCCGAGCTCGGCTTCGAGGTCCTCGGGCTCGACGTGGTGCCCGAGAAGATCGAGACGCTCTCGCGCGGCGAGGTCCCCATGTACGAGCCGGGCCTCGAGGAGCTGCTGCGCAAGCACGTCGCCGGCATCGAGGGCTCCACCGGGCGGCTGCGCTTCACGACCTCCTGGGAGGAGGTCGGCGAATTCGGCGACGTCCACTTCGTCTGTGTGAACACTCCGCAGAAGCGCGGCGAGTACGCCTGCGACATGTCGTACGTCGAGAGCGCCTTCGCCTCCCTCGCCCCGCGGCTCACCCGCCCCGCGCTGGTGGTCGGCAAGTCGACCGTGCCGGTGGGCAGCGCGGCCCGGCTCGCCCGCACCCTGCGCGACCTCTCCCCCGCGGGCGCGGACGTGGAGCTCGCCTGGAACCCCGAGTTCCTCCGCGAGGGCTTCGCCGTCGAGGACACCCTCCACCCCGACCGCATCGTCGTCGGCGTCTCCGGCGAGCGGGCCGAGAAGCTGCTGCGCGAGGTCTACGCCGTCCCCGTCGGCGAGGGCACGCCGTTCGTCGTCACCGACTACCCGACTGCCGAGCTGGTCAAGACGGCCGCGAACTCCTTCCTCGCCACCAAGATCTCCTTCATCAACGCCATGGCCGAGGTCTGCGAGGCCGCCGACGGCGACGTCGCCAAGCTCGCGGAGGCCATCGGCTACGACG
>KL569571.1:31876-32461 GCA_000715685.1 Streptomyces lilacinus
GGCTGCCTGCCGAAGGACATCCGGGCCTTCATGGCCCGCGCGGGCGAGCTCGGCGCCGACCAGGCGCTGACCTTCCTCCGCGAGGTCGACTCCATCAACATGCGCCGCCGCGGCCACATGGTCGACATGGCCCGCGAGTCCGTCGGCGGCAGCTTCCTCGGCCGGCGCGTCGCTGTCCTCGGCGCCACGTTCAAGCCCGACTCGGACGACGTCCGCGACTCGCCCGCGCTCAACGTCGCGGGGCAGATCCACCTCCAGGGCGGTCAGGTCACCATCTACGACCCCAAGGGCATGGAGAACGCCCGGCAGGTCTTCCCGACCCTCGCCTACGCGCCGACCGCCCTCGAGGCGTGCCGGGGCGCGCACGTGGTGCTGCATCTGACGGAGTGGGCGGAGTTCCGCGACCTCGACCCGGCGGCCGTGGGCGACGTCGTCGCGGCCCACCGCATCCTCGACGGCCGCAACGCCCTCGACGCGGCGGCGTGGCGCGCCGCCGGCTGGACCTTCCGCGCGATGGGCCGGCCCCACGCCTGACGGCTCCGCCGGGTGCCGCGACATTTCCGGCTGCCCCTGTCTCTTATACAC
>KL569572.1:0-1364 GCA_000715685.1 Streptomyces lilacinus
GGACGGCACCGTCCGCCTCTGGACCCTGCGGCCCGAGGGCCCGCCGCGGGCCCGCGCCACCCTGATCGGGGTGCCGGGCGGCTGGGTGGCCCTGAACCCGGAAGGCGGCTACAAGTTCGAGGGCGACATCGCCGGCGAGTTCTGGCACGTGGTGGGGATGTGCCGGTTCGAGCCCGGCGAGCTCGACGACCAATTGCCGGGCGTCCACCGCCTGGCGCCGGACGACCCGCTCTGACCGGCCGTCACCCGGGCGACCGGCCCCGCCGCCCCAGCCGTACGCGCAGGAAGCGGGGCCGGTAGACGCTCGCCCGGTCGATCACGTCCCGCGGGTCCAGGCTGTTGACGTTGTAGGACACGACGAACTCGCCGGCCCGCTCGAGCTCCGGGTGCTCGTGCGGGTTGTAGGCGTGGACGTCGGCGTCGTGGTACGTGCCCCGGGGGCCGGCCTCCGGGGCGGTCCAGACGGTCCGCGGCGCGGTGAACGGGCCGCCCGGCGAGCGCGACCAGGCGAGCCGCAGCTCCGCGCTGAACGGCACGTCCACCCGCTGCGTCAGCAGCGCGTACCACGCGCCGTGCCGTACGACGCTGAGCTCGTCCGAGACGCGCAGCGCCGCGCCCCCGGGCCCCGACAGCCGCGCGGAGCGCGACTCGCGCGGGGACCAGGTGCCGTCCGCCGTCAGGTACCGCCAGGGCCGCCGCAGGTCCGTGCCGGCGACGCGGGCCAGGTGGAGCCAACTGCCGCCCGAGGGCGCGCTCTCGGTGCCGTAGACGTACGTGCGGCCGCCCTCCCGGGCCAGCCACGCACCCCAGGACGTACGGGTCGAGGACGGCAGCGGGGTGAGGGAGACGGGCCGGCCCAGGTCCCGGGCGCGGAAGCGGGCCAGGACGTTGCCGCGCCAGGCCACGTCCAGCGGGCCGGGACCGGTGCGGGCGTAGCGGGCGTAGACGACGGCCGCGCCCGTGCCGTCGGGCAGGCCGGCCCGGGCCCAGTACCAGGGGCCGGCCGGCCGGTCGCCGGAGGGGCCGGGCACGAGGGAGGCGGGCCGGCCGGACCGGTCGCGGCCGGTGACGGTGCGCGGGCCGCGGGCGGTCCACAGGACGAAGCTGTTGTGCACGAAGGGCGTGGAGCCGCCGTCGCCGACGACGGGCGGTCGGGAGCCGTCCGGCCGGACCGTGCCCAGGAACGTGTCGGAGAAGATCCACAGTTCTCCGGCGGGCGTCGGCAGCGAGTACGTGCTGTCGCCGCCGGTCCAGTGCCGGGGCGAGCGGTCGTGGTCCGCGTAGGCGTCGAACGCCCGCTCGAGGGATCGCAGCGGGCGAACCGCTGCGATCCCGGGCGGGCCCGCTGCCGGCTCCGCCGCCGG
>KL569572.1:1604-1878 GCA_000715685.1 Streptomyces lilacinus
GATGTGTATAAGAGACAGGGAACGCACAGGTCGCGGCGAGGGCGGCGAGCAGCAGTGCGGGCGCGGCCCGGCGGCGGGGGAGCGACGGCATTCTCATGACGGTCGTTCAACGAGCCGGCCGGCTCACCGGTTGCCGTCCGGCGCGGCGGCCGCGTGGATCCGGTCGAGGTGGTAGCCGATGACGCGCCGGGCCTCGGCCAGGGTGCGGCGCCCGTGCACGACGTCCATGCCCAGCCCCGAGACGCCGGCCACCAGCAGGTCCGCCTCGAGCCGC
>KL569572.1:2150-4536 GCA_000715685.1 Streptomyces lilacinus
CAGCAGGTCCGCCTCGAGCCGCGGGTCGAGGCCGGTGCCGTCGTCCGCGCGGTCGCCCCGGAGCGCGGTGACGAGGGAGGCGACGAGCCGCTCCAGGGGCTGCGCGTCGTGGAGGAAGACGGCGGCGAGGCGGGGATCGGTCAGGCTGCGGGCGTAGTAGGCGGCGAACACCCGCAGGGCGGTGCGGCGCTGCTCGTCCAGGGGCAGGAACTCCTCCAGGACCGCCCGCAGCAGCGCCCGCGGCTCGGCGGGCTCGCCCAGGGCCCGGGCCCTGGCGCGGGCGTGCCGCTCGTTCTCCTCGTGCAGCATGCGCAGCGCCTCCACCAGGAGCCGGTGCTTGCTGTCGAAGTGGTACTGCACGACCCGCAGGGACACCCCGGCCTCGGCGGCGACCTCCCGCATGCTCGCCGCGTCCAGCCCCCGGGTCGCGGCGATGCGCCACAGCGCCTCCGCGATCTCGCGGCGCCGCGGCGACGGCGTGCCGTCCGCCGCCGCCGGTTCGGGCTCGGGCACGGGCGGGTTCCTGCGGCCGCGGTAGGCCCGGGCCTGGCAGCCGCGCGAGCAGTAGACGGGCGGCCTGCCGCGGGTCGCGGGGGCGAGCGGCGCACCGCAGACCCGGCACGCGCCTCGAATTTCGTCACGCATGAACGCCACGATACTGCGAGAAAAAGTGTGACGTAATGGCGAAGTGGCCTGCACTTTCCTGGGGAGTTGGAAAATCCCGCTGATACGCTCGTATCGTCAAACGGCAAGGAAACATCGGAGGTCGTGATGAACGAGGCTTGGTACCGACTGGGCATGCTCGTGGTGCTCGTCGCCGGCTTCTGGGAGGGGGTGATGGCGGTCGTCTTCCGCGTCTTCACCGAGAAGGAACCGGGCGTGATGACGGCGGCCAACTACCTGCCCGCCCCGTGGTGCTACGTCACGGCGGCCGGCGCCGCCCTGCTCGCCGTCGTCGTCATCGCCGTCCTCGACGCCCGCCACAAGAAGGTCCTGGCGCGCGAGCGGGCCGGCGTCGGCGCGTAAGTCGGCGAGCAGGGGGGCCGGGCACCGATCGCGCGGCACCCGCGGCACTCAGCCGAGCGGGTGATAAATGGCAGCGCGGTCCCGGTGAACGGCGACGGCCGCGCACCCGGGGCGCGACGATGCCGGGTGGCTGGGGTCGCGCGCATGCCCTCAGTCACCCCCGTCCCGTTCGTGGAGGTGTCCATGTACGCAACCGAGTTGGCAGTCAAGGCGCTGGAACCGACCCCCGAGGAGGAGCGCCTGGCCGAGGACTACGTCACCATCCTCGGTTCGCTCTCCGCCATGGAGCAGGCTTTGCGGGACGGCGCCTGGCACCGCCTGCGCGAGGAGGCCGACGAGCTGATGAGCGCCGCCGAGGAGATGTGGGCCGGTCTCCCCGAGCCCGCCGACGACGGGTCGTCGGCCCACGGCGCCCACCTGCCGTCCCAGGCCGACAGCGTCAAGGTCCGCCAGCTGATCGCCGTCTACGCCCGGCCCTACGCCGTCGGCCGCGCCCTGTACCCGACCGGCCTCATCGAGGACGAGCAGCTGCGCCAGGCGGTGGAGGAGGAGAGCCCCGTGACCGACTGACCCGCGCCGCGGTTCCGTCCCGCGCCCCCTCACGACCCGTTAATCGATTCGATTCGCGGCGCCGTCGTGCGTACCGTGGCCCCGGTCTGATGATCATGGGGTCGCGGCGTGGCCCGGGCGAGGGAGTGGGACAGGTGGAGCACAACGGCTGGGCCGACGAGGGATTCGGCGCCGTCGCGGACGCGTTCCGGAGGAACTTCGCCGAGCGCGGCGACGCCGGCGCGGCCGTCACCGTCTTCGTGGGCGGCCGCAAGGTCGTGGACCTGTGGGGCGGCATCGCCGACGAGCGGACCGGCCGGCCGTGGGAGGAGAACACGGTCGCGCCGGTCTTCTCCGCCGCCAAGGGCGTGGTGAGCCTCTGCGCGAACCTGCTCGTCCAGGAGGGCCGCCTGGACCTCGACGCCCCCGTGGCCCGGTACTGGCCGGAATTCGCCCGAGGCGGCAAGGAGGGCGTCACCGTCCGCATGCTGCTCGGACACACCGCCGGACTGCCCGTGCTCGACCGGACGCTGACGTTCGAGGAGATCGTCGCCTGGGACCCGGTCGTCCGCGCCCTCGAGGAGCAGGAGCCGTACTGGGAGCCCGGCACCGCGCACGCGTATCACGGGCACACCTTCGGCTGGCTCGTCGGCGAGGTGATCCGGCGGATCACCGGCCGCACCCCCGGCGCCCACTTCCGCGAGGCCGTCGGCGGCCCGCTGGGGCTCGACACCTGGATCGGCCTGCCGCGCGAGGAACTGCCCCGGCTGGCCCGGCTCGTCGAGGCGGAGGGGCTGTCTCTTATACACAT
>KL569572.1:4790-5288 GCA_000715685.1 Streptomyces lilacinus
ATGTGTATAAGAGACAGGCCGCATCCTGACGATGAACGGCGCCTTCGTCTTCCCCGGCCTCGACGACCCGCACGGCTGGAACTCCCCGGCGCTGCTGACCGCCGGGATCCCGGCCACCGGCGCGGTCTCGTCGGCGCGCGGCCTGGCCGGCCTGTACGCGGCCGCCGCCACCGGCCTGGCCGGCGCGCCGCGGCTCCTGGCGCGCGAGACCGTCACCGAGGCCCTGCGGGACGCGCCGTCCGACGCCGCGTGGTCCGGCATGCCGGACTTCGGCATGCGCTGGGGCGTCGGCTTCGCGCGCGACTCGGCCGTGCTCCCCCTGCTGGGCCCGCGCAGTTTCGGCCACGCCGGCTCCGGCGGCCCGCTCGGCTTCGGCGACGACGAGTACGGCGTCGGCTTCGGCTACGTCGCCTCGGAGATGGTCGGCTACGGGGACCCGCGTGCCGGAGCGCTGATCGCGGCGGTGCGCGAGAGCCTCGGCTAGCCGGGGGATGTGCT
>KL569572.1:5520-8874 GCA_000715685.1 Streptomyces lilacinus
GCCTCGGCTAGCCGGGGGATGTGCCGGGTGCCCGTGCCGGGCGTTCGTGCCCCCGGCACGGGCACCCGGCACGCACCGGAAGGCTCGGTTCAGCCGTGTCCCACCACAACGTCCCGGCCAACTCGTACGCATGCGCCCATGCCGCATCAGGCCGAACACCAGCACCGTCCACCCCATCACCCGCTTAAACCTTGGCTTGTCCCGAACCGGGGGTGCTGTCAGACCGCGGCCGCGTGTCTACTCTCCACGGCCATGCGCTCACAGAGACTCAGACGCTTCGGTCTGTCCGCCGTCCTCGCCCTCGCCGCCGGCCTGTCCGGCATGGTCCAGCCCGCCTCCGCGGCCGCCGCGCCCATGACGATGTCCGTCGACAAGGCGTCGGCGCGCCCGGGGGACACGGTCACCGTCACCCTGGTCTTCACCAACGACCAGACCACGAACGCCCAGTTCGTGTACCAGTCGATCCAGCCCACCTGGAACACCTCGCAGGACCCGGGCCTGAAGTACGCCTTCGACTCCTGCACCGGTGAGACGGTCCAGTGCAACGCCGCCCAGCAGAGCGGCACGCTGCGCTACAACGTGCCCGTCGTCCCGGGCGCGACCCGCACGGCCAAGCTGACCTTCAAGATCGCCCCCGACTCGGCCTGCGGCCCCAGCCGCCGCATCGAGTTCTACTCCTACCTCTACTACGAGTACCAGGGCGGCCAGGCCAAGAAGGACGGCATCTTCACGACGGGCACCGACATCGCCTGCCCGACGCCCGCCCCCGCCGCCGCGCAGCACCGGTAGCCCGCGGGCCCCCGGCCCCGGAGCCGGGAGCGAGACCACGGGGAGCGACTCCGCCAGGAGTCGCTCCCGCGCCGCGTAAATGGCTGCTGACCAGGGGCCTTTGTCAGTGCCGGGCAGTAAAATCGAGGGGTAGAGAGAGGGTTGCACGACCGCTCCTGGAGGATGCCCATGGCCGTAGCCGCGACACCGCTTCCGAACCTGCCCAGCCTTCCGACCCTGCCCAAGAAGCGCCTGCCCGCCGGGCAGCCGCGCGCCTGGTACGAGGCGTACAACCGTCAGCTGAAGGCCATGCGCCTGGCCATCGCCCTGCTGCACTCCGGCGTCTACACCCCCGAGCGGGCGACCGACCGCAGGATACGCACCGCGGCGACCCAGATCGGCGTGCACGTGCCCTCCGCCACCACCTGCCGGGTGGTGCGCGCCCTCATCGGCGACGGCAACGACGACGGCGACCGCGACTGAGCGGCCCCGCCCCGCACGCCCCGGCCCCCGTCGCACCGCGACGGGGGCCGGCGGCCCCGTGGCCGGGCGGGCGACGGGAACGCCGGCGTCCTCCCCGCCGTTGGCACAGTACGGCTCCACCACCGGACCGGCCCGCGAGGGCAAGGGCAGGAGGACAAGTGACCAGCGAGGTCGAGCATCGCCACGTCGACGTCAACGGCGTCAGGCTGCACATCGCCGAGCAGGGGCGGGGACCACTGGTCCTGCTGCTGCACGGCTTCCCGGAGTCCTGGTACTCCTGGCGGCACCAGTTCGAGCCGCTCGCCGCGGCCGGGTACCGCGTCGTCGCGCCCGACCAGCGCGGCTACGGCCGCAGCGAGCAGCCCGACGACATCGCCGCCTACAGCCTGCTGCACCTCACCGGCGACGTCGTCGGGCTGATCCACGCCCTCGGCGAGGAGCGCGCGGTGGTCGTCGGCCACGACTGGGGCGCGCCCGTCGCCTGGACCACGGCCCTGCTGCGCCCGGACGTCGTCCGCGCGGTCGCCGGGCTCAGCGTCCCGCCGCTCCCGCGCGGGCCCGAGCCGCCGCTGCGCGGACTGCGCGCGGTGCTCGGCGACGGCTTCTACCAGCAGTACTTCCAGGAGCCCGGCCGCGCCGACGCCGAGCTCGCCCGCGACCCCGCGGCCACGTTCCGCGCCCTGCTGACGGGCGGCTCCGGCGACAGCCCCCGGACGGACCCGCCGCGCCCCTGGGTCATCCCCGACGGCGAGACCCTCCTGGACACGATGCCGGAGCCCAAGCAGCTGCCCGACTGGCTCACCGACGAGGACATCGACGCCTTCGTCCGCGAGTACGCCCACCACGGCGAGCGGGCCTTCACCGGCGGGCTCAACTGGTACCGCAACATCGACCGCAACTGGGAGCTGCTCGCCCCCTTCCAGGGCCGCGGCATCGAGATGCCCGCGCTGTTCGTCGCGGGCGACCGCGACCTGGTCCGCGCCTTCCCCGGCATGGACCAGGTGCTGTCGAACCTGGAGCTGATCGCGCCCAGGCTGCACCGCAGCCTGACCCTGGCCGGCTGCGGCCACTGGACGCAGCAGGAGCGCCCCGAGGAGGTCAACGCCGCCCTCCTGGACTTCCTCGACCACCTGCCCGCCGAGGGCTGACCCGGGGCGCCCCGCCGCGGGGCGCTCAGCAGCAGACGATGGGCGGCCGGTCCTCGCCGCCGCCCACGGCTGCGGCCGGGGCGGCGACGGTGAGGCCAAGGGCCAGGACGATGCCGGCGACGGCGGCCTGCCAGCGGGAAAAGGTCGTGCGTGTGCGCATGATGATGCTCCGTGGGATGTCGGCGGCCCCCCGACGGGGGGCCGCGAGTGACGGGTGTGCGTTCGCCGGCGTCACTCAATCTAGGAGCGGGCGCACAGGGCCCACATCAGGGCAGGCCCTTAAACGGGGCGGCTGAACGGGGGCAGCCCCGTGAAGCTGTCCCGCCGTCAGCCCCGCAGGTGCATCAGCACCGCCAGCACCCGCCGGTGGTCGGACAGGCTCGGCTCCAGGCCCAGCTTGGTGAAGATGTTCCGCACGTGCGTCTCGACCGTCTTGCCGCCCACGACCAGCCGCTCGGCGATCGCCTCGTTGGACCGCCCCTCGGCCATCAGGGCCAGCACCTCCCGCTCGCGCGGCGAGAGGCCGTCCAGCGCGCCGGCCGTCCGCCGGCGCCGCATCAGCCGCGCGACCACCTCGGGGTCGACGACCGACTCGCCGGCGCCCACCCGCTTGATGGCCGCGGTGAGTTCGTACACGTCCGCGATCCGGTCCTTCAGCAGATAGCCGAAGCCCCTCGGGTCCCGGGACATTACCTGGACCGCGCTGCCCGCCTCCACGTACTGCGACAGCAGCAGCACCCCGACCCCGGGGAAGCGCTCGCGGATCGCGCACGCCGCCCGCACCCCCTCGTCGGTGTGGGTGGGCGGCAGCCGGATGTCGATCAGCGCCACGTCGGGCCGGTCGGCGTCGACGAGGCGGAGCAGCTCCTCGGCCCCGTCGGTCTGGCCGACCACCGCGAACCCCTCCTCGACCAGCAGCCGTACCAGCCCCTCGCGCAGCAGCACCTGTCTCTTA
>KL569572.1:9132-9685 GCA_000715685.1 Streptomyces lilacinus
CTCCACCCGCAGCCGCGTCCCGCCGCCCACCGGGCTCGTCAGCCGCAGCGCCCCTCCGAGGGCGGCCACCCGGTCCGTCAGTCCGCGCAGCCCCGTGCCGCGCTCCGGGTCGGCGCCGCCCGCGCCGTCATCGACGGCCTCCACGACCAGCAGCCCGTCCTCGTGGCGCGCGGTGACGCTCACGGCCTTCGCCCGCGCGTACTTGGCGGCGTTGGACAGCGCCTCGCACACCGCGAAGTAGGCCGTGGACTCCACCAGCGGAGAGCACCGGCGAGGCTCGACGGACACCACCACGGGCACCTCCGCCTCCTCCGCCAGCGCGGTGACCGCCGCCCCCAGGCCCTCGCGGGTCAGGACGGCGGGGTGGATGCCCCGCGCGGTGCTCCGCAGGTCCTCCAGCGCCATCCGCAGCATGCGGTCGGTCTCCGCGACGGTGTGCCGCAGCGTCCCGTCCCCGCTGCCGGCCAGCCCGGCGTCCAGCCGCCGCAGCGTCATCAGGGCCAGCACCAGCCGCGTCTGCGCGCCGTCGTGCAGGTCCCGCTCCAGCCGCCGG
>KL569572.1:9987-12263 GCA_000715685.1 Streptomyces lilacinus
CAGCCAGGTGTTCTCCAGGCACAGCCGCACCGCGGCACCCACTGAGGCCAGTAGCTCCCGCTCGTCGTCGAGCGCGGCGTCGTGCACGAGGATCGCCGACGGGCTGCCGTGACTGTCCACCCGCGTCACACCGTGGCCCGTCCCCGGGCGCGGGGGGCGCAACAGGCGTCCGTCCGGCCGCAGATAGGCGCCCGCGTCCTCGCTCCACAGCCCGAGCCGCAGCGAGGGGTCGCCGAGCACCCGGGCCAGGACCTGCTCGAGGCGCCGGGGCGAGGGGTCGGCGCCGACCTCGAGGACCACGTTGCCCACGGCCGCCCGGCGCAGCCGGATCCGCAGCAGGCCGGCGACGAAGGCGAGCGGCACGGCGACCTCGCTCAGGTCGGACAGCAGCGTCATCACCTGACTGCCGCGCGACAGCAGACCGGGCATCAGGACGTAGAGGATCTCCCAGCCGACGAGGGCCGAGGCGACCGCCACCGAGATCCAGGCGGGCAGCAGCGCCCGGCGCCGCGCCGGGCCGCTCGCCCGCCAGCCGCGGACCAGTGCGACGAGCGTGACGACGGTGAGCCCGGCGCCCACCCACCGGTAGCCCAGGTCGATCGCGTCGAACAGATCCGGGTCGTGCACGACGAGCAGCGGGTTCGGCCCGCAGTCGGCGCACGTGAGGTACGTGGACCCGCCGTTGACGCGCGGGTCGTAGGCGAGAGTCCGCACCAGGCCGCCCACCGCCACCAGCGCGTACCCGCTCACCACGACCCGCCGCGCCAGGGCCGTGGTGAGCCGGCCGTCGGGGTAGGCGAGGAAGAGGTGGGCCAGCACGGGGAGGTTCAGCGCCTCGCCCCACGCCCCGAGCGCGAAGAGCACCGGCACGGGGGTGCCCTGCAGATTGCCCAGGAACCAGCTGACGCCCTCGGCCACCATCAGCCGCCCCGTGCCGTTGGCCGGGCGCCGCCACCAGGCCACCAGCCCGGCGCCCACGTAGACCCACCCCGCCGCCACGTCCCGCAGCACGGCCGGCCACGACGCGCCGGTCCGGTGGAAGGCCCAGCCGCCCGCGACCCCGGCCGTGAGCGCCACCGCGCCCGCGACCACCGGGCCGGCCGGAGGACGGCCGCCGCTACGCAAGGGAGTCCGCATCCGCGGAGTCCAGCAGCGCGGTGCCCAGGCGGGTGACGCTGTGCAGCGCGGCGTTGCGGTGCCGGACGGTACGGATCAGCCCGGCCGCGCGCAGCACCGTGGCGTGCTCGCTGGCGCTGGCCGGCGCCACCCCGGCCCGGGCCGCGAGCTCCTTCGTCGAGCAGTCCGGGTGCTCGGCGACGGCGCTCAGCACGGTCGCCCGGGTCCGGCCCAGCAGCGCCGCCAGGGCGGCCCCCGGCCGGACCGCGCCGGCCGGGGGCGCCAGCAGGGCCAGTCGGCGCGGGGGTTCGTCGTGCCCGACGGGATACGTCACCACGGGCCGCGGCAGGGCGTCCTCGTCGACGAAGGACCGCGACCCGAACACCGACGGCACCAACAGCACCCCCTGCCCCGTCAGGTGGAGGTCCCGCTCCGCGTCGTTGGCCATCCGCACTTCCAGCACCGGCGCGTTCCACCGGATCCACCGCGGATTGGCCTGAACCAATAGGGTCTCCACGCCGCCGCTCAGCACCTGGCGCGTTCGCACCGTCCGGTCGGCCGCGAGGTAGTCGCCTATGCGCTCCCAGTAAGGGGCCAGCAGAGAGGCGTGGAGCTGCTCGAGCCCGTCGTAGAGCCGCTCGAGGAGAGCGGGATCCTCCGGCAGCCCGCGCGCCCACGGGGGGAGGGGCTGGTGCTCGGCGATCGCCGCCAGCTCCTCCGCGATCACCCGGCGCGGGGTGCGGCGCACCTCCTCGAACAGCTCCCCGGGCTCCCCGGCGCGGGGGAGGTTGAGGAAGGTGGGGGACCAGCCGACGGGCGGTATGAGGGACAGCGTCATTCTGGCGGCGGCGGGCAGGCGGCCGAGCACGCGGGCGCGCCAGGCGTCGAAGAGCAGGGGCCGGCTGCGGTCCTGGAGGGTGCGCATCGCCGTACCCAACTCCGACAGCGGCAGGGGCGCCTCGGCGACGCGCGTGCGCGCCAAGTCCTGCGCGGTGAAGTGAATGCGGTAGACCATTGTCGCTTTTCCCCCCGTGCCTCACACCGGTAGCCCGGGTCCATGCTGGCGACCTGCGGTGGTTCGGACCAGGCCGAATCAGGTCGACACACGGGGGCCGTCCGGCCCGCTGCCTCGGCCTCTGCCCTGTCTCTTATACACATCT
>KL569572.1:12515-14637 GCA_000715685.1 Streptomyces lilacinus
CGGCCTCTGCCTGCGGCTCGTCGGCCGACCGGCGATTTTCGGCCGGCAGCGGGTGCGACGTCCGGATCGCGACGCCGGCTCGGCCCGCGCCCGCCGTGCCCTCCCCGCCGTGCGCCGGGAGCTACGCCCGGCGCAGTCCGCGCAGGACCTTCCCCTCCGTGCTGAGCCAGCCGCGGTCGTAGTCGAAGCGCGGGGTGCCGGAGAAGAGGAGGTACAGCCACTTGAAGTTCTCGGCGAAGACGTACGCCGGGCAGAGGTCGCCCTTGGTCATGGGCCGGCGCGTGAGGTCGGTGACGACCGTGTAGCCGCCCGGCACGCGGTGGTGCGTGCGCAGGGCCTCGAAGTAGCGCCATGCGGTGGTGCTGTAGAAGGAGTCGCCGGTCTGCCAGTACAGCTCGAAGGCGCAGTTCGCGTACTCGGGGCGCAGCTGGTTCCGGGTGCTGAGCGCGGTGAGCCGGGTGTAGTCGATCTCCTCCGGGATGACGGTGTACTTGTCGAGCACGGCCGTCCAGGAGCGGTAGTGGTCCGCCGCCAGGGCGTCGGCGCCGCCGACGGGCAGGACGGCCACGGACAGGGCGGACTGCCGGCGGCTGATCAGGGCGCCGGTGCGGAAGTCGACGTGCTTGAACCACAGCCGGCCGTCGACCCGTTCGGCCTGGTGGCGCTCCAGCGCCCGGACGAGCAGCCGGAACCAGTCGCGGCAGTCCTCGTCGCCGAACATCTCCCAGGCGCCCCACAGGTACTCGTAGAACGAGTCCACCGGGGGGTCGACGGCGATGGCGGCCCGGTCGGCCCAGGCGCCGGTCTCCACGTTCATGGCGGTGGCGAGCAGGCCGAGCGAGGAGCGCCGCTCCACCACGGCGCGCAGCGCCCGCTTGGCGGCCCGCCGGTAGCTCGCGTCGCCGGTGAGCTCGGACAGCACGCCGAACTCGAGGATGTTGGTGCCGATCTCGGCGACCGGCAGCGTGCGGCCCGAGACCCGGCCCGTGCGCAGATTCACGTAGCGGTAGGGCATCCCGGTGGGGGAGTGGGCGAAGGCGGGCAGCAGCCGGTCCGCGAGGTCCACGCAGCGACGCAGCAGGACGCGGCTCCCCGTGGCGAGGTGGCCCGCGAGCAGGCCGCCCACCAGGCGGATGGTCGCCTCGAAGACCTGGAAGTCGGCGTCGATGTCGAAGTCCAGGCGGTCCTCGATCCAGGCGAGGCAGCCGTCGACCTCGTCGTCGAGGCCCATGAGGTAGTGGGTGTCGAGCGCCTCGACGATCGACAGGCCCACCGGCCGGCCCCGGACGAAGAAGTCCCGATGGCCGCCGGAGACCGGCAGCACCTCGTCGTGCCCCCAGGCGAAGCGTCTGTATCCCCGCCAGGCGTGCAGGAACTCGGCGCGGACCTCGCGCGCCCGGCCGGCGTCCACCGCGACGGCCCCCGCCCCGCGCCGCCGCGCGGGCCGAGCGGGCGCCGCCGGACGGGCCGCCCCCGCGCCCGGGGGCGCCGGGTGGGGGTCTGCCGCGGCCAGGGGCCGGCCGCCGAACCCGCCGACCGCGCCGATGCCGCCCGCGGCGGCGAGCGCGTACAGCAGCCGGCGCCGCGTCGCGCGCGCGGCGAGCGATGTGCTGATCATGACCCAGGCCTCCCGCACCACCGGTTCCGGGGTTCCAAGGCCCCGGGCCCTGCTCGCAGTATGGGCCTGACCGGCGGTTTTCCGTGGCAGGCGCGGCGCCTCGACACGGAAGGGCGCGGCAGCGCGGCCCGTTCACCGCGCCGGTGCGGGGACCTCCGGGGCGGCGTACGAGCGCCGGCCGGCCACGCGCCACCAGAGCGCCGCCAGCAGCAGGGCCACCGCCAGGGCCACCGGGGCGTAGTTGAAGGTCTCCACCGTCACCGGCCGGCTCTGGGGCAGCAGGAAGAGGACGGTCACGAAGGCGACCCAGACGACGGCCACCCAGCCGACCAACGGCCCCCGGCGCCCGAGGTGCCACGGCCCGGGGCGGAAGGCGCGCCCCTGACGCAGGCGCAGGTAGACGGGGATGGCGTAGGCGGGGGTGATGCCGACGACGTTGACGGCCGTGACCGCCGTGTAGGCGGTGGGGCTGTAAAGAGAGCTGTCTCTTATACACATCTCTGA
>KL569572.1:14909-16999 GCA_000715685.1 Streptomyces lilacinus
CCGACAGCCACACCGCCCGGACCGGCACACGGGTGCGGGCGGACACCGTGCGCCACCACCGGGAGCCCGGCAGGGCGCCGTCCCGGGAGAACGCGAAGACCATGCGCGAGCACGCCGCGACCTCGGCGTTGCCGCAGAACAGCTGGGCCACGATCACGATCAGGAGCAGCGCCTTCGCGCCGCCGGTGCCGAGCGCGTCGAGGAAGATCTGCGCCGGGGGCACGCCCGTGGCGGACGTCCGGGTGCCCTCGTAGTCCTGAACCGCGAAGGTGAGCCCGGCGAGCAGGACGCCGCCGGCGAGCCAGGACCAGGCGATGGCGCGGACGATGCCGCGGGCGGCGTTGACCTGCGCGCCGGTCGTCTCCTCCGACAGGTGCGCGGAGGCGTCGTAGCCGCTGAAGGTGTACTGGGCCAGCAGCAGACCGATGAGCACCACGTACCAGTGCGGGCTCCAACCGGTGTCGTTGACGAACTTTCCGAAGACGAAGGACGCCGACTGGTGATGGGCGGGGACGACCCACAGCACGCCCACGACGACCGCGACGCCGGCCAGGTGCCACCAGACGCTCACGGAGTTGAGGACGCTCACCAGGCGGACCCCGAAGAGATTGAGCGCGCCGTGCAGCAGCAGGATGCCGAGGTAGATGAGCATGGTGCCGCCCGGCGTGGGCTCCCAGCCCCACTGCAGCCGGGCGAAGGCGCCGGTGAACAGGGCGGCCCCGTAGTCGATGCCGGCGATGGCCCCGAGCAGGCCGAGCAGGTTCAGCCAGCCCGTGTACCAGCCCCATTTGCGCGAACCGAGTCGGTCGGCCATGTAGTAGAGGGCACCCGACGTCGGGTAGGCGCTGGTGACCTCGGCGAGCGCGGCCCCGACCAGGAGGACCATGGCCCCGACCGCGAGCCAGCCCCACATCATCACCGCCGGGCCGCCGGTGGCCAGCCCGTAACCGTACAGCGTCATGCAGCCGGACAGGACGGAGATGACCGAGAAGCTGACGGCGAAGTTGCCGAAGGAGCCCATGCGCCGGGTGAGCACCGGTCGGTAGCCGAGCGTGCGCAGCAGCGCGTCGTCCTGCGCGACGTCCGCCGTCGGACCGGTTTCCCGTGTGCGTCTGCTGAGGATGGACACAGTGACCCCCCGGAGCGCCCGTGCCGGGCGAGAGCGGTGACGACCGTTCAGCCGACTGAGATCCTCAAGGACCGGGCGGGCGGCCGCAAGGGCGCCTACGCGCCGGCGCCCTGTTCGACCGGTTCGACGGCGCGGTCGGCCCGACGGCGCGTGGCGGGCCACCAGTTGGCGCGCCCGACGAGGGACATGACGGCGGGGACGAGCAGGGCGCGCACCACGGTGCAGTCGAGGAGGACGGCGACGGCGAGCCCGAAGCCGATGAGCCGCAGCATGACGAGGTCGCAGGCCGCGAGGGACGCCATGACGACGGCGAAGACCAGCGCGGCGGAGGTGAACAGCCGGGCCGTGCGCTGCAGGCCGACGGCGACGGCGAGCCCGGTGGGCGTGCCGCGCCGGTGCTCCTCGAGGATGCGGGAGAGGAGGAAGACCTCGTAGTCCATGGACAGCCCGAAGGCGGTGCAGAACATCACCGCCGGGATGATCACGTCGGTGGTGTGGGGGCCGTTCATCGGGCCCAGCAGCGCCTCCAGACGGCCCTGTTGGAACACCGCGACGATGATCCCGAACGTGGCGGCCAGGCTGAGCGTGTTGAGCAGCACGGCCTTGACCGGGACGAGCAGGCTGCGGGTGTAGGCGAAGAGCAGCACGAGGGTGGCGAGGACGGTGAGGGCGACGGCGGCCGGCAACCGGCTGCTCAGCGCGTCCTCGGTGTCGGTCAGGCGCGCGCCGGGGCCGCCCACCAGGGCCGGTACGGGCGCCGGTTCGTGCCGCAGCAGCTCGGTCAGCGTCCGGCCGTCCGGTGAGAGGGCCGAGGCCGCGCTCGGGGTGACGCTCAGCCAGGTGCCGGCCGGCCCGGTGAAGGCGGCGGCCCACGGCCCGGCGGCGGCCGTGCGCCGCCCGTCCCGGTAGACGCCGGTCGCCGTGCGCACCTGCCGCACGCCCGGCAGGCTGTCTCTTATAC
>KL569573.1:0-290 GCA_000715685.1 Streptomyces lilacinus
GGGGACGGTGCCCCCACACCCCGGGGCCGCGCCCCGTAGCGCGTCTGCGCCAGGCTTCGCCGGCGCGGAGCTCCCGCCCCCTTCCCGTGCGGCGTCAGCCGCTACGGGCGAGGCTCCGTCCCGGCCCCGCCCCGCACGCCGGACGGGCGCGTTCGAGCCCGTCCGGCGATTGAGGACGCGGTCCGGGCAAGGCCCGGTTTCGGGAAGGGGTGGGGTGGGGGCGCCTCACATCCGCGACAGCGACGCCGTCGCGTAGAGGACGTCGCGGACCGCCTGCTCGTCGCCGACGG
>KL569573.1:582-3826 GCA_000715685.1 Streptomyces lilacinus
TGTGTATAAGAGACAGACTCGAGGCCGTCGAGGGCGACGTGGGCCACCGCCTCCTCCGGGGTGCAGGACGCGCCGGGGGAGTCCAGGGGATGTACCAGTGGCCCCCGCCGCGGCCCTCGATCTCGAGGTGGAGGGCGCGGCCCGGGGCGCCCGCCGCCACGAGGGTGCGGGCGGGCGGCGCGAGGCCGGCCCGGCGGCGGGCGGCGAGGGTGTCCGGGAGCAGCCGGGCGGCCAGGTCGATCATGCTGTTGAGGTGGCCGGCGGCGGGCGGGCCGTACGGGTAGTCGACGGCGTCCGCGATGTCCTCGGCGTGGATCCAGCACTCGAAGGCCCGGTCCAGGAACGCGTCCCGCACCGGGAGGCCGACCTGCCCGTACGCCACCGGCAGGTCCGCGACGCCGGGGTCCGCGAAGGACACCGTTCTTATCAGCGCCCGGCCCTGGTCGCGCCAGGCGTCCCGCACCGCGCCGGTCGGGCCCGTGGCCCAGAGGGCCTCGGTCCGCTCCTCCGGAGAGCCCGGGCGCAGCGGATCCGGCAGGCCCAGCGCCGCCGCCACGAGGGCGTCGACGGCCAGCAGATGGCCGATCACGCCGGCGACGGTCGCCTCGCGCCCGACCGGTCCGCGGCCGTCGAACCACGACAGCCGTACCGGCGCCCGCCACTCCGCCTCGCCCATGTCGCGCAGCAGCGCGTCCAGTCGGGCGGCCTCCGCCTCGTAGGGCGCGGCCCAGCCGGGCACCGGGACGCGCGCGGGGCGGCGGGTCAGGGCGCCGGCGAGGACGCGGGAGCGCAGGCCGGGGTCGAGGTCGAGGCTCTCCTCGGGGTGGAGCAGCCCGACGGCGTCGCGCAGCCGCACGGCCTCCTCCGCGCAGGGCGCGCAGTCGGTGAGGTGCTCCTCGACGGCGGCGGTCTCCTCCCCGGAGCACGCGGCCAGCGCCCACGCGCCGAGCAGGGACTTCAGGACGGGATGCGACAGCGGTGCCGTGCTCATCGCAGGGCCGCCCCTCCGCCGGGCGGGGCGACGGCGCGCGGAGCGTCGTGCGCGGTGGACAACAGCTGTAAACCGAGCCGGAGTCTGCGCCGCGCCTCGTCCTCCGTGACGCCGAGGCGCAGCGCGGCCTGGCGGTAGTCGAGGCGGCGGAAGTAGGCGAGGTCCAGGGCCGCCCGCAGGGGCGCGGGCATGGAGGTGACGATGTAGTCGGCGCGGGCCGCCGCGCTCGCCCTGCGCACCTTCTCCTCGACCTCCGCCGCCGGCCGCTCGCCGTCGTCCTCCGCGCGCCGCAGCCTGCTGACGGCGTGTCCGTGGGCGAGCCCGGCGATCCACGAGCGCAGGGAGCCGTGCCGGGGGTCGTACGCCTCGGGGTGCTCCCACACGTAGCCGAAGACGTCGCGCGTGACGTGGTCGGCGCCGCGCTCGTCGCCGAGGACGCGGTGGGCCAGGCCGTGCACGAGGGAGGCGAAGCGGTCGTAGAGCTCGCCGAGCGCCGCGGCCTCGCCGTGCGCGAGGCGCTGCTGCATCCTGCGGTCCCAGCGCGGTGGTGCGTCGTTCGCCATGTCCGGCCCCCTCCGTACGTACTGCTGTACGCCCTACCGCCGAATGTAACCGCCGGGTCCGACACCGCACGAGCGGTGACGTCGAATCCCGGCAAGCCCCTTCCGCGGGTGCCCGGTACGTGATATTGGCGCCATCACTTCGGGTGGAAATCTCACCAAGGGTGCCGATCGGTGTCGATCGTACGTGCCCGAATGTGCCGATGTGTTATGCGGGTGTGACCGGATCTATGGGAATTAAGGGTCCGAGCTGGGCATAGGCTCATCAGCGGTCGGCTTGTGCCGCGTCCTGGGCAACGGCGTTTCGCACGGCGTCCCACGGGGGAAGCGCCAGGCAGCCATACCGCGGAAGGGTCCATTCCAAAGGAACGACAGACCGAGTGAAGGGGCTCGATCGCGTGACGTTGAAGGTGTTGGAGCACGAGCAGGGGCAGTGGGCCGTGCTCCAGGTCTGCGGCGAAATGGATCTGGTGACCTCGCCCTCCGTGCGGCAGCACGTGCACGAAGCTGTCGCGGACGGGCGGCGGAGTCTGGTGCTCGACCTCGGGGAAGTCCGGTTCTGCGACTCCAGCGGCGTGGGGGTGCTGATCGCCGCCCGCCGCCTGATGCGTTCCTGCCAGGGCCGGCTGCGGCTGATCCTGCCCGCCCAGGGCGCCGTGGAGGGCTCGCACGTCAACAGGGTGCTGGCCGCGCTGGGGGTGCGCAGGCTCTTCGACGTCTACCCCGACCTCGACAGCGCGACCGCCGAGAGCGCGGAGTCGGGCGGGCGGGGCAAGCCCGACGAAGGCCCCGACGTCACCGACCAGCAGCTGTCCGCCTGAGCCCGGCGCGGAGCCTCGGCACGGCGCGGATCCTCAGCCTGGCGCGGATCCTCACCGTCCGTCAGCGGCCGGCCGGGAAAAGGGCCTGGACGACGAAGCCGCCCTCCGGCGTCGTGTGCGCCTCCAGCGTCCCGCCCAGGCTCTGGGCCCGCTCCCGCAGGCCGACCAGGCCGTGGCCGCCGCCGGGCAGTTCCGGTGCGGGCACCGCCGCGTCCGCCGGCCCGTTGCGGACCTCGACCCGCAGCCCGGCCTCGTCCTCGTCGACCCGGACCCACACCTTCGCTCCGGGCGCGTGCTTGCGCACGTTCGTCAGCGCCTCCTGCACCGTGCGGAACGCCGCCCGCTCCACGGCCTCCGAGCGCTCCGCCGCCGGGTCGCAGGCGTCCTCGAAGGTGACGTCGAGCGCGCTCACCCCGATCAGCCGGGGCAGGTCCGACAGGCGGGGCTGCGGGGTGAGTTCCTCGGTGTCGGCGCCGGCGGCGCGCAGGATGCCGACCATGTGGCGCAGTTCGTCGAGGGTTCGTACGGACAGCTCGCGGATCGTCCGGGCCCCCTCGCGCGCCCGGGCGTCCTCGGTGCTGATCTGCACCGCCCCGGCCTGCAGGCTGATCAGGCTGACCTGGTGGGCGACGACGTCGTGCATCTCGCGGGCCAGCCGGGCGCGTTCGGTGGCGAGGACCCGGTCGGCGAGCAGCCGGTCCTCGCGGGCGCGGCTGCGGGGGAGCTCGTCGCTGTCTCTTGAGATGTGTATAAGAGACAGCGTGGCGGGTGCGGGTGAGCAGGCCGAAGGCGATGGGCGTGGTCGCCACGACGACGGCGTCGAGCAGGTTGACGCCCGTCTCCCGGCGGTTGGCCAGGGCCAGGGTGGTGAG
>KL569574.1:0-3121 GCA_000715685.1 Streptomyces lilacinus
CTGGTTGAAGTGCGAGTGCACCGAGGCCACGCACAGGTCGAAACCGGCCAGGAAGTCGTCCGGCCAGTCCAGGTCGCCCTCCGGCCCGATGTTCAGCTCGGTGCCGTGCAGCAGGCGCATCTTGCGGTGCTTTCCGTCCAGTTTCCGTACCTGTTCGCGCTGCGCAAGGATTTTCTCGTCGGTCATGCGCTGCATGTAGAGGTTGGGGGCGTGGTCCGTGACGGCGAAGTACGCGTAGCCGCGGGCGGCGGCCTCGGAGACCATGTCCTCGAGCGGTGCCACACCGTCCGTCAGATCGGTGTGCGTGTGCAGGTCGCCGCGGATCTCGTCCTCGGTGACCAGCTCGGGGAGTTCGTCCCGCAGGGCGGCGGCGATCTCGCCGCGGTCCTCGCGCAGGGTCGGCGGAATCCACGGGAGGCCGAGCCGCGCGTAGATCTCCTCCTCCGTCTCCGACGCGGCCGTCCTGCCGCTCTTGGCGTGGAAGAGGCCGTACTCGGAGAGCTTGAACTTCTGGCGGATGGCCATCTCGCGAATGCGGATGTTGTGCGCCTTGGAGCCCGTGAAGTAGAGCAGGCCCGCGCCCCAGGAGTCCGGCGGCAGCACACGGAGGTCGACCTGCAGGCCTTTCGTGGTGCGCACAGAGGTCTTCTTCTCGCCGCTCGCGATGACCTCCGCCGTGTGCGGCAGCGCGCTGAAGGCCGCCATGAACGGTCCCGACTCCTTGGCGGCCACGAGGATGTCCACGTCCCCGATGGTCTCCCGCATCCGCCGCAGCGAGCCGGCGTACGCGCAGCCCTCGCACCCGCTCACGGCGGACAGTGCGTCGACGATCTGCTCGGCCACGTCGAGGGCGGCGCTGAGGAGGATCCGGCCGCCGGCCTTCTGCATCAGGGCGATGCCGTGGAGGATGTTCTCCTGCGTCTTCTCCCCGAAACCCTTCAGGTCGCCCAGCCGTCCCTCGTGGATGGCGTCGAGGAGTTCCGGCACGGAGGAGACGCGGAGTTCCTCGTAGAGGGCCATGGCCTTCTTGGGGCCGAGGGTCGGGATGGTGATGAGCTCGCGCACCCCGGCGGGAATCGCCGCCCTGGTCTCCTCGATGGCCGAGACGTGGCCCGTGCGCAGGAATTCCTCGACCTTCTCGGCGATCGACTTCCCCACGTTGGGGATCTCCCTGAGGCCCTTGGCGTCGAGCTTGGAGACGTCGGTGGGATGGCCGCCGATCGCGCGGGCGGCCTTCTCGTAGGCACGGGCCTTGAAGGCGTCGCCGCCGGTGATCGCGACGAGGTCGGCGTACTCCTGCAGCAGCGCCTCGACCTCGTCATTGGGCCGGACCATAGCTCCAGCGTGCCACCGGGCCACCGGCCCGCAACCGGGCCGCGGTAGGTCGGGCGGCCGGCCCGGCGGTCTCCGCGCCGGGCCGGGCCCGGTCCTCAGGAGCCGGAGCGCCGGCCGCCGCCGGAGCCGTCGCGGGGCCCGCGCCGGTCGCCGTCCGCCTGCCGGGCGCGGGCGGGGTCCCGGTCCTCCGCGGGGCCGGCGTGGTGGCCGTCGGTGGTCGCGGGGGAGCCGGTGAGCAGGCCGAGCACGGCGGCGGTGCCAAGGGTCATGACAGCGGTACGGCGCATGGGAGTACCTCTTATCCGGTCATCGGCTTGGACGTACGGCACTTGCCCGCGCCGGGCTTCCGACACGCGCGGGTTCGCTCGTACGGGGGAGGGGGCGCGGGCGTGGAAACGATTCGTCGCCTCACTGTGCGAGAGGATCACCTCGGTGTGTCCCCCGCCCCAGGAGCGTGCCCGTGGTGCCCGTGTCCGTGCAGCGGTCCCGTCCCGTTCCACGTCTCGTGCGCGCACTGTTTTTCCCTACGGTCGTCGCGGCTCTCGCCGGCGTCGGGCCGAGTCCGGACGCTTTCGCGCGGGCCTACAGCCACCCGCACTTCCCCGCCCTGACCCCCGAACAGGCGCGCCTCGAGGTCTACAGGGCCGATCTGGCCGTCCGCCGGGCGACCGGGCACCGCCCGGTGGCCTTCCGCTTCCCGTCGTCGAGTCCGTCGGCGACACGGCCGGCTGGCGCGGCCCCTCCGGGGGCATGACGGCCGACGCGGTCGTCGAGCGGGCGAAGGCGCTCCTCGTGCCGGGAGCCGTCATCCAGATGCACGTGGGCTCGACCGACGCGCGGCATTCGGTCCTGGACGCCGACGCCCTGCCCCGCGTGATCGCGGCCGCCCGCGCGAGCGGTTACTCCTTCGCGGACCTCGGGGCCGCGCTGTCCCCGTGCCGGGCGGGCGGCGCGGGCCGTCCGGCCGCCGACGGGACCTTCGTCGCCGGAGCCGGCGCCTTCCCGCCCGGCGCCCTCCCGCAGAACTCGGCCTCGAGGAGCCGGCGCGGATCGAAGGCGATTCCGAGCGCGTTGAAGCCGAACGCGGCCGTGTGACGGGCGTCCCGCGTCGCGTTCACCAGGGAGACGGACCCCTGGATCCCGCCGCCGTGACCCCACACCGTCGTCCCGCACGTCAGCCGCTGCGCGGCGATGCCGAGCCCGTAGCGCCCCACGTCCCGGTTCCCGGTCTCCACCGTCGTCAGCATTTCCTCGAGCTGCCGTCCGGGCACGACGCGGCCGCGCAACAGCGCGCGGTAGAAGGTGTTCAGGTCGTCGACGGACGAGACCATCTCGCCCGCCGCCCACGCCGTCGTGGGGCTGAGGTCGGTGACGTCGTGGAGCGCGGTCCGCGTCCCCTCGCCCCGGAACCGCATGTACCCTCGGCCGCTCGGCGGCGGCAGGGCCGGCGACGCGCCGGGCAGCGACGTCGACCGCAGGCCGAGCGGCCGCAGGATGCGGCGCTCGATCTCCTCGGCGTAGGGGTGACCGGTCACCTTCTCGATGATCATGCCGGCGACGACGTAATTGGTGTTGGAATAGCTCCACCCGCCGCCCGGGGCGAAGACCGGCTTGTGGGACATCGCTGTGCGCACGAGCTCGGCCGGCGTGTGGCGGTCGAAGCGGTGCCGGAGGAAGTCCTCCGTGAACAGCCGCTTGCGCAGCAGCGGATCGTCGGTGTAGCCGAAGATTCCGCTCGTGTGGTCGAGCAGCTGCCGGATCGTGATCCGGCGGCCGTCGTGGCCGT
>KL569574.1:3424-4944 GCA_000715685.1 Streptomyces lilacinus
GCTGCCGATCCGGAAGCGGTCCGACCGCCGCGGCGACCGGGGCCGCGCCAGGTCGGCGACGCCGGCCGCCCCCGCCCACGTACGGTCGCCCTCCCGCACCTCCGCCACCGCGCCGGGCACGCCCGACCGCACCACCGTCTCCATGACGGCCCGGGTCGCCGCGTGCGCGGGCCCGACCGAGGAGGTCCCCGCCGAGACGGCCGGGCCGACGACGAACGTCTCACTGATCAGCGCCACCGCCGCGACGACGGCCGACAGATTCCTGAGGACATTGCGCATCGGCACGGCAGCCCTGTCTTTCCCGCGGAGACGGTGGAGGACGGTGGAGGGGGAAGAACGGAGTGATCCGGCTTCATCGCTACCGCTCCCACCTGGCCGGTAATCGGACGAACGGAGGAAATCATTCGTACGAGTAGGGGTGCGGCGGCAGGGCAGGTGCTCCGTGTGGCCCCGCTCGATTGGCCGTGCGGCCGAAGCTCTGGTCACCTGGAAGACATCCCGCAGGCCCCGGAGGAGGACCATAACGATGGACATCGGTGCGCTGACCGACGCGACACTCCGTGACCTGCGCCGGCCGCGCGACTATCCGGCCGTGTCACTGCTCCTGCCCACCACCCGGCGCTCCCCGTACAGCCCGGAGGATCCGGTGCGGCTGCGCAACACCGTCGCGGACGCGAAGCGCCGGCTCGCCGAGGACCCGCGCGTGAGCCGGTCCGCCCGGATCGACGTCGAGGCCCAGCTGGACGCGGCGGTCGCCGAGGTCGACCTCACCCACTCGAGCGACGGCCTGCTGATCCTCGCCGCCCCCGGCGAGCACCAGGTCTGGTACCTGCCGCGCTCGGTGCCGCAGCGCGTGGTCGTCTCGGACTCCTTCCTCACCCGCAACCTCGTCGCCGCCCGCCTGACGGAGGAGCCGTACTGGGTGCTGGTGCTGTCGGAGTCCGGGACCCGGCTGTGGGACGGCCAGGGGGAGACCCTGGTCGAGGCCGCCGAACAGGGCTTCCCGGTCCAGCCCGCGCTACCCGACCACCAGGACGCGCTGCCCGGCCGCAACTTCGACAAGGTCGGCAACCATCCCTTGTCCTCGCGCGAGGAATCGCACGTCGAGCGCGAGCGGCAGTACATGCGCGCGGTCGTCGGCGCGCTCGCGCCCGTCCTGGAGCGTCGCCCCCGGCCGCTGTACGCCGTGGGCCTGCGCGAGCAGATCGCGCTGTTCGAGAAGCTGTGCCCGAATCCCGGCGTGATCGCGGCCCGGGTCGAGTGCGGCGGCGCGGCCGGCAAGTCCGCGCACGAACTCGTCGACCTGCTGCAGCCCGCCTTCCACGAGCGCCGCACGTCACGGCGCGGGGAGGTGCTGCGCCGGCTGAGCGACGCGCGCGGCCAGCGGCTCTTCACGTCGGGTCTGGACGAGATCTGGCAGACCGTGCGCCAGGGGCGGGTGGCGCTGCTCGCCGTCGAGGACCACTACCAGGTCACTGCCCGCGTCGACGGCAACGGCGGGCACCCGGTCCGGCTGGAGG
>KL569575.1:0-2009 GCA_000715685.1 Streptomyces lilacinus
GCTCCGGCGCTTCCTGCGCCCGGGAACCCGCTGATTCGCGCTCCGCAACTCCGGAAGAGGGCGGAGCGCATCGGCACGGTCAGACCATTCGGGCTGCGACGATCAGGGTCCCCAGGTTCTCAGGATCGGGGGCCTCCAGTACCCGGGCCTCCACGTCGAGGAAGCCATGGTGCATGAGGATGCCCTTCCACATCTCTGCGGAGTACGCCCAGCGCTGCACCGGAAGGATCTTGCCGTTGAAGCCGTTGCCGTACATCCCTTGCGCCCCGTAGCAGCCGTCGACGGCCGGCGCTTGGGAGAAGACGAGGACGCCGTGTGGGCTGAGTCGTTCGCGGATGGCGGGCAGGAGCCGGCAGGGGTCGGTGAACCAGAAGGCTCCCCAGATCGAGTAGATCGCGTCGTACGTCTCGTCCGTGGTCCTGAGGTGGTCCACAGCCTCCCGGAGGAGGAAGCGGGCACCGGCGAGATCACCCCAGCGCTCACCGGCGGTCCTGATCTGCACAGGCGACAGGTCCAGGCCCGTTGCGTCGATGCCCTTGCGCGCCAGGTAGGCGACGGTGTCACCGCACCCACACCCCAGCTCCAGCGTCTTCTCCGGTTGGCAGAGCAGTTCCTCGCCGGGGCCGTGGTGGTCGTACTGCGTCCAGCCGAACCCCTTCTCGATGGAGACCTCCACCGGGCCGATCTTCTCGACGGCTCCGGCTGCGTAGCGGTCCCAGTAACTCTCAACGCTCATACAGCAACGTTCCTTGGTGGCTTGTTGGTGAGCATCCGTACCGTCGGGCTCCGACGGTCACACGCTACTCCCGGGCCTTCGTGAGAGGTGGGGATTCCGCGGCCTTCCCCCGAACGAGAACCGGCGGCACCCTCAGGGTGCCGCCGGCCTTCACGCCGTCGTACTACTCAGTGGCAGCTCGTCCCCTGCGTGCATGGCGAGCAGGTGGAGGCATCGCGCTCCCACAGCGGCCAGTCCACCTCGAACCCGTGCCGCTCGACCACGGCCGCCGTCCTCATGACGGTGCCGTCGGCTTTGCGCTCGATCTCGGGGATGTGGTGGAGGAACTCACCCTTGTTGTACTTCTTGCAGAACTCGGCGTAGTTCGCCGTGTCGAGGATGAGCGCGTGGACTGCCGTGTCCACCAGCTCTCCGCAGCCGAGCTCCAGACCCTCGCCCATGGTCTCCATGGCGGTGATCAGGTAGGCGACGGCCTGGCCGAGGAGGCGGCCGGCCATCACGGTGTCCATGAGGTTGTCGCGGACCAGGAGCTTGATCTCGCGGTCCCAGACGTCCTCGCCCAGCAGTTCCTTCGGATCGCGTACCGCCACTGCTGTACCCATGCGGGCACCTCCAGCTAGAACGGATCTTGCGGAACCCTCCCCGTCCGACGGATGCGGCGTTGTCAGAACCGACGACGAACGGGGAGGGGCCTTGCCCCGCTCCCGGCCTGCTCGACCTGTCCAGGGTGCGCCGACCGGGGCGGGAGTCACAGGGCCGGCGCAGGCGCGCCGACGAGATAGCGGTGGTGCAGGGCGGATGCTGTGTATAAGAGACAGAGCGCGTGGTAGCCGGGGAATCGACGGGCACCGCAACGGCAGATGATGACGCCGTCCGTAGTCGTGCAACGCTCGGGCGGGTGCAGGCAGCGCACGGTGCCGTGCGGCGCCTTTTCGGCGGAAGTGTGGGTGGTGGGGGGATCGCCGAGTGGTAGTTCGTGGGACTCCTGCAACGGAGTCGCTGTCAAGGAAACGAATGGGGTCGACGCCCTCAACGTGTAGGCGCGACCGGACGGAGTTCGTCCAATACGTGCTCGTGGTGGTCGTCGTCGGCCACCCAAGCCCTTAAGGACTGGGACACGTCCGGCCATGCCGCGGGAAGGCCGACGCGAAGCGCGGCGAGCCGGTGACGCCCCCCCGGTGCGGGGTCAAGCTCCTGAGCGGCTCGATCGGCGTGACACCGTAACCAGCGCAGCGTCAGGCGCGGAGTCGTCGTGGGTCTGTCTCTTATACAC
>KL569575.1:2270-5379 GCA_000715685.1 Streptomyces lilacinus
TGTGTATAAGAGACAGCCTCGGGCTCGTCGAACCTGGCAGCCTGCAACTCGCACCGGTACCGGTATCCGGTGGTGATCACGGGGTCCCCGGCTTCGATCTGAGGCGCGCCAGGGAACCCTTCGTAGGTCCGTCGTCCACGCCCGCCCGCCGTGCTCCTGCCGGAGCAAGGCCACGACACACTTCCGATAGTTATACGGATCTTCGAGCTCTCCGGCGTCCATGAGGACCCCAACGCATCCCGATACCGCGTCGTGGACAAGCGATCGAATGGGAGGCAACCCCAGACTTTTGATGCTGTCCGGAGTGGCCGACTCCAGCGACATCCCACTGTTCACCAGCGCTCACCCCGCAACCCGCTGTCCCTGTTGGCCTCCGCCACCCGCGCACTCATCTGCACCTCGGCAGGTGCCGGTTCGATGTGCTGCGGCTCCGCTTCCCATTCCGGTCCGCCGGCCGGCGGACGGAGCTGGTAGCAGGGGCCGACGTTGTCCATCACGATGCCGATGCGCTCGGCCCGGACGCCGAGCACCACGTCGTGCCGCTTGAACGCTGGGTCCTGCATGTCGGCACGTCCTGTGTGCTCGACGGTGACCGCCTCTCCACCGTCAAGCGGAGCACCGCCCTGGCCGGGCGGCTTTCTCCCGAACGTCATGGGATCCCCGTCCTCGATCTTGCCCGGTTGGGTACCTAGATGACCATAGGGGTGGCCTTGCTCAATCCCCAAGGAGATTGCGCCAGTTTGCAGCAGGCGGGTTGACGGGGCACTATCCGCCACGGACGATCGTGCCTCTGAGCAATCCGGCGCAAGGAAGCGGACGGGAGAGCGACGATGAAGCTACGGTTCCTCGGCAAGAACAGTACCCCTGGGGACAGTCCCACCCTGTACGCCACCGACCAGGACAGCTACGTCGTTCAGGGATGGAAGGTCTACGCGAACGACCTGCTGATGCAGCTCGACGTACCCGCCGGCCACACGGCGGTGGAGGTGCCGCCCGAGCTCTTCGAGCACTTGGTCAACGACGGCCTGACGTCCGGCAAGGTCAAGCACTTCGAGGCACCGATCATGCTGGTGACGGAACAGGGAACCTGCATCCTTCAAGGCCCTGCCATGACGGACACCGAAGCCCTCAGTCAGATGCGCATGCCCGACTACGAGACCTGCATCGAGGTCCCCAGGTCCTCGATCACGGCCCTGCTGGAGGAGAACAGTGGACCTGATCACTAGCGCGGAACGCGACAAGCTCTTCGAGAGCTTCGAACGCGATGCCTTCCACCTCGAACTGCGAGACGACTACGGATCTCCCGTCGAGGACACGCCGTACGCGCGCTGGCAGCGCGGGGAATCCGACGACTACGCCTGGCTCGGCCCGTGGATGACGCTCATGAAGCGGGTGACGGGCGAATGCAGGACGGTGCGCAGGGTTCGGGTCATCAGCGAGCCTCACTCGCAGTACGTCCGCTGGGAGCACTCCTTGACCCGGCTGAACATTGAGGCCGGCGAAGACATCCGGTGGCTGCCACGACACCGGGTGCCCGACGGGATCACGTTTCCGGTGGCCGGCAACGACTGGTGGTTGTACGACGACCGCTTGTTGGCCGTCGGCCACTTCAGTGAGGACGGCCGCGTCCTCGGTTCCGAACTCATCGACGTCCCGGCTACGGTCGCGGACTGCATCAAGGTCCGCGATGCGCTCTGGTCCGTCGCCATCCCGCACGACGAGTACAAGCCCTGAACCACCAGTGAGTATCAGAGCGCAGGAAGCGCGGGAAGCCCTGGGTGCCCGGCTGCGAGGATTCCGTAAGGACGCGGGGTTCGCCAGCGGCCGGGCATTCGCCGCGGTTACCGGGTGGCAGGAGTCCAAGGTCTCCCGGATCGAGAACGGGCGACAGAATGCCAGCGAAGATGACATCCGGCTCTGGTGCCAGAAGACCAATGCCGAAGACCAGGTCGACGATCTGATCGCTACGATTCGACACATCGAGGAGCTGTGGCTGGAGTGGCGTCGCCAGCTACAGACCGGTGCGGAGAAGCGGCAGAGCAAGGCCCTTCCGGTCTACGCCAAGACCAAGGTTTTCCGCATCTTCCACCCCACGGTGGTCTGGGGAACGCTCCAGACGGCCGAGTACGCCGCCGCCACGCTTCAACAGGTCGTCAGCTTCTACGAGGTTCCTGATGACACGGATGCAGCGGTGGGCAAGAGGTTGGAACGCCAGCAATACCTCTATCAGGGCGATCGCATATTCAACGTCCTACTCTCCGAGCAAGCCCTGTACACCAACATCGGCGGGAGAGACGTCATGCGCGGTCAGCTCGACCGGCTTCTTGCCGTCATGAGGCTGCCCCGCCTCAGTCTGGGATTCATCCCGCATGACGCACGGATGCACCTCTGGCCGGGAAACTCTTTCTCGATGTTCGACGACAAGCTCGTTCTCGTTGAGACCTACTCCGCAGAGTTCTCCGTGACTCAACCCCGAGAAGTCGCTTTGTACGCGAAAGCGTTCGACCTCCTGAAGCGGTCAGCGGTGTACGGTGAGCGCGCGAAGGCACTCATCACCAGGGCACTTATCCGTTTGGACTAGCGGCCCCAACGGGCAAGCGACCACGTCCAGTCGGCGACCTGGCGCTACGCCCTCACTGACGGCAAGGCCGATGGATCGCCGGTCACCCACTCCGTCGTGAACTGCCTGTAATGGTCGTCATCGCCCTTGATTCAGATCATCAGTGCCGGCGGCACCTGGTCGCCCAGGGCACAGCAGATCAGGCGGAACGCGGCAGGCGCGCCGAAGGGGCCTATACGGAAGTTCATAGACCTCCTTGATCATTTTTCCGTAGCGCCTCACTACCATGCCCACTTCGTCGAGATTTCGAGCCGTGGTGTACACAACGACCGGTCTTCCGTCGTCCGGTGGCGGGATCGCACGCGCTGACCGCCAGTCGTAGCCCAATTCGTCGGCGACTTGCAGTTCCAGCCGAGCATTTGGACCTGATATCCGAGCGGCCCCCTCCATAATCGCTCGATTGTTGCGATACACAGGCAGGTGGCGAGGGCCCCGTAATTCAGTGCAGGTAGGTGACCTGGTAGCCGGTGCGCAGGGCGGCGTGGGTAC
>KL569575.1:5640-6188 GCA_000715685.1 Streptomyces lilacinus
CAGGGCTTCGGCGTAGTCACCTGATGCCCGGTTTCTGATCATCCGAGGCCGAGGAGGGCCAGTGGGCGTCGTGGATCACGGGCGTTGCGGCGGAGGGCGGTGGCGATGTTGGTGACGCCGGAGCGTTTCAGGATGCCGATGGCGAGGTTCCGCCAGGCGGTCATCGCGCGTGGCGCGTTGCCGGTCCGCAGTTGGGATGTGTCCTCGGCGAAGGTGGTGTCGCGGACGTGGTGCAGGGACTCGATGCTCCAGTGGCCGCGGACCAGCTTCGCAAGCTGGGCCGGGGCGGCCTGGTGGGCGGTGAGACTCGTGACCGCGTAGACGGTCCTGATGGTGGGCCTTTCCGGTCTTGCGGTCGGTGCGGCGGCGCTTGATCTGGATGGCCCGGCGGGCGCCGGGGAACAGCAGCCTGTTCACGGTGGCGACCTTGATCCGGCGGATCTCGCAGCGCCCGTGGCCGGTCTCCTTCGTCCGACCCAGGAGCGGGATGTCCCGCCAGGGAAGCGACTTGAGCTGCATGCGGAGACTCTTCCGGCTGCCCTTGACGA
>KL569576.1:0-175 GCA_000715685.1 Streptomyces lilacinus
GGTCGGCTGATGCAGGCGCTGCCGTCCGGTGGTGCGATGCTGGCCGTCGAGGGGGACGAGTCCGGGATCGCGGAGGCTCTGGCCTCGTACGAGAGCCGGGTGAGCATCGCCGCCGTCAACGGGCCCTCCTCCGTGGTGATCTCCGGTGACGCGGATGCCGTCGCGGAGCTGGAGA
>KL569576.1:464-636 GCA_000715685.1 Streptomyces lilacinus
TGCTCGACGAATTCGCCGCGGTGGCACGTGGGCTGAGCTTCCATGCCCCGCAGGTGCCGATCGTCTCCAACGTCACCGGGGAGCTGGCCGACCCGGAGGAGATCCGGACCCCGGGATACTGGGTGCGGCACGTCCGCGAGGCCGTCCGCTTCGCCGACGGCGTCACCACCCT
>KL569576.1:967-4068 GCA_000715685.1 Streptomyces lilacinus
GGCCGTCCGCTTCGCCGACGGCGTCACCACCCTCCACGACAAGGGTGTCACCACGCTCGTCGAGCTGGGCCCCGACGGCGTGCTCACCGCGATGGCCCAGCACAGCATCGACGGCGCGCTCGCGGTCCCCGCCCTGCGCGGCGACCGCGACGAGGCCGAGGCGCTGCTCACCGCCCTGTCCCGGGCACACGTCCACGGCACGGCCGTCGACTGGGCCGCGTTCTTCGCCCCGTACGGCGCACGGACCGTCGACCTGCCCACGTACGCCTTCCAACGCCGCCGCTTCTGGCCCGAGACCCGGCACGTCACCGGAGACCTGGCCGCCGCGGGCCTCGGATCCGCCGGCCATCCGCTGCTCGGGGCCGCACTCCCGCTGCCCGGCGGCGAGGGCGTCGTCCTCACCGGGCGGCTGTCCGCCACCGCACAGCCCTGGCTGGCCGAACACGTCGTCCTCGACAGCATCGTCTTCCCCGGCACCGGCTTCGTCGAGCTCGCGCTGCGCGCGGGCGAGCAGATCAAATGCCCCACCCTCGAAGAACTCACCCTCGAGGCCCCCCTGGTGCTGCCCGCCCAGGGCGCCGTCCAGATCCAGGTCAGCGTGCTCACCGTCGCCGGAGAGCGACAGATCGAGATCTACTCGCGCCCGGACGCCCCCGACGGCACCGCCGAGTGGACCCGGCACGCCACCGGCGTCCTCGCCCCCGCCGACCACGACACGGCACCGCCCGCCCGCCTGGAGTGGCCGCCGCCCGGCACCCGCGAGGCCGACCTGACGGGGATGTACGAGACCCTCTCCGACGCGGGACTCGCGTACGGGCCCGTGTTCCGCGGCATCCGGACCGTCCGCGTCCCGGACAGCGGCCACGAGGTGTACGCGGAAGTGGCCCTGCCCGAGCAGGCGCACGCGGACGCCGCAGCGTTCGGCGTCCACCCGGCGCTGCTCGACGCCGTGCTCCAGACGATCGGCCCCGGCGGCCTGATCGAGGACCCCTCGAACGTCCACCTGCCCTTCGCCTGGCAGGGCGTCTCCCTGCACGCCGTCGGCGCCTCCGTGCTGCGGGCGCGCCTGACCCCCACCGGACCCGACACGGTCTCCGTGGAGGTGTACGACACGACGGGCGAGCCCGTCGCCGCGATCCGCTCGCTCGTCCTGCGCCAGGTCTCCCGGGAGCAGATCCGACACGCCGCGGAAACCGGTCACGACGACTCGCTGTTCGCGGTGAGCTGGACCCCGGCACCAGCCGCCGAGCGCCGCCCCGCCCCGCTGCCGCTGTCGGCGCCGGGGGACTGGGACGCCCTCGCGGAGCCCGGGCAGCCCGTGCCCGACGTCGTGGCGGTAGGCATGCCGGACGGCGACCTGCACGGCGCCGCCCACGAGCTCCTCGCCCTGGTCCGCTCCTGGCTGGACGACGAGCGGTTCGCGTCCGCCACGCTCGCGGTGGTCTCGCGGGGCGCGGTGTCCGTCGACGGCGAGGACGTCGACCTCGCCGCGGCCGCCGCCTGGGGACTCGTCCGTTCCGCGCAGTCGGAACAGCCGGGCCGCCTGGTCCTGGCCGACCTGGACGACACCGACGCCTCGGCGGACGCCCTCGCGGACGTGATGGCCCTGGACGAGCCGCAGGTGGCCGTCCGGGCCGGCAAGGTCTTCGTACCGCGCCTGACCCGCGCCGCGGCCCTGCGCTCCGCGGCGGACGACAAGCCCGGCCCCCGGGCCCCGCACCCCCTCGGCACCGTCCTCGTCACCGGCGGCACCGGCGCCCTCGGCAGCCTGCTCGCCCGGCACCTGGTGAACGCGTACGGCGTCCGCCACCTCGTCCTCACCAGCCGCAGGGGCGCCGACGCTCCGGGCGCCTCCGAACTCCTCGCCGAGCTGCGGGACCTGGGGGCCGAGGCGACGGCGGTGGCCTGCGACGTGTCGGACCGCGCCGCCCTCGCCGCCGTCATCGCGGCGATCCCGGACGCGCATCCGCTGACCGGAGTCGTGCACACCGCCGGCGTCATCGACGACGGCGTGATCGGGGCGATGACGCCGGAACGCCTCGACGCCGTCCTCGCCCCGAAGGCGGACGCGGCACTGCACCTGCACGAACTGACCGCGGACCTCGACCTGGCGATGTTCGTGACGTACTCCTCCGCGTCCGCGACGTTCGGCACCCCGGGACAGGCCAACTACGCGGCGGCGAACGCCGCCCTGGACGCGCTGGCCCACCGGCGACAGGCGGCCGGGCTGCCCGGCGTCTCGCTCGGCTGGGGCATGTGGGCCCGGGCCGGCGCACTGAGCGCCGGCCTGGGCGAGGTGGACCGGGCCCGCATCGGATGGGCCGGCACCGGCATGACCGACGAGGAGGGCCTGGCCCTGTTCGACCGCGCGGTCGCCCACGGCCTGCCGCACCTCCTCCCGATGAAGCTCGACCTCGCCGCACTGCGCGAGGAGACGGCCGGACAACAGCCCGTACCGGCACTGCTGCGCGCACTCGTGCGCCCGCGCGTCCGGCGCGCGCTCGCCGCCGCCGACGCCACCTCGCTCACCGGGCGCCTCGCGGGCCTGTCCCCGACGGAGCGGAAGCAGCAGCTGACCGCCCTGGTGCTGGCTGAGGTGGCCGCCGTACTGGGCCACGCCTCGGCCTCCGCCGTCGAACCCGGGCGGGCCTTCAAGGAGCTGGGCTTCGACTCGCTCACCTCCGTCGAACTCCGCAACCGCGTCAACGCCGCGACCGGCCTGCGCCTGCCCGCCACCCTCGTCTTCGACCACCCCAGCCCCACCGCGCTCGCGGAGCGCCTGCACGAAGACCTCGCGGGCGCCCCCGCACCCGTGGCCGTACGCTCCCAGGCCGCCCCCCGAAGCGGCGCGAAGGACGACGACCCGATCGTCATCGTCGGCATGAGCTGCCGGTTCCCCGGCGGAGCCAGCTCTCCGGAAGCCCTGTGGCGGCTCGTGGAGTCCGGCACCGACGCCGTCTCCGCCTTCCCCACCGACCGCGGCTGGGACCTCGACGCGCTCCACCACCCCGACCCGCAGGCCCCCGGCAGCAGCGCGGCGCGCGAGGGCGGCTTCGTCTACGACGCCGACGAGTTCGACGCGGGCCTCTTCGGGATCTCGC
>KL569576.1:4357-4537 GCA_000715685.1 Streptomyces lilacinus
CCCTCGCCATGGACCCGCAGCAGCGATTGCTCATGGAGAGCGCCTGGGAGGCGCTCGAGGGTGCCGGAATCGCCCCGATGTCCCTGCGCGGCGAGCAGGTCGGCGTGTTCATGGGCGTGGCCAGCTCGCTGTACGGGCTCGGCGGCCCGCTCCCGCCGGAGGTCGAGGGCCTGTCCCTGA
>KL569577.1:0-115 GCA_000715685.1 Streptomyces lilacinus
CCCGCCGATGCGGCCGGCGGCGGGCGGGGCGTCCTCCTCCGGGCCGCCGGGCGCGGACTCCAGCGGCAGGGCGTAGCTGGCGGCGTAGCCCAGCCGGGCGGCGACCTCGCGGTGG
>KL569577.1:393-2284 GCA_000715685.1 Streptomyces lilacinus
CGGGGGTCCAGGCCGTCCTCGCGCGGGATGTCGGGGTGGGCGGTGCCGGAGCGGTCGCCGACGGGCGGCAGGTCGTCGAGGAGGCGGCCGTACGGGCCGGGGGCCGTCGCGCCGGGGGCGTGCGGGATGGTCTCGAGGTGGCCGAGGTCGGCGTGGCCGAGGCCGAGGCCGACGGTGAGGGGGTGCCCGGTGCCGGCGGCGGGGTCGAGGGTGACCAGGCCGCGGCCGGCGCCGACGAGCGAGGCCCCGGCGCGGAGCAGCTCGCGCAGCGCGTCCTCGAGGCCGGCGGTGCGGCTGAGCCGCTCGGTCAGCTCCTGGAGCGTGGTCAGGTCCGAGACCCAGCCGGCGAGGCGGTCCTGCACCGGGGTGCCGGAGGAGGGGGGTCCGGCGGATTCGGGGGCTCCGGCGGCGGTGCCGGGCAGCGGGCCGGCATCGGGGGCGGGAGGGGGAGGGGGAACCGCGGGGGCGGAAGTGTGCGCGGGAGCGGGCAGCGGAGGGTCGATTCCGGCCACTTTCGGCAGGTGGGGCGCGGTCATGGCCGTACGCCCCGGTCGGGCCCGGCGGGGCCGTGCCGGGGCCCGGTCCGCGAGCGGGTCCGGGGCAGCCCGCAGAGCCCGCTCAACCAGCGGGTTGGCCTGGGTTTTCTGCTCAATAGCACCGCAAACCCCCTGACGTGTTGCGCGCTATCCGTGCTCCACATGTACACGCCCGGGCAAGCGAATGTCCAGCATTGGACCAGTGGGATTGGTGGTGTCTGGTGAGGTTTCGAGACGGCTTCGGGGCTCCCCGAAGTTTGGCCGGAAAATAGTGCCGTGGCCCTGAAATTGCGGTCGACTGATCCCGCTCCAACAGCGCGTCGCATCCACAGTGGTGGGTACGTACTCGGAGAAGGGCAGCGGCAGTTGGGACCGCCCCGCAACCCGGCGGCGGACCCGAGCGTCTTATCGGTCAACGGCCACGCCCGTCCCCGAGCGGCGTGGGGCAACCCATGCCGAGGGCGAGGGGCGCACCGGCTCAGCACGAAGCGCCATCCGCGCGCCACCCCCCGCCAGGTTTCACGCTCGGCCCGCGGCGTGATGCGCTGCGTTGTACGCAGTGACTCGTGATCCACGTGGTGTGCCGGCCGAGGGCCACGGCGCGTTGAGTACCGCGCCGAGCAGTGCCCGTAGTGCCATGTAGTCCCCACGGCTCCCGGGGGCTACGCGTAGTTCCTCGCAGTCCATGCAATCCCCGCAGTACATGCCGTTCACTCGGGTGTTCGCATCGCTCAGGTGCATCACTCAGGTGGTCGTGCAGGTGCCCACGGTCCTCGCCCCCGGGCGAGGCCCACCTTCGGCGTTCACGGACGTACACGGACGTACACGGAAAGGAACGAGCGCTCATGCGCGAGATCCTCGGAAGGCGACGCAAACTCTCCCTCCGTCGGGCCGGCCGGTCCGCGGTGCTCACCGCGGCCCTGACGTACGCCACGGAATGGCAGTGGCCCGTGGTCCCCGGTGTGGGCCTGCGGCCCGGCATCGGCCGCGTGCGCGAATGCGGCTGCCCCGACCCCGACTGCACGGTCCCCGGTGCCCACCCCTTCGACCCGGGGCTGCTCGCCGCGACCACCGACGCCCGCATGGTCCGCTGGTGGTGGACCAACCGGCCCGAGGCACCGGTGGTCCTCGCCACCGGCGGCCGGGCGCCCTGCGCCGTGAGCCTGCCGGCGGTCGCCGGCGCCCGCGCGCTGGCCGCCTTCGACCGGGCCGGCATCCGGCTCGGCCCGGTGGTGGCCACCCCCACCCGCTGGTCGCTGCTGGTGGCCCCCTACTCCCTCGAGGTGCTCGGCGAACTCCTGCACAGCCAGGACTGGGTGCTGTCTCTTATACACATCTCTGATGGCGCGAGGGAG
>KL569577.1:2542-4062 GCA_000715685.1 Streptomyces lilacinus
CCCGCCACGGGCGCCGGCCGGGTCCGCTGGGAGCGCGCCCCGCGGCCGGCGGGGGCCGGCCCGGCGGCGCGGTCCGGGGACCGGCGGCGGGTCGGCGACCTGGCCCGGCCCTGGCTGCCGGACGTGGCCACGGTGGTCGACGTCCTGGTGCGGGAGAGCGCGGCGGCCACGGGGACGCCGGGCGGCGGTGGCACTCGGCTCGCGCACTGAGCCGGGCGCCGGGGCGGCCGGCGGTCGGTGGTGTGCCGGCTCGGGGGCGCAGAGAGCGCGTACGGACGGGAGACGCACGCGCTCTCACGCTTCCCTTGGGGCCTGAGGGCCTCCCCCGCTTCCCCCGGGGGCTCCGGGGCCTCCCCGGCTTCCCCCGGGGCCTACCCGCGCCGCCGCTCACTCTTCCGGGTGTAAGCCGCCCGGAGAAACGCGGGAAACGGGCGCGCGGGAGCCCGAAGGGCGGGGCCGGGCCCGTATGTTCGGAGTCTGGCTGTCGCGGGTGCCGTCACGGGCACCGCCGGCCCGGCAGGGCACGGGTCCGTCCGTTCCGGACCGATCGGCGTCCCCGCGATCTTTTCCGTTCCGTTTTCCCGCGGTGGCGCGATCGAGCGCCCGCGGCGAGCTTGCAGGTGGTCCCATGGTGCGTGCGTCCAGTGTTCCCGGCGCGTCCCGGCAGCGCGTGGTGGATTTCCGGATGGTCGCGCTCGCGAGCGCGGTGGTGCTGGCCGTGGTGCTGCCCCTGGCCGTCGCCTCGGCCGGCCCGGTGGGGGCGCCCGGCCGCGAGAAGGCGCGCGCCAAGCCGGATTCCGCCAAGAACCCCGGGGCCGCGCCCCTCGGGCGGGGCGGCCCGCGGCCGGCCGGATTCCGGCGCCCGGGCGCGCCGGGCGGCCTGCTCGGCGCGGACTCCGGGGACGCCCCGGACCCGTCCGGCGTCTGGGACGCGACGGCGCCCGGCCTGTCCGGCCTCTCCGCCGACAGCCCCACCGGCATCGCCCGCTGCGGCCCCGAACTGGCCTCCCCCGAGGGCGTGGAGGCCCAGACCTGCGTGATCGAGCGGGCCCGCGACACGTGGGCCCGTACGTACTACCGCAACGCCACCGGCGCGCCGCTGGCCGGCGTCCTCACCCTGATGGCACCCGACGGCCGCACCGTGCAGGTGAACTGCCGGCTCTCCGCAACCGATGATCCGGACATGTGCGAGACGCCGCGCCGGCCGACGGTGCGGGGACATGGCTCGTATGCGGCGGTGGCGGAGATCGCTTCGACGGAGGGGAAGCTGCTGCTTCGCTCCGGGAGCAACTCGGGGGAGGCGGAGGAGGGTTAGGGGGCCGGTCCTGTGCGGGCCGGTGGCTTTTCCCCGATCCCGCCCCTTCCCGGCTGTTTCGATATGCGGCTCCGCCGCGTGGGGGGCTTCGCCCCCGGACCCCCGGGGAAGCGCCGTAGTGGGCTACGGGCGGGGCGTGCGTGGCCCCGGCGGGCGCTGCTGGGGCCGGGTGTGCGCCGGCCGTGAGCTGTCTCTTATACACATC
>KL569577.1:4256-5506 GCA_000715685.1 Streptomyces lilacinus
CAGAGATGTGTATAAGAGACAGGAGCGCATGCGGCCGGGTGCCGGCATGGGCCGGGGAGCCGAGGGCGGGCGCGCCCGGAGCGGGGCCTCAGGGAGGCGTCCGGCGCGGGGCCGTGGCGGCCCGGGACCGTGTCCGCGCGGCGCCGAAGGGCGTCCCGCGTGGCGCCGAGGGCGACCTGGACGCGTCCGGACATGGAAGCGCCCGGTCGCTGGCGACGGGGGATGCACCAGCGACCGGGCTCCTAGAACGGTAACAAGAGATCCGCGGTTCGCAAATTCGATCGTGGATTTCCGGACGCCGATTTCCGGTCCCACAGCGGGAGTTGTGACAGGAGTCACGCCGTTTGACCGGTCGTTTGCGCGCCGCAGGCGTCGGAATCACCCCGTCCGCCCGGGGTCGGCGGCGCGGCCGATTCCGGGCGGTTGTCCACGGCGCGGCGGCGCCCGGGGGCGCCGTCACGCGGCGTTGTGGATCACCGGCGGTAGATGATCAGTTGAGCGTGATCTGACGGCTCGTGAGACCGCCGCGGGCGCGACGCTCGTCGGCCGTCAGCGGGGTCTCGTCCGTCAGGGCCGCGGCGAGCCGCTCCGCGAAGGCCGCGGCCGGCTTCTCCACGTCCTCGGCGCTCATGGAGCTCGGCAGGTCCCACACCGGCACGGTCAGGCCGTGGGCGCGGAAGGAGCCGACCAGGCGGGTGCCCTCGCCGAGCGAGGTGCCGCCCGTGGCGTGGAGCCGCGCGAGGGCGTCCAGGAGGCGCTCCTCCGGCTCGGTCATGACCCAGCGGAGGTGGTTCTTCTCCGGGACCTCGCACCAGTAGGCGGACTCCACGCCCGACAGCCGGACCGTCGGGATCGCGGCGGCGTTCGCCCGCTCGAGCGAGGCGGCGACCTCGCCGCCGGCGTTCTCGGCGTTCTCGATCCAGAACTCGAAGCCCGTGTGCACGACCGGCTCGAACGGACCCTCCGGGTCCAGCAGGTCCTGCAGGCGCGGGCCCTCGGCGGAGGGCCGGCCGGCGGCGACCGGCGTGCCGAGCTCGGCGACCAGGGCGCGCTGCAGGGTGTCGGCGAGGTCGCGGCTGAGGTCGCCGGTCGCGGTGTCGTTCTGCAGGCCCAGCAGCACGGCGCCGTTGTCGCGGCGCAGGGCGGGCCAGGCCATCGGCAGCACGGTCGCCAGGGTCACCGAGGGGACGCCCTCGGGCAGCCCGCCCTTGAGCTTCAGCTCCACGGTCGCGGCGGGCACCAGCTCGCGC